>JBLNEM010000305.1:0-3680 GCA_050262655.1 Mycobacterium leprae | reverse complement strand
TAGGGTAATACCCGAGTCCCCCCGGAGACGGCGGGTCCGTGGCGGCACGGGCCCGACGGCGGAGGGGGGTCCCACGCCTAGTACCGGCGTTCTACCGGGTCTCTTCCTCCTTCAGCCGCTCCGCCGCCCAGAGGGCCCGGCGGGCAAACTGGTCGATCAGATCGCCGTTCACCCAGTGGAAGTTCTCCCGGGTGGTGAGAATCTGGTCCAGCACAGCCCGGCGGACCATGCTCAGGCCGGGATCGTGGGGATTGGCCAGTGCCCGGCTGAGGACCGCCACCGCCTGTTCGCCCACCAGTGCCCAGCCGTGCATCTTCGTGGCCCAGGGCCGCAGGTCGGCCTGTAGTTCCAGGTTGGCCATGCCGGTCAGCAGCCGGTCCGCCGCGCGGCGCATGTAGTCGAACTCCTCGCCGATCTCCTGGAGCGCCAACGCCCGGTCTGCAGCCGTACCGGGGCCGGGTTTGACCTTGGGCGCACTCTCCGGCAGGTCGGGCAGATCGGGTCCGGCCACCGCCGGCACACCACCCCACCGCTCCCAGAACAGGGTCAGTTCCGGCAACAACCGGTTGTTCAGGTGCTCCCCCTTCTCCAGCGCAGAGCGCCGGGAGAGATCACCCAGCAGGGCTACGGCCGCGGCATCTTCGGCATTCCCGGTCACCGCCAGCAGCGCTTTCTGCCAGGCCATATCCGGCTTGTACCCCTTCGGATCGGCCATATACTGTGCGTATGTGTGGAAGGCAATGAGGCTGGCTTCCGGCTGAAGGGCGCCGTTCACCACGATGCCCGCACAGGCAGTATCCAGATCGGCGTCGCGGCCACGGATCGGGCGGATGTGCGGATCCATCTGCATGTCCAGATCGTTGACCGGGTAGTTGTCCCAGAAGAGGACCGGCCGCTTGAGGACGCTGCTCAGCTTGCGCCCCTCAGCCGTGGTAAGCTGTGGGGAGCAAACTTCACGGCCCGTCCACTCGACCTCTACCACCGGGGACAGCTTCTCGCCCAATTCCCTCAGGTAGGGCGAGTCGCCCTCGCCGTGGTACTCGGTGGGGCAGAAGACCAACCGTTTCAGTCCACCGGCTTCCGCCAGTGCGGCCGCCACCCGGTTGTTCAGCCAGGTCTGGGCCCCGGCAATGCTGCCGAAACGGGTCTCGTCATCGGGGTAGCGGAACTTATCGGGCATGTCGTCCAGCAGCACCGAGAAACTCCGGCAGCCGATGCGGTGCAGAGGCTCCAGCTTCGACCAGAGGACAGCCCAGTACTCTTCGCTGTTGTAATGGTAGGCCAGCGGGCTGATGCCGTAAACGAACTCGATCCCGTTCGCCTCACACCGCAGCAGGAGCGAATGGAACCGCTCCAGTTCCTCCGGTAAATACGGCTCCCGCCAGCGATTCCGATGGATCGGATCGTTCTTGGGGGCGTAGATGTACAGGTTGTACCCGTGCTGCCCCATGAAATCGACCATGCGCTCCCGTTCCGCCCAGGACCAGGGACGCCCGTAGAAGCCCTCAATGACGCCGCGAATGCTGAACCCCACGTGCATTCATCTCCTAATCAGTAACCGTGAACAGAGCCTCGCCCAGCTCGCCAAAACGGCGGCCGTCAATGGTCACATCGGCGGTGACGCAAACCCGCCGGGCGGGGGCCGCCGGTGCGGTCACCTTGAAATAGGCAGACCCGTCAGTCTCGGGGTCGACCGTCACCTTCGCCACGACCGGTTCGGCCTTCCAGCCCGACGGCAGGCGCAGTGCGACTTCCGCCTCGGCCTCGTTGGCGAAGGGGTTGTGCACCACCACTTCGATGGTCGTGGTCGCTCCGGGCGCCACGGTCACCTGGTAAGGCTGGAGCCAGGCCGATGCCGCCGCTTCTGGCAGCAGCAACTCCTGGTGCAGCCGCTCCAGGGTCTCTCCCCGCGCCAGCAACTGCTCCAGGTAGCCGGGCTGCACCCAGATCGGATCCCAGTGACCGGAGATCATCAGATCCGGTTTCAGGTGCCGGTAAAGCTGAGCGCTCTCCCGATAGTCCTGCGGCCGGAATCCGTTCTTATAGACGTAGTTAAGGAAGAGCCCGTCACCGTCGGCGTTCTGGTCGCCCTGGGCCACTACCCGCTTGCCATCCACCGTGAAGGCGATCGCCACCGCATAGTAGGTGTGGCCGGCCTGCGGATAGAGGGTGATCTCATACTCCTCCCACTGAATCGGCTCGCCCAACGGCAGCACCCGATCCACGGGGATCGGGTCGTACCAGAGGCACGGCAGGTCGTAACGGGACGGGTTGGCCAGCACATCGGCAAAGTTCACCGCGGCCCAAACCTGCGTCCCTTCCACCGCTCGCAGCAGGTTGCAGCCTGCCACATGATCATCGTGGTAGTGAGTGGGAATCACCGCATCGATCTTGCTGACGCCATACTGTTGCTTCAGGGCAGGCAGGGTGTAAAGCCAGGGACGCCGCGATGCACGATCGGCACCCGACGCCGGGCCAAACATGAAGTCGTAGCCGAAGTCGATAAACAGCGCCTTGCCCGACTCGGAGAGCAGCACGTAGTAGGTGGCCATGCTCGTCCGACTGCGGAGCAGGTGCGGGGTGATCTGTTCAAAGGGCTTCTCCCGCAGCAGGAAGAGCCGGGGATTCTGCCGCCGCAGGTCCCGCAGGGCAGTAAGCCGCTCCACCGTCTGGGCGATCGCCCAGTCGGGGTCAGCCATCGGTTCGCCATGGGCAGGCAGAAGCCGCGCCAACTGACGCTCCTTCAGGTCCAGCAGGGAGAGGATGCTGCCAGGGATACCCTCGCCCCCGTTGTACGACCACTGCGTGGCCGCCAGGGACCAGACCTTGCCCGGTCCGGCCAGCAGGTCACCTGTGAAGGCGACGCGCCGCCCATCGATCTCGGCGATGAAGCTGACCGAGCCGGTGGTATGGCCGGGAGTCGGCACCACCACGAAGGAATGCCCGGCAAAGGTGACCGTGCTGTAGTCCTGGAGGGTTCCTTCCACGGGAACCGATTCGGCCAGGGAGAACCGGTCCTGCCGGTTGTTGTAGCTGTTGTACAGCTCTCGCCCCTGCCAAAGGCCCTCCACGCTGTGAAAGAAGTCCTGCTCGGCATGGGGGACCCAAACCGCAGCGCCGGCAGCCACAACCCGGTTCAGCCCCTGCGCCTGATCCCGATGATGATGCGTCAGCAACACGGCCTGGACCCGCTCCACCCCCAGGCTCGGTAGCTGGTCCAAAACAGAGCCGTCGCCGCAGTCGATCAGAACGGCCTCGGCGCCGTTGGTGACGACATAGACGTTACAGGTATCCCGGTGGAGATGGAGATGGGCGGAGAGCTGGAGCATGCGTTACACCTCGCTTAAGGCCGCCAGGTCTTGCCCTGGCTGCTGAAGACCATCTGCCGCAGCACCAGGCTGACGACGTGGTGGAAGATTACATGGAGGTCCTCGATCTGTTCCATCAGGGTCAGGGGCGCGGCCAGGGTGATGTTGCAGATGTCGCGCATCATCTGCGCCTTGGGCTGGTTGCCGGTGAAGCCGATGGTGACGGCGCCCTTCGCCCGGGCGTATTCCAGGCCCCGCAGCACGTTGGGCGAGCCACCGCTGCCGCTGATGCCCAGCACCACGTCGCCGGGATTCATCAGGTTCTTCGCCGACGCGCTGCAGGAAGGTGCTGATGGCGCGCGGCGAGCCGAG
>JBLNEM010000304.1:0-2669 GCA_050262655.1 Mycobacterium leprae | reverse complement strand
CATTTTGTCGCCACCTGGTCGAAAACCGAGGTGGCGACAAAGTGACGATTAAGCCCGTTCCAGGGCTCGCGGAGGGCTCAAAAAGGCCTTCCGAGGACCCATCAAGGGTAAATCCCTTGTTGAGGAGCCCGCAAACAGCGTATATCATCACTTTTTCGCCACCTCGCTGAGGCATGAACTGGCGAGAAAGTGACCGCTCGCCCCGGTTCAAGCGCGTACAGCTTTCAAAATATGGTAGCCGGCCTTGCGGTCCACATCGGCGACGTTGCCGAATACTTCTTCCAGGTGGCGCTTCATGCTCGGGGCGCCCTGCTTGGTCTGAATCACCACCCAGATCGAACCGCCATGCTTCAGTGCATCGTGGGCATCGTGGATCATCTGGTAGATGACCGCCTTGCCGGCCCGGATCGGCGGATTGGTGATGATCTTGTCGAAGACGATGCCCCGCACCGGCGCCAGGCCGTCCCCACTGCGCACCTCGGCGTTGGTCACCCCGTTGGCGGCGAGGTTGCGGCGGGCGAGGTCGCAGGCGCGCTCGTTCACGTCGACCATGTAGACCTTGCCGTTCGCAGCCAGCCGTCCGGCCACAATTCCCACGGGGCCGTAACCACAGCCCAGATCCAAGACCGTGTCCGTTGGGTCGATCTGCATCGTTTCTATTAATAAGGTGCTGCCGAAGTCCACGCGTTCGCGGGAGAAGACCGCCCGGTCGGTCGTAAACGTGATCTCCATTCCACGCAGCGTGGCAGTAAACTGCTCCTCGGCGTGCTCCGCCTCCGGACGAGCGGTGTAATAATGCTCGGTCATACGGTAACAACCCCTATACAGTGAAAAACGGTCATTGCAGGCAATGGTACTAGTTATTCAGACCAAACGCAAGTTCTGGCATCCGAGTCCGGGTGCTACCACTCCTCCGCCGATTGGCGGTATCGAAGGCTTCTCCACTCCAGGAAGTCCAGCAGCAACTCGTTCTCCTTGAGTCGGCGCTGTGGCAATAACTTGCCTATCTTCTGGCGCATGCCCTGCAGCGAGAGGTCTGCAGGAAGCACCACCACCAGATGGACGCCCACCGTCGGACAGAGCGCCTGCTTCATCAGGTCCCGGGCCTGCTGCTCGGCTGATTCCTCGGGCGTGAACTTGGCTGTCGCCCCGAAGTGCTGCGGTCCGTCGAACTCCAGTGCAGTTCTGTACCCTGGGTAGTACCGATCGAATTGCAGGGGCATGCCGGTCCTGGGGTTCCGTACAGAACCATGGGTGCCGCCGTCCTGAAACTCGGTGGAGTCGACCAGCAGAGACAGGTATTCGCGCATCAGGCCCTCGCCAATGGACGGTGCAACGGCAATCCGCTGTTTGGCATGAGCTACCTCCATCTGCCGTCGTTCATCCACGGGATTGCGCAGCGTGAAATAGAGCGGGGCACGCTGGTGCTCTTGTTCACACTCAAGCCACCCCGCCTGGACCAACTCGCGAACGGCGTGCTTGATGGTATTCGTGCAAGTGCCCATGCACTGACCAAGGTCGGCATAGTTGAAATGGCCAGGCATGAACTGCAACCTACCGTAGAGCACCTTGGCCTGCGCCCCAAGATGTTGCTCCAGTAGCAAATCGCGTGGCATGCTCACGTCGCCGCTCTCCTCAGCACAGCGTGACTGCCACCCATGGTTTGCCAACTGCTTCAGGCTGTCGCGCACTGTATCCCGCGAAAGCCCAGATCGTTCCGCCAGTTGCCCCACGCTATTGGCAGACACCTTACTGCCAAGCGGGCTGATGCCTGGCCGCCGGGGCAGTCGGGCGAGCAGCCACACGACCTTGGCCGGCGCCGTCAGATCGGGGTCCAGCAACAGGGATCGGGGGGCGCACACCGATGTATAGTTCATGGCACGTCCCTCCGCTACAGGCAAGAGTTGCATCAGACTTACGCCACGGCCGGAGGAAGCCCTTCCTGATCGTCAATCTGAGGAATGCGCTGCGTTGTGCGTCGCTTCGACCCCTCCTCCGTTTTTCACCGTAATAGATAGTGTAATGACAGTTGGAATGGGGGGCGGGGCATGAGAACGCTTCTTTGCCGGAAGTATGTCGAGGATGCGGTGGCGACGGTGGGGTGTTTCTGCGGCCTGCTGGTGGGTGGGCTTGGCCTCGGGCGTGCGCTGGAATGGAGCATGGCGCTGTTGGCGGCCCTGCTCTGCCTGATACCGGTGTCGGTGAGGCGGTTCCGCGGAAGGCAACCAGAAGAGGCGGCGCCGCAGTCGTTCCATGGGTGGCACTGGACGCTGCTCTCCTTGCTTTGCGCTGGGTTCTGGATCCCCCTCTGGGTTGTTGGTCTGTTCCATACCGATACCTGGACGCACAGCAATGCCTATCGGTGGCAGCAGTGGGGCTTTCTTGGCGCCATGGCAGCCCAAGGCGCATGGCAGCTCTCATGGCCACGGAATCATCCGAAGTACGGTAATCAGCGATGGCTTGGCTTCCTGCTAATAGGCCTGGCTGGCTTCGCCGGCATCCTCTATGTAGCCACCCTGCTCCTTTCATGAGTACAGCGTGAGAGGACCCAACGCCCACCACGCGAAGGGTACGCACACAATGGTGGTACGCACCCAAGGTGGTGCGCCGCGTGCAGGCGGCAGTCAGGTATGTCTTTCCCACATGGAAAAACACGGCGGCGCCCGCGC
>JBLNEM010000303.1:0-4457 GCA_050262655.1 Mycobacterium leprae | reverse complement strand
GGTTGACCGACAAAACCGGAGAAGTACGCATCCCCCATTGTGTAAGGTTTTGTCGGTCAATCCGCAGGATCAGCGCCCGTGGCGGCACAGGCCCGACGGCGGAGGTCACTCCCGCGTAGTGCCCCCCCGACGGCGGAGGTTACTCCCGCGCAGTGCCCAACTTCTGCGACACCCGCCCCAGCAGGTCCGGCCGGTGACGCTCCAGCAGGCGCCTTGCCAGCCGGGCGTCCTCTCCGGCGCCGGACAGGTGCGCGGCGTAGCGGTCCACCAGATCGCTGTCGTCGGCCGGGAGCCAGCCCACCTTCAGCGGATAATGGATGATCGCCACTCGCCCCAGGTCGGCCAGCGCTTCAATATGCCTGGCCACATCGGCGATCGGCTGTTCCGCCAGGGCCGGGACGACCTCGTCGGCCACCAGCTCTTCCGCCCAGAGCCCCGGTATCCGGTGAAAGTAAGAGGCCGGCAGGCGGTAGAGCGCGCCCGATCGCCCGCGGTATCGTTCGGCAAACGCGCCGGCGAAACGCTCCACCACATGGGGAATGCCACCGAAGCGCAGGATCTGGCAGGCCATCTCCCCGCCGTAGGGGCTGAGAAAGAGCGTCGCCATATCCGGGTCGGGGCAGGCGTACACGTACGGTGTTTCCGGGGTGTGGCTGTATGGGCGAATAAACTGTAGTCCTTGGAGGGGAGAGGCGTGGAAGAGCGACCGTTCCATGGTGCTACCTCCTCTCACAGGGGCAAGCGTACTCCTCAATGCTATGATATGAGTTCAACTTGTCCACCCAATCAACCTTCAATCAATGATATGATAGGTCTGACTTGTATCAAGAGGGGGATGGGAGCATGTCGGTTCGGCTTCGGCCACTGACCCCGGCCGATTACCCGCGCATCGTGGCGATCCAGGAGCAGCACCAACTGCCTGAGACGACAACGGTGGCAGAGATGGAGGCGGAGGACAGGCTCATGACTCCGGAGATCTTCCGCTACCAGATTGCGGCCGAGAACGGCGATGGGCTGATGGTGGGCTACGGTTTGCTGGTGGGCGGGGTGCTGATGAAGCCCGGTCACTCTGGCCTGAGTCTCCGGGTCGACGCCGATTGGCAGCGTCAGGGGATAGGCGATCTGCTCTTCCGTGACCTGCTGCGAGAGGCCCGGGCCCATGGCGCCCAGGTGTTGGATGCCAGAGTGCGGGAACAGAATCCCGCACACAGGCAGTGGGCAGAGCGCCGGGGTTTCACCGTCACGCAGCATCTGTTCGAATCGGCGCTGGACCTGACCCACTTCGACCCCAGCCCCTTTGCCGGTGCCCGTTCCGCAGCAGAGTCGGCAGGCATCCGTTTCGTGCCCTTCGCTGCCATGCCCCAGGACGACCCGGGCCTGCAGCGGTTCAACGAATTCCTGCACGCAATCCAGGAGGATATTCCGGGTGGAGCCGGGCAGCCCATGGCGCCCCTCGACTTGATGAAGAGATTTATCGCCGAGGATCCCAACTGGGAGCCCAACGGGATCATCCTCGCCGTCGACGGCGACCGCTGGGCCGGGATCGCCTGGGTGCAGAAGCAGAACCGGGGCGGTTACTACAACACCGTCACAGGCGTGGTCCGGGAGTACCGGGGCCGCCACCTGGCCACCGCCTTGAAACTGGTGGCGATCGACTACGCCCGCAGCAAGGGCGCACCGCACATCCGCACAAACAACGACTCCACCAACCAGCGCATGCTGGCCGTCAACCGCAAGCTGGGCTATCAGCCGCTCCCCGGGGTCTTTGTGCTGGAGCGGTCCCTGGCCGAATAGCAAAGCGCCTGCCCACTCGGCAGGCGCTTTCTTGTGGTTTCCCATTCCCAGCCAGCACGTTTCCCTGTAAAATAATTATGTTTATCCCACACACCGAGGTGGCGCCATGAGCAGGTCCAAGGGCCTTTACAGTGTAGCCTTCGTTCTCCTTTGGCTCGTTCTACTGAACTTGACCCTTGAGCATCTGCTCCCCGGCAGCTGGCTCTACCGCTACCGGGTGGACTACCAGACCAATAAGAACAGCATGGCGGCCGGCCTCAACCTGGCGATGGATCGCATCGCCGCCGAAATCCGGGCCAACCCGAAGCAGGATTACGTGATCCTCCTGGGCGACTCCGTCATGTACAGTGGCCCCGGCGGGCCGGAGCAATCGATCGGCTACTACCTGGAGCAGTGGAGCGCCGGACAGGGCCACCCTTTGAAGGTGTACAACCTGGCCGAGCCAGCCAACTTCGGAGCCGACGTCTACGCCACGCTGCTGATGCTCCAGCAGCACAACATCCCGTTGAAGCGGGTCGTGGTGGATCAGGTATACTCGGACTTTGTGCCCTACGGCCACGGGATCCCCGAGTATTCGTGGCTGGGTGATACCCTTCAGCGCCTGGATGCCGGTGCGTACGCGGCGGTGAAGGGCAGCGCCGACCCGAACGCAGGCAAGAGTTGGGTGGTTCGCTATCGGGATGCGCTCCTGGCGCCGGTGCCGCTCTGGCGTGACCGGTACATCCTGCAGGCGCAAATCGATCGGGTGCTGCACATCAACAACACCGGCGAGGTGACGGACATCCGGCCGTGGACCGACAAGCCGTGGCTGAAGAACCTGATGCAGGATCCGCAGTATAGGCGGTTCGTCGATCCGAAGCCGTTCGACATGACGCCGGCCAACCCGCAGATCGCCATTCTGCAGCGGATGATCGCCCATCTGAAGGGCGCCGAGCCGCTCTTCATCTTCACGCCGGTCAACCACGCACTGCTGGCCCCGGGTGCGGATTCGCCGGAGTATCAGGCGAATCTCAAGCGGGTCTCCGACTGGTTCACCGCACAGCAGGTGCGTTACCTCGATCTGTCATCGGCCATGCCATCCGATCAGTTTGTGGACCATGTCCACCTGATGCCGGAAGGGTACCGGCAGCTGGCGGCCATCATCGGACAGGAACTGTTGAAGCCGCCCGCGGCTGTACAGAAGTAAGGGAGGGCGCCAGGTGCTATTTCACAGTCCAGAATTCATCATTCTCATGGCTTTGACCCTGGGGCTCTACCTGCTCTTTCCCAAAGGCCGCATGCCGCTGCTGGCAGTAGCCAACCTCTTCTTCTACGGGGTTTCCGGCTGGAAGTATATGCTGCTCTTCATGGCGATTGTGGCGGTGACCCACTTCTGCGCACTCCGGCTGGATGGCGCCTACCGCAAGCTGTTCCTGGTGGCCGGCCTGCTGGTCAACGTGGCCAACCTGGTGATCTTCAAGTATACGGCCTTTGCGGTGGAGAACCTGGACCGCCTCTTCCATATGGGCCTCAACCCGAAGGACTGGCAACTGCTGCTGCCGATCGGCATCAGCTTCTACACCTTCCACCTGATCGCATATCTGGTGGACGTATACAAGGGGATCGTCAAGCCGGCCCGCTCCTACCTGGAATGCTGGGTCTACACGGCCTTCTTCGGCCAGTTGATCGCCGGCCCGATCATGCGGGGGCCTCAACTGCTGCCGCAACTGCAGCGGGTGGAGAGCACCGAGGTGCGGTGGGGCCAGTTCCGCTATGGCGCCTACCTGTTCCTGATGGGGATGGCCAAGAAGGTGCTGTTCTCCGACGTGCTCTCGCCCCGGGTGGAGAACTTCTTCACCAGCTGGTCGACCCTCTCGGGGCCGGAGACCTGGATCGCCGGCTGGCTCTTCGCCTTCCAGATCTACTTCGACTTCTCGGCCTACAGCGAGATGGCGCTGGGTATCGGCCACATGTTTGGCCTCACTCTCGTCACCAACTTCCGCACGCCCTACCTGTCCCAGAACCCCACGGAGTTCTGGAAGCGGTGGCATATCAGCCTCTCCTCCTGGATTCGGGACTACATCTACATCCCCCTGGGCGGTTCCCGGGCGGGGGAATTCCTCACCTATTTCAACCTGATCGCGGCGATGGCGATCTCCGGCCTCTGGCACGGGGCGGCCTGGACCTTCATCATCTGGGGCCTCTATCACGGCTTCCTGTCGGCCGGTCACCGGTTCTGGACCAAGGGCGTTATGCGGCGTCTGGGTTGGCAGGCGAAGGGGTGGGCCTGGCGGTGGATCGGCGTATTTGCCATGTTCCAGGCGACCACCGTGGGCTGGATCTTCTTCCGGGCAGGCAGCCTGCATGCGGCTCTGCACATGGTCTACGCCATGTTCTCGCCGACCTGGTTCCACTGGACGCCTCTGGCACTCCGCTACCTGCCGGTCATCGCCCTCCTCTTCCTGGCCCATGTGGCGGAGTTCTGGCTACGGGAGCGTGAAAGCGAACTGGGGAAGGTATGGGACCGCTGGTTCCCGATTCCCGTGCGGTCGCTGCTCTTCACCCTGGCGTTCTGCTTCCTGCTGGTGATGACCCAGACGGAGCAGGTCTCCTTTATCTACTTCCGGTTCTAGGCTCGGGCTGCCAAGAAAGACTAGCGAACGGCCGGGTGGGGCACCCCCATC
>JBLNEM010000302.1:0-2965 GCA_050262655.1 Mycobacterium leprae | reverse complement strand
TCGGGGACGCCCAACTTCGTTTCGGGGATTTAGTTACTTACTGCTTGTACCGCCGTGGGCGGTAGCCACATCTGGCGCTCATAGGCGAGGGTGAAGCCCAGGTGGGTGGTACAGAGGTGTTCTACCGGGGAGCCTTTCTCGGTCTGTAGGACTGCGAGGTGGTTTCCTTCCCGGGCGGCGTCGGTCAGGCGGCGCTGCATGAGGGCTCGGTGGACGCCACGGCGACGAAAGGCGGAGTTGACGGCACCGCAGTACAGGGCGGCGATGCCACCCTGACTCCAGGTGAGGCCTGTGCCGACGGACTGGCCTTCCAGCGTGGCCAGATAGTAGCTGACCTTTGCGCCTTCGCCGGGATCCGCCATGAGCGCGGTCCAGCCCCGCCGAATGGAGTCGGCGGCTTCGGTCGAAACGCCATAGGCGTCTACCAGCGTTTGACCCCACAGGGGCAGTTGCTCACGGCCCACGGATGTCACGGTGATGGCTGGGTCTGATCTCCGTTCGGGCTGGGGCAGCGGGGAAGCCAATACCACCTGGTGCAGCACCGGCACCCAACCGGTCAGACGAAGACGTTCTGCCAGCTGCTCCACCTCGCCCGCGGCTGGCGAGAGAAAGAGTGCGGGGCGGCGGTCGTAAGCGGACAACAGCGCGCCAGCAGCAGCCAGGGTGGCTGCCAGAGCCTCCGGCTGCATCCGATGGAGCCAGATAAAGTTGAGAAACGTGCCATCCACCCGCGGGTTCGCGACCACGGTGGCACCGGCAAGTCGGGTAACCCGCCCGCCGCCTCCCGCAGTGGCCATACAGGCCAACCAGTGTTGCTCAAGGGAGTAGAGCTTGTCCATGCCATGAATCAGCCCTTTGCGTTTGCTATGGCAAGCTTAACGCAAAGGGCCGTAACGTTTCAATCATCCGGCGGCTAATGAGCTGTTTCCGGGCAGTTCGTGCAGCCTGGAACGCTTCACACTGCCAAGATAGCCACCCTCGCCGTTGAAGCCCCGGAAGGCGCCGCCGTCCGGACGCACCCGAATCACTCTGGAGTAGCCCGGTGTCGCCGTTGGCTCGTCGGTGGGATCCACCGGTCCGATGTAGAACTCGGTGTTCACGCTCCTGGCGACTGCGCGCATCTGCTCGTATAGCGATGTTTTCGCCTCAGGCGAAAGGCGAAGCGTTTCAAGCTGGGCGGAGGGCCAACCGCCGTCAGGGACCGCGTTCCAGAGCAGCCGGGCAATGCCCCGACCGGCAGCCCAGGCGCCGAGCAGCGGCAGATCCTTCTGGTTCAGACCGCTGGCCGTGGCGAGAATACCAATGCGGTGACCCACGCCATCCTTCACGAAGCGATCGATGGCTGCCATGGCGCGCCCGTGGCTTCCTGCGCCGTGGAGCAGTTCATGCGCTTCCGGCGAGATGCTGTCCAGCGCCACCAGCAGATGGATTCCGCTTTCAACCAACTCCCGGCAGACCCGCGGTTCCAACAGGCTGCCGCTCAGGTATGCAGTTACCCGCGGCGTGCCCGCCCGCCGGCCGCGCCTGACCACCGGCCAGAAACCGGGATAGTCCAACGGTTCGGCTCCCGCCAGCAGCAGTTCGCGCCCGCCCTGCGCGGCGAACTCTTCGGCAAGGCTGCCCCAATGATGCACGGTGAGTTCAGCAGCCGACTCGGTTCTCCCCGTCTGGGCTGGTAACTGCATAACCAGCTGCTCGAAATTCATCCTTCTTCCCCCCGGCCAGGTGACTCGTGCAGCTTTTCGCTGTTAGCGAATTCTCATTCCTAGTATAGCCTTTCTTGGCATATTCTGTCAATCACATTCGTGCCGAATCAACCGAAAAGGCCGGGGATCACCCCGGCCCATGTTTACGCCTGACCGACCAGGCGTCGCTGTTGCGTTTCGGGCACCACCCTCGTCATAGTGCGTGGCAGGCGGCCATGTGACCGGGCGCTACTTCACGCATGGCCGGAGCTTTTTGCCGGCACTGCTCGGTGGCCAGCGGGCAATGGGCAGCCCAGGGACAACCCGCATAGGTCTGACCGGCGGTCTCCAGGTCGGCGGGAAGGGCTCCCTCTTCCTGACCCATAAAGAGGTGAGTGTAGGGGTGCTTGCTCTCCGTCAGAATGCGCTCGGTAGGCGCTACTTCGAACAGCCGTCCGGCATAGAGCACGGCCGTCCGATGGGCGAGGCGGCTGATCACCTTGCGGTCCTGAGAGATCAGCAAGTAGGCGATATTCCGCTCCCGCTGGGCCTTCTCCATCAGCCGCAACATGTCCAGGGCAAGGTGCGGATCCACGCCGCTGACGGGTTCGTCCGCCGCCACGAACTGCGGGTTGACCACCAACGCGCGGGCGATGGCAAGGCGCTGCTGCTGTCCGCCAGACATCGCCAGAGGCGTACGCGCCAGGAATTCGGAAGGCAACCCCACCTGCTCCAAGGCCGCCCCGATGCGTGCCTCGTCGTCCGGCATTCCGGCATCCTTCAGCAGATGGCGGAACTGCTTCAGTACCGTCTCTTCCATAGCCAGGCTGTCCCGGGCGTCCTGCCGGATCAGTTGTAGCCGACGCCGAGCGCTTTTCTTTGCCTCGCCACCCAGTTTGGTGACGTCCTGCCCCTGATAGAGAATCTGCCCCCGGTCCGGGGTGAGCCGAAGCGTTGCCGTCTCAGCCAGCGTGGTCTTGCCGCTGCCACTGCCGCCCATAATACCCAGCGTTTCGCCCCGGCCGATGGAGAGGCTAACCCCGTCCAACGCCCGGATCGGCTTGGCGCCAAACAGCCCGAATGGCCCGCGGGGATCAAGGCGGCGCAACACGACGATCTCTTTCAGCGTCAATAGCGTTTCGCTCACAGGCTTCGACTCCCATGCTGTTTCCGACTATATACCGACCGCTTCGCTCCGAGAGCAGCGCATTCCTGCTGCACCCCGTCGTTGCGAGCATAGGTCCCCGCATTAAAAAGGCGTAGCTTCGGATCGGGCCTGT
>JBLNEM010000301.1:0-7852 GCA_050262655.1 Mycobacterium leprae | reverse complement strand
ATCATCTCCATGCTCAGCAACAAGCGGGCACTCCAGGACCAGACCGACCTGAACGACTCGCTGCGGACCCCAGACGCGATGATCATGCGGGATGTGCGGTATGCAAAAACAATCCAGTGCGGGTGGGATAACGAGTACCTGAGTCTCGATTATGGAAACATCGTTTACCGGTTCGAGGATTCAGCCCTCTCCGATCCGGCTCAACCCGCCGATCTTCACCGTATTGAAGGGGGAGTAGGGGAAATTGTGGGAAGCGGGCTGCAGGCCACAATCACGCCTCTTGCACCGGATTACGTCTACCCACCATACGACCCTTCAGCGCCGCCTCAGACATGGTTTGAGTGCACTGGTGCATGGGCACATGTCCACCTGGAGTTGGCACCCATTGGTACCCAGAGCAGGGGCGCATCGCTCGAAGTCTACGCCCTCCGCCGGTAGCGCCGGCTACGCCCTTGCCGTTGTCCTGATCGCCATCGCTGCGTTCCTGCTCTTCGCCGGGCTGACCACCAATCGCATCATCCGTGAGGTCCGGGTCTCCAAGGTGGAGGAGTACTCGAATCAGGCGCTGTACGCCGCAGACGGCGGTTTCAACCGGGCCCGGGCACGAATCATCACCTACGCGAAAGGCAACACCAACGAGGCCAAGATCACCGACCCAGATCCATCCGGGCTGAACGGTCGGGTAGAGACGCTGACCTATACCGACCCAATCTCTTTGGCCACAGAACCTGGCGGTACATATCGACTCACGGTGACGAAAGCCGATACTCCGGCAAATACCTACAACATTGTTTCTGTCGGCACCTACGGCACAGGTGTCTACGAAGTAAGACGCGTGGTCGCCGGCACGGTTACGTTTACCACTTCCGTCAAGAACGGCGTCACCACCGTGACGCTGACCACCACCTACACGCCCTGATCGAAGGAGGGGCGGGAGGATCATGCGCAGGCAGAATGGCTACACGGTGCTGGAGGTGCTGATCGCCATCGCAATCATGGCCCTGGTAAGCAGCATGGCGATGGTCTCGGGGACCCGCCTCATCACCACGATGCGCACCTCGAAGACAGCAGCTTCCGTGTCGGACAGCATTGCTCTGGCTCGTTCCATGGCCGTGGCCCGTACGGCGGCCTGGCAGGTCCGGTTTATCCCGGATGGCACCACGCCAGGGCTGTTCCGGAGTTTTCAACTGGAGTCCAACAGCTACGAATGGGTCGGCTGCTCCGGTACGCCCCCTTGCCTGGGGGCCAGCTGGACGATTGAGACTTCCTTGATGCGGAACCATCAACCCTGGCAGACGGAACCGGGAACCGGCCTCTTCATTCCAGGTGCCACCGGCGAGGTGACGCTGGTGTTCGATCGCAACGGGCGGCGCCTAGGTGGAGTTGACACTCAGATGCGGGTCTGCACGCTTCTCTCCCAGGTGGATGGGACGCAGGCCTGTATTCCGGATTCAGAGGCGAACTACTGCATTCGATCGGGCTCGGGGATCATCCGACCAATGGGGAGTGGTGCTACATGTCCATGACCCTTCTCGAGCGTCTGCACCCCACCCAGAAAGTCATACTGCCCGAAGGGGCCAGAATCGGCTTACACTGGGGGGCCCTGGCCCGGCAGCGCCGGACTGGGGTGGGCATTGATATCGGCGGCGGGACCGTGAAGATCGTCCAGATTCGCTGGACCCGTACGGGGGCCCGCCTGGAGAACTACGCATTGGTGCCGCTGCCGGGGGGCATCATGCAGGAGGGGATCATTACGGCCCCGGGTGCCGTTACGGAAGTCTTGAAGGCCACCTATGCCGCGATGGGGCTGGAGCAGGATGCAGTGGGCACCACTGTTGGCGGCCCGGCGATTTTGCACCGCTACATCACCCTGCCGAAGGTGTCGCCGGAAGAGCTCCGTTCGGCCATGAAGTTTGAGGCGCCACAGCACCTGCCGATCCCGGAAGATGAACTAATCTACGACTTCACCCCGGTGCCGGAGGCGACCGGGATTCCGGAGCATCAGATGGGCGTCTTCCTGGCCGGCACCAGCAAGAAGCTGGTGGACGGCGTCCTGAATGCTTTGAACCAGTCAGGCGCACGGACCACGGCCATTGAGCTGGACTGCCTCGCCATCCTGCGGGCTCTCGAAGCCCTGGGGCTGGCGCAGCACCGGAGCCAACAGCCACTGGTGCTGATGGACTTCGGTGAGACCTCGATCCGCATCAGCGTCATTCGCTACGGCGTGCCGATGCTGGCCCGGACGATTCCCACCGGCCTCTCGCAACTGCGGTCGGCCGTGGCGGAAGCGCTGCATGTGGTGCCGGGCCAGGCGGAGGATGAGTTGCGGCTGAAGGGACTGAAGGGCGACAAGACGATGGCCGAAGTCGTCGACCCCTGGGTGACCGAACTACTCGACTCCGTCGGGCGCTCCGTGGAGTTCTTCCTGATCCAGAACCGAAACGCGGCTCTGGACAAGGTGTTCGTCGTTGGGGGCGGAGCGGTGCTCCCGGACCTGCCGGAGCTGTTGACGACCCACCTGAAGACCGTGCTAAACGGCCGCCCGGAGGCCGAGCAGCTCAAGGTCCAGCGGGTCGGGCTGGCTGGTCTTGATATCAACCCCGAACTGCAGCCCGGTGTCAACGCCGTCGGACCGCTGCTGATCACCGCCCTGGGTTCCGCCTTGAGGGAGGGAGAAGAGGATGACGGTACGCATTAACCTGCTGCCGCAAACCTATCAACCGCCGAAGAAGATCGAGGGTTGGCAGTGGGCCGCGGTAGGCGCCGGAATCCTGGCCGTCATCGGCACCGGGGCTTACTACGGGTCGGTCTACACGGGGACGCTCGCACTGGAGTCGTCCACCCGGACCGCCCAGGGCCAACTCCAGGTCGTCAAGGCGGGATTAGCCAAGGCCGCGGATCTGCAGGTGCGTGAGACGAAGGTAACCCAGGCCGAGACCGACCTGAAGTCGCTGATGGGCCGGCACTGGTCCAGCGTATTGCTGGATCTGCGGGCCTCCACGCCACAGCACATTACCTGGACAAGCCTGGATGTGAAGGGGAACCAGATCGTGTTGAAGGGCACCAGCCGCGGCCTGATCGACGTGGCCCAGCTATTCGGCACGCTGGTGGACAACAAAGATGTGGAGCAGGCATGGCTGAAGTACGCCAACGAACAGGGCGTCACCATCACCATTGCCGCCAAGCCAGACCCGCAGGCCCAGGGGCAGAACGCTGCTCAGGGGCAGGCGCCGACGCAAGGCCAACCGCAGACCCAGGGCGGGGCGCAGCCTCAATCTGTGGTGATACCGGCCGGGGTGGTCCGCCAGTTGGAGTTTGAGATGGACATCACCCTGGTGAAGCCGGAGGGGGGTCAGATGCCCAATGGTGCTTAGTCAACGTGAAAAATGGTTGATCGCAGGCATTGCCATCCTGGCCATTGTGCTCAGCTTCTGGCGCTTCGTCCACGAGCCGCTCTTTACCCGTCGGGCTTCGGCCCAGGAGTCATCCGACAAGGTCCAGACCGAACTGACTCGGGACAAGGCGAAACTGGCCAAGGAAGGCGACCTGAAGCTGCGGGAGAAGGCGGTAGCCGCCCGGGAGGAGACCATCGACAGCTGGGTGCCCGGCAAGAATTCTGCAGCCCTGTTCATCTGGTACTTGAGCCAGGCCGAACAGACCAGCGGCGCCCAGATCAAGGGGATCACCCTGGGTGACCGGCAGGAAGTGGCCGTCAAGACCCAGCAGGATGCTGCCGGGGCGCCGGCCACTGGTAGCAACGGCCAGAACAGCGCCGGTACGGGTCAGAGCGCATCTGTGCCCAACCTGACGGTGGCTCAGCTCGATCTGAAGGTCAACGCCCGCTTCGCCGAGCACCTCCTGTTCAACCAGGCATTGGAGGAGATGCCGCTCTTCCTGAACACCGAGTCCTTCGCCATGGCCCGGGCCGACAAGGCGCCGCTTGACATGGTGGGCTCGCTAATCGCCAAGGGCGACATCGGCAAGGCCGCTGCCCTGCTGCAGGCCAGCCCGGTCCTGGGGGGTTCCTACCAGATCAAGCTCTACTTTAAGAGCGGCAAGGTCGGGCCGTCGACCGACGCCATGCATTTCGCCGATCCGACCGGTCGGATGGACCCCTTCGCCATGGACGGCGTCAACGAGTTCCTCCGGGCCGTGATCGACTACTACAACAACCGGCCCACCGACTGCCCATCCTGCCCGGGTGACTTCACGCTTCCTCCCATCCCGAGCATTCCGCCCAGCGAGTTGGGGTAAAATCCTTCAAGGGCAGAACCACAGCGGCCCCCGTCCGCCAATACCGAACACATCGCGGCCAGGAGACGTATAAGATGACGGGAGCAATTGTTGGGCAGAAGGGGGGGCGGAGGGAATGCTGCCAGAGCGACTCAGAACCGGCAGTCTGCACGCGGTGCGGACGGTGGTGGATGCCAAACTGATGGAGCGGACCGGGCTGGATGAGTTCAGCCTGCGCCGGCTGCGCAAGGTGTTCGGCCAGCGGCTCAGCAAAATGAGCCACGCCGAGCGCGAAGCACTGGCAGACGGTTGTGTACACCTCCGCTTCCAGTTCATGGTCAACCTCCTCAAAGAGCTGTGGCCACCGGAAGGCTGGCAGGACTGGCTGCGATACCTTGGGTACTCGGACCAGGATGCCGAAGCGATGTGCCGGGGCGACATGATGATCTGCGAGTACGACATGCGAGTCTACAGCGCCCTCTTCGGCATCAAGGTGGACTACCTGCTTCTGGGTTCGCCACCGGCTGTGGACCGCGACGCCTCCATCGACGCCGTTCCGGTGCAGAACGCACGGTAAAAGGGCCACTGGCGATGCAGCCACCGTTGTCGGTGGCTGCTTTTTATGGTTGCAGAAATGTTACGAACCGTTCTGGAGGACGCCCCGTTTCGGGAGGCGAATCGACCCATTACCGTGAGGTGATCAGGGTGGATGCCATTGGCGAGTTGGCCGAGCGGTGGCTGGCAGCCCGGTCCGTTGTGGTCCTGACGGGTGCCGGCGCCAGTACCGATTCCGGACTGCCCGACTTTCGGTCGAAAACCGGGCTCTGGCAGGGCACTGACCCCATGAAACTGGTCTCTATGACCGCACTGCGGCAGCGGCCGGTCGACTTCTATCAGTTCTACCGTTTCCGGCTCTCCAAGCTGCGGGGTGCGAAGCCCAGCGGCGTTCATACTGCCCTGGCTCGTCTGCAGCAGACCGGCCATGTAGCCGCGCTGATCACCCAGAACATCGACGGCTTGCACCAGGCGGCGGGCGCTGCGGACGTGATCGAGATGCACGGCAACCTGCGGGAATCGGTCTGCCTCTCCTGTGAAGGACGCTTCAGCAGCGATCTGATCGATGTGGATGTGCAGAGCCCGGCCGACATTCCCCGTTGTCCGAAGTGCGGGGGCGTTTTGAAACCGGCCGTCGTCCTGTTTGAAGAGGCACTGCCGGCCGCCGCTGTCGCGAAGGCATTTGCCGCCACTGAGGCTGCCGACCTCTTCGTGGTGATTGGCTCCTCGCTGGAGGTGGCACCGGTCAACCAGATGCCGCTGGTGGCCGCAATGGGTGGGGCCGACCTGGCGATCATCAACCTGGATCCAACTCCCTTTGACGAATGGGCGCACTGGTTGATTCGGGACCGGGCAGCGCTCGCCCTGGACCGGTGCATTAGGACCATGGGACTATAGCCCTGTTTTGCGTGGCCCGCAAAAAGCGAAGCTAGAAGTACCCTGAACGAGATTGCCCCCCGCAACCACGGAAATTCGGGGATACATAAGGTTGTGTGCCCCTATATGTGGTGTTAGCATTATGCCTGAACACCCTATATATGGTGTTCTATCCACAACGTCATCCACAGCCCCTGTGTACAACCTCTGGATCCGGAGCGGGGGTGAAACAGCATTGAAATGCCCATTCTGCGGTGCCGAGTCCAAAGTGCTTGAGTCCCGCCATACAGAAGAGGGCACCATCCGCCGCCGGCGGGAGTGCATGGCCTGTAGCAAGCGGTTCAACACCTATGAGCGGATTGAGGCGCCGCCGCTGATTGTGGCGAAGAAGGACGGGCGCCGTGAGGCGTTCGACCGGAACAAAGTGCTGAACGGGGTCCTCAAAGCATGCGAAAAACGGCCGGTTCCCCTGGCCGACGTCGAGCAGTTGGTGCAGGACGTC
The DNA here is from genome assembly GCA_050262655.1 of Mycobacterium leprae. Taxonomy (GTDB): domain Bacteria; phylum Bacillota; class Sulfobacillia; order Symbiobacteriales; family Symbiobacteriaceae; genus DASXVX01. The sequence goes on along the minus strand of JBLNEM010000301.1, from coordinate 1,686 downwards.
GAGCGGGAGTTCCGGACCGCTATGGATCGGGAAATTCCCTCCGTCGAGGTGGGGGAGAAGGTTATGGAACGTCTGCGCCACCTGGATGGAGTTGCCTATGTACGGTTCGCCAGTGTCTATCGTGAGTTCAAAGATGTAGACGAGTTCAGGGAGCAGCTAGAGCAACTGCTCAAGTCCCGCTAGTAGAGGGAGGATCTATTGCATGGAGTTGACACATATCGCCCGGACAGTGCTGGAGAAGCGTTATCTTCGGCAGCGGGAGGATGGGACTCGGGAGACAGCCGAAGAGATGCTGCACCGGGTAGCCCGGGTAATGGCCAGCATGGAGGCTCAGCACGGCGCCGACGATGCGACGGTTGCCGCGGTGGAGGAGGCCTTCTACGGCCTGATGGATCGTCAGGACTTCATGCCTAACAGCCCCACATTCACGGGCGCCGGCACGGCGCTGGGGCAGCTCTCGGCCTGTTTCGTACTCCCCGTGGGGGACTCGCTGGGCGAGATCTACGAAACCATGAAGCAGGCTGCCCTCATTCACCAGACGGGTGGCGGCACCGGCTTTGCTTTCTCACGGCTGCGGCCGTCGGGCGACAAGGTGCGGTCGAGTCAGGGCGTCGCCAGCGGCCCGGTCTCCTTCCTGCGGGTCTACAACGCCTCGACCGAGGCGATCAAGCAGGGCGGTACCCGCCGTGGCGCGAACATGGGCATTCTGCGGGTGGATCATCCCGACATTCAGGAGTTCATTGCCGCCAAGTCGGATACGACCCAGATCACGAACTTCAATATCTCCGTCGGCATTACCGATAAGTTTATTGAGGCCTTGCAGGATGGCACCGAGTATGACCTGATCAATCCGCGCGACGGCAAGCCGATCGACCGCCTCTCGGCTCGGGTGGTTTGGGACGAACTGGTCGACTGCGCCTGGAAGAACGGCGAGCCGGGCATCGTCTTCATCGACCGTATGAACAAGCGGAACCCCAACAATCACGCCGAAGTGATCGAGGCCACCAACCCTTGCGGCGAGCAGCCCCTGCCGCCGTATGGTTCCTGCAACCTGGGTTCGATCAACCTGGGCAACTTCGTGCTGAATCCGTACACCGATGACGCCGTGGTCGATTGGGACCGGTTGGCCTCGGTGGCGCGGACGGCCGTTCATTTCCTGGACAACGTCATCGACGCCAACAAGTACCCACTGCCCCAGATTGCCGAGAAGGCCCGGCGTGACCGCCGTGTGGGTCTGGGGGTCATGGGCTGGGCGGAAATGCTGGTCGAAATGGGTTATGCCTACGACAGCGAAGAGGCAGTGGAACTGGCGGCTCAGGTCATGGGCCACATCAAGGCCGCAGGCCTGGAAGAGAGCATCGCCCTCGCGGAGTCCCGCGGCGCCTACCCCGAGTGGTCCGGAAGCCAGTGGGATCAGGCCGGCTTCAAGGTTCGCAATGCAACGCTGACCACCGTTGCGCCGACCGGCACGATTTCGCTGTTTGGCGCTCGGCCGGACCAGCCCTGCTCCGGCGGCATCGAGCCGAAGTTTGCCCTGGTCTTCACCCGGAATCAGGCGGAGACCCTGATGTTGGATGTGGACGGGCAGTTCGAGCAGATCGCCAGGCGTGAGGGCTGGTATTCTGAAGAGCTGATGCAGCGGGTCGCTGAACACGGCACTGCCCGTGGCGTGGAAGGCGTACCCGA
>JBLNEM010000300.1:0-7180 GCA_050262655.1 Mycobacterium leprae | reverse complement strand
ATGCCGTGTGCGGCCCCCGTCACGATGGCCGTCTTGCCATGGAAGTCGAACGCCAACACCACCGCCTCCTTTGCCTTCTCTGATTCCGCAGAGCCCTGGCCGCTCCCTGCCGCCCATTTGTGCTTACCGGCGGTTGTTCATGCGGATGAAGGCTTCGTCGATCTCCTCCCGGGACATGCGGGGCGACCGGGCTGCGGTGCCGTAGCCGATCTCGAGGTCACCCTTGGCGAGGCCCTCGAAGATCGCATCGGCGAACTCGTTCAGCGGGGCGCCGAAAGTGTGCAGGCCGGCACCACCCAGATCGGTTGCTACCGCGGGCGGGATCACTTCCAGCACCGCCACGTTCTGGCCGGCCACCTGATGGCGAAGGCTCATGGTGAAGGAGTGCAGGGCCGCCTTGGTGGCGCAGTAGATCGGCGCCGACGCCATGGGGGTGAAGGCCAGACCAGAGGAGACGTTGATGATGGTGGCGCCGCTCTTCCCGGAGAGGAGCGGAGCGAAGAGCATGCAGAGGTGAACCGGCGCCTCCAGGTTGATGGCGATCTCCTGGGCGTAGTAGCTCCAGTTGGTCGGATCCGCCTCCAGGAGGTTCATGCGGTGCTGAATGCCCGCGTTGTTGACCAGTACGTTCAGTTGGGGGAACTCCTGTCGGACCCACTCGAAGAGGGCACGCCGGTCGGCTTCCACCGCGATGTCGCAGACCCGGGTGTGCAGCTGCGGGTACTTCGCCTTTACCTCCGCCAGCTTCTCGGCCCGCCGGCCGCACGCGATCACCTCGCTCCCAGCCTTCAGAAACCGTTCGGCGAAGGCAAAGCCAATGCCCGATGCGCCGCCTGTGATCAGGACGGTGTTGCCGGATAAGTTCATACGGATGCTCCTTTGTTAGAGGGTTGCTCGCCAACGCTTCCTATTCTACCCTTGCGCCTTGCGGCGCGCCATCTCCCCCGAGCGGACCGGGAAATCCGCCGATCTCCAACTTCCCTTGTCAGCCCTAATGGTTTACTATGTAAACTATCCCGCACTTGTGGAAGGAGCACGGTTCGATGCAAGCGTCGCTATCCTCGACAAAGCCCACAAGGCTCTACGGTCTTATTCTTACCTTCGCCCTCGCTACCGCCGCCGCCTTTCTCGGCAACTGGTTTCCCGTCATCGGCGGCCCCGTCTTCGGCATTCTGCTGGGCATGCTGGTCAAATCCTCGGGCAAGGTGAGCCCCACCTTCAAGCCGGGCATCGCCTTCAGTTCCAAGCAACTGCTCCAGACTTCGATTGTGCTGCTGGGCTTCACCCTCAGCCTCCGGCAGATCTGGTCGACCGGCACCAGTTCGCTGACGGTGATGCTGACCACCCTGGCGGCCGCCCTGATCGGCGCCTGGCTGCTGGGCCGTGCCCTGGGCGTATCCGGCGACCTGACCGCCATGATCGGCTGTGGCACCGGCATCTGCGGTGGTTCGGCCATCGCCGCCGTCTCCTCGGTATTGGGCGCAGAGGAGCAGGAAGTGGCCTACTCCATCTCCACCATCTTCGCCTTCAATGTGGTCGCGGTGCTGCTCTTCCCCATCCTGGGCCACCTCTTCGGCATGAGCCAGCACGCCTTCGGCCTCTGGGCCGGCACCGCCGTGAACGACACCTCTTCGGTGGTGGCTGCGGCCGTCTCCTATGGCAAGGAGGCCGGCGACTATGCCACCGTGGTGAAGCTGACCCGCACCACCATGATCATCCCCATCACCTTCGCCATCGCCGCCTGGCGCACCGTGAAGGCGCAGCGTTCCGGCAGCGGCGCCACCAAGGTCAATCTGCGCAAGATTATCCCCTGGTTTGTGCTCTGGTTCCTGGTGGCATCGCTGATCAACACGGCCGGTTTCGTACCGGGCATCTTCAAACTGGCCGCCGGCACCACCGCCAAGTTCCTGATCGTGGTCGCCTTGACCGCCGTGGGCCTCTCCGCCGATTTCAAACAGATGGCGAAGACCGGCCTGAAGCCGATGCTGCTGGGCTTCCTGCTCTGGATGATTGTGGCGGGGACCTCGCTCATCATGCAGCATGCGACGGGGCAGTTCTAGCAGTTGCCAGGTTCGCATCCTATTGACGCACCAGGGCAATCGTGCTAGGCTGGGGTTTGTCATCCAATTGATATTCGTTACCACTGGGGGAGCCCTTTCTGGGCTGAGACGGGTCATCCGATCCGAACCCTTTGTACCTGAACTGGGTAATGCCAGCGGAGGGAAGTGGAAGTCGGTCAGCCTTTTTTCGGCCGCCTCCGCTTTCACACGCGGGAGGCGGTCTTTCTATTTGCCCGCAGGGGGTGAGGCCTTGATCCTACTCGATCGCGTGGTCTTTGGCTACGACAACCGTCCCCTGCTGGAGGGGTTCAGCATGCAGGTGGCCGCGGGCGAGTTCGTCTCCCTGGTGGGGCCCAGCGGGTGTGGCAAGTCGACCCTGTTCAAGCTGCTGACGGGCCAACTCCGCCCCCAGTCCGGGACGGTTCGGGTGGGCGATGCCCCGCCATCTCCTGGTCGGGTGGGCTACATGCCGCAGCGGGACTGCCTGATGCCCTGGCGCACCGCCCTCGATAACGCCGCCGTCAGCCTGGAACTCCAGGGGGTGCGTCCGGCCGAGGCGAGAGCCCGTGCACTGGCCCTCTGGCCCGAGTTCGGGCTGGCGGGCGCCGAGCAGCGGTACCCGCACCAGCTTTCCGGCGGCATGCGACAGCGCGTCGCCTTCCTGCGAACGGTGTTGGGCGGCCACGACGTGCTGCTGCTGGATGAGCCCTTCGGGGCGCTGGATGCGCTGACCCGGGCGCAGATGCAGCAGTGGCTGCTGGACCTCTCCGGGCGGCTGAACAAGACCGTGCTCTTCATTACCCACGACGCCGAGGAGGCTGCCCTCCTCTCCGACCGGGTTTATGCCCTGAAGGGCGGCGGCGTGGAGATTCCGATCAACCTGCCCCGGCCCCGCCATTATGATCTGGTGACCGACCCCCGCCTCATAGAGCGGCGGGCCGCTATCCTGAAGGAGGTGGGCCTGTGAGGCGTTGGTGGCAACAGTACGGGCCCGCGGCCATTCTGCTGGTAGCGCTGCTGCTGGGCTGGGAAGCGGCCTGCCGGCTGCTCAAGGTGCCGCCCTTCATTCTGCCGCCCCCCAGCCGCATTCTGGTCGCACTCTGGCAGTGGCGGGCCGCCTTTCTGCACGACCACCTGCCGGTGACCGCCCTGGAAGTGCTCCTGGGCCTCCTGATCAGCCTCCTGTTGGGGGTGATGGTGGCGGTCGTCATGCACCTCTCCCCCACCGTAAGCAAGGCGCTCTACCCGCTGGTGATCGCTTCCCAGACGATCCCCGTGGTGGCCATCTCGCCGGTCTTCCTCTTCTGGTTTGGCTACTCCCTGACCCAGAAGGTGGCGGTGGTGGTGCTGATCACCTTCTTCCCGATCGTGGTGAACACCTACGACGGGCTGCGGGCCGCCGATCCCGAACTGCTCAGTTGGATGGAGGCCTCCGGTGCCACCCGCTGGCAGATTCTGCGCCTGGCGCAGGCCCCGGCTGCGCTGCCCTCCTTCTTCACCGGCCTGAAGGTGGCTACCACCACCAGCGTGGCCGGGGCCGTGATTGCCGAATGGCTGGGCGGCCAGGCCGGGCTGGGCGTATACGGCCGACGGGCCGCCAGTACCCTGAAGTCTGCGGAACTTTTCGCCTCGGTGATCCTGCTGGCGCTGCTGGGCATTCTGCTGTTTGCCCTGGCGGCGTGGGCTGAACGCCGGGTCCGGAAATACGAATAGCACCCCTATCCCCGAAGGAGGGTTCCCATGCATCGCACTCGTTTTGCCGCACTCCTGGGCCTACTGCTGACGGTGTCGCTCCTGTCCACCGCCTGCAACAGCAAGCCCGCCGCTCCCGCTCCTGCCACCGGGGACAGCACCGCCTCCGCGGCGGCCAAGCCCCCGAAGAAGGTCTCCCTGATCCTCGACTGGTACCCCAACGCCGTGCACTCGTTCATCTACGCCGCGGTCAGCCAGGGCTACTTCAAGGCTGAAGGGCTCGACGTCGACATCAAGATGCCGGCCGACGACCCCACCGCCGGCATCAAGCTGGTGGGCACCGGCAGTGAAACCTTTGCCCTGTACTACCAGCCGGATACGCTGATGGCCCGGGAAGAGGGCGTCCCCGTCGTCTCCATCGGCGCCGTCGTCCGGCATCCGCTGAACGGCCTCATGGTCCCCACCGCCAGCGGCATCAAGAGCCCGAAGGACCTGGTGGGCAAGCAGATCGGCTTCCCCGGCATCCCGCTGAACCAGGCCCTGGTCAACACCATGGTGGCCAAGGACGGCGGCGACCCGACCAAGGTGAAGCTGACCGACGTCTCCTTTGACCTGATCCCGGCCATCGCCACCAAGAAGACCGACGGCATCGCCGGCGGCTTCCTGAACCATGAGAAGCTGGTGCTGGAGAAGCAGGGCATTCCGATGACCTACTTCGCACCGCAGGACTGGGGCGTGCCCAACTACTACGAGCTGGTGCTGATCACCGGTGAGCAGACCCTGAAGAACGACCCTGCCACCGTGGCCGCCTTCTGGCGGGCGCTGGCCAAGGGTCAGGAGTACGTGACCCAGCATCCCGACGACGCACTGAAGCTTGTCCTGGATAAGCAGGACAAGGAGTTCCCGCTGGACAAGGATGTCGAGACGCAGTCGCTGAAGCTGCTGCTGCCGCTGATGTCCGACGCCCAGCATCCCTTCGGCAGCCAGAGTGCGGACGACTGGAAGAATGTCGCCGCCTGGCTGAAGCAGGCCGGCCTGATCAAGGGCACCACCGATCCCAATACGGCCTTCGCCAACCCCGCCAAGTAATGCTTCGGCCGCAGCCCTCCCTAGAGCTGCGGCCCTCACCATCTCCCCTGGGAAGGATGTGGTTTCCGATGCGACTCGCCCGTGCCATGACCATCGCCGGCTCGGACTCCGGCGGCGGCGCCGGCATTCAGGCCGACCTGAAGACCTTCACCGTGCTGGGCGCCTTCGGCACCTCGGCCCTGACGGCGGTCACCGCCCAGAACACCACCGGCGTCTTCGGCGTCTACCCCCTCACCCCGGAGCAGGTTCAGGCGCAGATCGACGCCGTGCTCTCCGACATCGGTTCCGACGCGGTCAAGACCGGCATGCTGTTTGACACGCCGATCATCGAAGTGGTGGCCGATCGAATCCGCCACTGGGGCGTCGCCAACCTGGTGATCGACCCGGTGATGATCGCCAAGGGCGGCCAGCCGCTGCTGCTGCCGCAGGCGCAGGCGGCCCTGCGGGATCTGCTGCTGCCCCTGGCGGCGGTGATCACCCCGAACCTGCCGGAGGCCGAAGCGCTGACCGGGCTCACGATCCGCACCAAGGACGAGATGCTCGCCGCGGGCGACCGGCTGATGCAGATGGGCGCCCGAGCCGCCGTGGTCAAGGGCGGGCATCTGGAAGGAGCCTACGCCGACGACCTGCTGGTCACCGCCGAGGGCGTCGAATGGCTGGGCTCGGCGCGCATCGCTACCCGCCATACCCACGGGACCGGCTGTACATTCAGCGCCGCCATTACTGCCGGACTGGCGCAGGGCCTCTCCCTGCACGCGGCTGTGGTGCGAGCCAAAGAGTTTATCACCCTGGCCATCGCCAGGAATCCCGGCTTTGGCAGCGGCCATGGCCCCACCAATCACCTTGCCTGGTTGGAGGAACACAAATGAAGAGCCTGCCTGCCCGCATCAAACAAGCCCGTCCCCTGGTTCACGCGATCACCAACTACGTCACCATGGACTGGGTCGCCCGGGGCCTGCTGGCGGCCGGCGCCCGGCCGGTGATGGCGCTGGATAAGTCGGAAGCGGGTGCGATGGCCGCGGCGGCCAACGCCCTCTACCTGAACATGGGCACCTGGAGCCCGGCCCAACTGGAGGCCATGCTGGTGGCCGGCGCATCGGCCAACCAGCACGGAGTGCCTGTGGTGCTCGATCCGGTTGGCGCCGGCGGCCTGGCGGTGCGGACCGCGGCGGCCATCGACCTCATGAGCAAGATCCGGATGACCGCGGTGCGCGGCAACTACGGCGAGATTCTGGCGCTGGCCGGTACCGGCGGCCTGGTGCGGGGTGTCGATACTGCCACGGGCGACAACAACAGCGCCATGGTCACCCGGGTCGCTGCGGCAGCGAAGGCGGTGGCCCGGCGTTTCGGCTGCATCGTGGCCGCCACAGGCCCCATCGACGTGGTCTCGGATGGCAGCCGCACCGTGACGGTCCGCTCCGGCCACCCGATCATGGGGGATATCGTCGGCGCCGGCTGCCTGGTCAGTGCCATTGTCGCCGCTGCGGTGGCCGTGGAGGCGACGCTGGAGAGCGTCGCCGGCGCACTGCTCTATGAAGGGATCGCCGGTGAAGAGGCGGTCGCCGTCGCCCAGGGCCCCGGCACCTTCGAAGCCTGCCTGCTGGATCGCCTGGCAGCGGTGAGTGCCCTGCCGGAAGACCGGATTACCACGCTGCTGGCCGACCAGTTGAGCGTCTACGTGATCGTCTCCGGCAGTACGCCCAGCGCCACCCTGCGGCAGGTGCTGGAAGCCGGCGTCCGGTGCATCCAGTTCCGGGAGAAACAGCAGAGCCTGCCGGAGCAGGTGAATGCGGCCCGTTGGATGCTGGAGCTGTGCCGCTCGTACGGCGCCCTCTTCCTGATCAACGACCGGGTGGATCTGGCCCTGGCCCTCGGGGCCGACGGCGTCCACGTGGGCCAGGATGACCTGCCCGCCCACCTGGCTCGTCGCATTTTGGGACCGGCCGCCATCGTCGGCGTCAGCTGCGCCACTCCGGCAGAGGCTGCCCTCGCGGAAGCAGAGGGCGCCGACTACATTGGCACCGGACCGGTGTACGCCACCGGCAGCAAGGGCGACGCCGGCGCCCCCATCGGCCCCGCCGGTCTGTCGGTCGTCTGCCGGTCGACCAGCCTGCCCGTGGTGGGCATCGGCGGCATCGGCATCGGCGGCGCTGCACCGGTGGTCGAGGCCGGCGCGGTTGGTGTGTCGGTCATCTCCGCGGTGGTTGGGGCGCAGGACCCCGGCGCCGCGGCCCGAACCCTGCTGGCAGAAACAAAGGAGGCCCTCACGAAATGAACAGCAACACTTCGACCGCTCGTCGCCCGCAGACCGTGACCGGTCTGCACCGCCTCACCCTCAT
>JBLNEM010000299.1:0-7922 GCA_050262655.1 Mycobacterium leprae | reverse complement strand
CGTCCCCGCAGCCGGAGGGCCCCACAAGCACGTAGCTGAGCGTCCCCGCAGCCGGCGGGTCTGTGACGCCGTTAGGCCCCCCGAGGAGACCCGAGGCCCACAAGGGAGTTCTGTCTCCAATCCCGAAAACGAAGCTGAGCGTCCCCGCAGCCGGCGGGTCTGTGACGCCGTTAGGCCCCCCGAGGAGACCCGTAAGGGGCTCCGCAGGATAAGGGGCCGTGGCGTCACAGGCCCGACGGCGGAGGGTACTCCCACGAAGTGCCCCCCCGACGGCTGGGATGAAGGGTTCTGTCCATTTCTTTCGCAGGCCTCACGGCTTGCGAGAAAAAAATGGACACTAATCTGCGTTTGCGGACTCGGGCACGCCCCCAAGCCCCTGTTTCCCCCCTGAATTGGCCGGTCTCACCCGCGGCGTGACCGCAAATGCAGTTTTCCGTCCAATATTTTCTCAACCCCCGCTTAACCCAGGAAAATTTTGGACAGAACACCCCGTTTGCGGCCTCGCCGCCTGCCCAGCCCCATCCACCGCCAAGCGAGTGCGACGAAGCCCCCTCCATCAGAGGGGGCTTCGTCTGTCGTACGTGGGATCCAATCCCCGCAACTAAGCTGACCCACCTTTGCCGACGTAAAGTCGACCCACTCCGGGGGTATGCCTGGACACTCATCTCTATTAGCACCGGTAGGTGCATAAAGATACGGCCGCCGCTCATGGCGCGTCATGCACAGCCCTCCAGACCACCCGTTGCGTGCGCCAGGCAGCGTGTGTTGCATAGGATGGGCCTCGCTCATGTTTTGGAAGGCACTGACAGAAAGGGTGAAGGTGATGGCACCCCCAACGGTCGCTCCGAATGGCATCCCCGTGGGTACGACTCCCACAGCCATTGGTCTGGATGCTGTCCGAAACATTCTCTACGTCGCCAATTTCGGCAGTAACAACGTCTCGGTGATCGATGCGGCCAGGGACACCGTCACGGCGACGATCCCCGTGGGTCGCCTACCCTCAGGCGTCGACCAGGTGGATGTCGGCGGGAACTCCCGGGTCTTCGTTTCCAACTTCGGCTCCAACAATGTGACAGTGCTGGACGGCAAGACCAATCAGGTCATCACGACCATTCCCGTAGGCAGATCGCCCACCAGCGTAGTGGCATGGGCTGCGGGTCCCGACAACCCGACCCCTCTGGTCTTCGTCACCAACGGCGACGACAACACGGTCACGCCAATCGATGCGACCACCAACTCTACATTGACCCCACTCTCCCTGACCGGCAGACTGCCCCTCGCCGCGGCGATTAACCGAAGGACCAGTCTCATTTATGTCGTCACCTCCGCCAGCGACTCCGTCAACGTGATCGACGGGCACGCCTTTTTCCAGGTGAACGCCAATCCCTTCAGACCTATCATCACTGGCGTGCCCGGAGGCTTTGCCCTTGACGTGGACGAGGGGCGAAACCGGGTCTACGTGGCGGATGCCCCGGGCGGCATGACGGTCATTGATGGGAATATCGGCCGAGCCATCACACGGGTACCGGTGGGAAACGGGCCGGACGGCGTTGCGTTTAACCCCAACACCTCCCACATCTTCGTGGCGAATGCAGTCGACGATACCGTATCGGTCCTAAACGCAAGTGATCTAACCGAGCGGCCGATCACGCTGCACGTAGGCCGCGGCCCCAGGGGCATGGTGCTCGCTCCGGGTAACAAGATCTATGTCGCCAACGGTAACGACAATAGCGTATCGGTCATCCGGGACAGCCGCTCCGATCCGATGATGACGGGTCTGGTCACGCCAGCTCCGTCAGCCCTGGCGCCGCTGGGCATCACCCATCTGCTGCAGACTCCCGCGGGAGTCGTCTACCTCCGACCGTCCACCCCTGGCAATCAGGCAGCCCTGGCCCTGACAGCCCTGGTCACCCGCCCAGCCGTTGTCTCAGGGCTGGCGCCTGATCAGCGGGTGCCGCTCCTGATCGTGACTTCCGTGCAGGTGCAGTAGCATGCAAGAACGCCCGGAGCAGATATGCTCCGGGCGTTCTTGATGCCCAGTGTGAACGCGGCCCCCCCACGAAACCGCAGGGGTGTTATGGGCCCCAATCCCGAAAACGAAGCTGAGCGCCCCCGCAGCCGACCCCCTGGGGTGTTGCTAGGGTGTTCTGTCTCCAGCAGTCAAACGAAGCTGAGCGTCCCCGCAGCCGGCCCCCGGCGCCACCCCCGCCAAAATGTGAGCGCCCCGCAGCCGGCGGGTCTGGGCTGCCGTTAGGGCGCCCCGACGAGACCGGCGCCGCGGGCTCGGCGGATCAGGCGCCCGTGGCAGCCCAGGCCCGACGGCGGAGAGGATGCCCACGTAGTTTCCCGCTGTAGGGATTCCCCCGTCCCCGACGTAGGGCACGCTCAAGAGAGTACCCGCCAGAACTTCCCGCCCTGGCTCAGGTACAGGTCCCCTTCCGGCGCCGTCATGCCCCGATACCCATCCGCCACCAGCCGGGGCGGAACCATCCGGACAAACTCGCCGATGCTGGTGTCAAAACGGTAGATCCCGTTCTGCGCACCGGTGCTGCCAGCCGCAACCCAGAGGAACGGGCCCGAGCGACCGATGAGGGTGGCGCCGGCACTGCTGCCCAGCCCACCGTAGTAACGATTCAGCAGGACCTCCCGCTTCACCGTCTGCCCACCCTGCAGCTGGACGGCCACCAGGTGATCCCCAGCGCTGTCAACGGGACCGGCCCCCGGTGCATTGCCCTGCAAGACCCAGGCCGTGCCATCCTCCGCCATGGCGAAGGCCAATACCGACTTGGACGCATCCAGGTCGGTGCTCTGGGTGGTCACCTGCCCGGAAGGCGTCACCTCATACAGGTGGCCGCTGCCAAGGCCCCAGAAGTTGCCGTTCCAGTCCACATCGCCACGGGAGACCGGATCGCCCACGCCGTTCAGGGCCACCTGCTGGGCGTTCGAATCGGACATCTGAAGCTTGCCCTGGGGATCGGTGAACCAGAGCGTCCCGTCATCGCCGGTAGCCAGCAGCTGCGGCAATCCATTGGCGTAGCGCACCACTTCGGCCACATTCCCACCGGCGATTCGGGCCACAACACCGGTGCCGTCCGCTAACTGGTACCGCATCCAGGCCATCCGTCCGGGGGCGGGCAGCACCTGGAGGTTGCTGATCGGCACCGGGAAGTTGTACGTAGAGCTGCCGTCGCTGACGGCAGGGTACTGCGCCGTTCCGCCACCCCAGGTCCAGAGCGGCTCGCCGGGGGCGCCGTTCCGGGCCGATTTCGGCACGGGGGCGTTCCAGACGGTGGCGAGATCCATGGTAACGTGGGACAGAATCCGTTGCACCATCACCAGCGCTTCGGCGCGGGTGGCATTGCGGTTCAGGCTCAGGCTGCCGTCGGGATACCCGGTGATCAGGCCGTCCTGCACGCCGAGCGCGGCGAAATTCTGGAGCCACTGCTCGTAATCGGCCGAGTCCGTGAAGTCGACGTGCCCATTGGTCTGGGCCACGATCGGCCCCTGACCCACGGCCCGGACGGCGGCCATCAGCATCTCCCGCCGGCTGATCTGGATATCGGGGCTGAACGAACTGCCATAGTCAGGCGGGTTCAGCAAGTCGTTGCTGACGGCACCCTGAACGGTGCCCATGACGAACGACCAGTGCAGGGGGGTAGCCTGCTGCTCCGCGAAACCCGTCTGAACCTGAGCCGGCTGCATCCGCAGCGCACCGGTCAGCATTTTGTAGAACTCAGCCCGGGTGATCGGGGCGTTGGGCCGGAATGTACCATCGGGGTAACCGGCGATATAGCCGTCCGATACGCCGGTCTCAATCTGAGTACGAGCCCAGTTGGTGCTGATGTCTGTCAGTTGGGTGCCGGAGGCCCCAACCGGGAGGCTGCTTGCCACCACCAGCAGCCCTGCTGCCATTGCCAACACCACGCTCCGCCGCAAATCGCCTCTCCCCCTTCTGCACACTTTATTTAGCCCATACGTCTAGTTAACCATAAACAAAGGATGAACGTCGCATGTACTTTATGGTGCTGTTGGACGAAACTGCACGGCGGGTTGAGACGTCTTAGAGTTTAAGAAACGGATCCAAGCGAGACGGGAGATGCATGGGCGTGAAACGGATGGCGGTGCTTCTGTCGGCCCTCCTGCTGGTCACGGGCTGTGTGCGGAATGTGACCCAGACCGGAACAACAACGGAAGCTCCGCCCGCATCCACGCCCGTGGCGACCACCGCTCCGGCGGCGCCTGAATCGAACTGCAAACCCGGCCTATACATCGCGTCGCTCCACATGATCGACGGGCAGACCGGCTGGGTCGTGGGGATCGAGGACGGCCTCGCCGTCCGGCGCACACAAGATGGCGGACAACACTGGTCCGACGTGACCCCGCCGCGGGACCTGCTGCCCAGCCACATGCGGGGCACAGGCGCCGCATTCCTGGACGGCGCCCGCGGCTGGGTTGCCGTAGGCGATCTGCCCGATGGCCGGGGGGATCATGCCGGCCTGTTGCACCTCTTTCGCACGGCCGACGGCGGCAAGACCTGGGCGGTGACGCTGCTGCCGGTAGCCCAATGGGAAGTAAGCCAGGCCCGATTGCTCTTCACGGACGCCGAGCACGGCAAGCTGCTGGCCGCCTCCGGGCCGGTCCTCGGCACGATGTACAAGGCGGTCTACGAAACCACCGACGGCGGGAGGAGTTGGGCACCCCTCTCCCGCAACTTCGGTGCGAATGACATGACGGGCGTAACAGCCAACGCCCTGCCCCGCACGGAGTATGTCACCGGCTTCAGCTTCCGGAACCCGGCCGAAGGCTGGGTCACCGACCTGTACCGCACCACCCGGGAGATTCCGTTCTACCACACTACCGACGGCGGGCGCACCTGGCAGCGGCAGTCGCTGGCTTACCCCGCCGACCTGCAGAAAGCCGCCTATGGCAGCGCCTACCCGCCGCGCTTCTTCGGCCCGTCGCAGCAGGACGGGATCATGCTGGTCACCTTCAGCGCCGAGCCCAGCATGGTGGTACCCTTCACCACCCATGACGGCGGCGCCACCTGGCAGTCGCAGCAGGGCGTGGAAGGGTGGCAGCAGGACCTGGACGACACCTGGTTCGACTTCCCGGACAGGACGCACGGCTTCCTGCTGCTGGGCGATCAACTGCAGGTCACGCAGGACGGCGGCCAGCACTGGCAAAGCCTGCCGGCGGCGGCGATCCAGGGCGGGGCGATCCAGTTCGACAGCCCAACCAGCGGCTGGGCCGTCACGGCCGACCGGCGTACGCTTCTGCGCTCCACCGACGGCGGCCGCTCCTGGCGGCCGGCGGGCATCACTTCATGCCTGGCAGATGGGCCTAGCGTGCTCCTGCAGGCCCAAACCGGCATGGTCGATAACCGGCACACGCTGGCCCCCAACGAGCAGCTCTTCCTGCTCCACCGGCCCATCGACTTCACGCTCCAGTTCCCGGTAGACGTGGACCTGCGGTCGGTCAAGATCGCCGTGCAGGGGGCGGGTTGGCAGATGCAGCCCCCCACCCTCGGCCCAACGACAGTAGGCAAGAAGTACAGCTTCGTGGCCGAGCCGGCGGCGGATGCCTCCCCCGACCTCACCGTCACCCTGACGGCCGCCCGGAGTGACAGCGATTCACCCCTGGTCGACCGACCCGTCAATTTCTTCATCCGGACCAGTACGCCCGGTGATCTCCTGACGGCACCGCTGGTGCCGTATGAAGACAAGGCCATGGGCATCCGGCTGGCGTATCCACAGACGCTGAGCCAGCCGGAGCGCACGGCTCAGCCGAATGTGATCCAGTTAAGCTTCCCCGCCGGCAGCATCAGCATCAGCAAGGCCGAGGGACAACCCGGCAGGAGCCTGGCCGATCTGGCGGCGGAAAATATCGCGGTCAACACGCAAGCCAGCAGCGGCCGGATCGTCACCGATCAGCAGGGGGAAACCCGACTGGGCGGGCTGCCGGCCGCCTACGTGCAGCGCCACTTTGACAGTGCCGCCGGCCGGACGGATGCCCGGCTCTACTTCGTGCAGACCCAGCAAAGCCAGTATGGGGTGACCTGTGCAACGAGGCAGGGCCCCCCGGTGGTGCCCTGGACCGACGTCGCCCCCGTCTGCGACCGCATCCTGGCCACCCTGCATTTCGGGCCGTGACCGCGCAAAAAGCCCGCATGCGTCATGCATGCGGGCGTTGTTTTACGACGGGGTTAGAGTCCCCAGATCCGAGCGGCAACGGAATGGCGCCGGTTCAGGGCCGGCCACTTGCGCACGGCGCAGGTTACCATCTCGGCACTGATCTCGAGATCTGCGGCGACCTCGTTCACGGTCTTGCCCGACTTCAACTGGTTCACAACGGCCTCCACGTCTGCATCGGTCAACATCCAGATCGACATGTGTCAGTCGCCCTCCTCTTTCATTCCTTGGTGTGTGTCTTTGTTATGGCTTTACTATACCAGGAGAAAGAGTCTGAAACATCGGCCTGGAGAGCGAATTTTGCCCTCGTTTACCCGCACGACATTGCGCTCATCCTTCCGGACGAGGGCTCAACCGATGCGGGGAAAGAGCGGTGCACCGCGCTTTACAGCCGTTCCTGCTGGTAGCTGCCCCCAGTTTAGCCCATCTGGCCACTGCGTTCCCCGGACCGCCCCTGCATCGAGACCCAACTGCCGGTAGATCTCCTCGGGCGTCTCAACCAGATACGGCGTCAGGGCCACCGCCAGAATGCGCAGGGACTCGGCCAGGCTGTAGAGCACGCCGTTCAACCGTTCGTTCTGTCCGGGGTCGCGGGCCAGTGCCCAGGGCGCCTGGACTTCGATATACTTGTTCGCCTGG
Organism: Mycobacterium leprae; assembly: GCA_050262655.1. Lineage (GTDB taxonomy): Bacteria > Bacillota > Sulfobacillia > Symbiobacteriales > Symbiobacteriaceae > DASXVX01. The sequence continues at coordinate 1,095 of JBLNEM010000299.1, read as the reverse complement.
TTCACCAGACGCCAGAGGTCCGCCAGCGCATCGGCAATGTGCAGCCGGTCCAGGTTGGCCTGGGCTGCCGCCACGGCCTCCCTGGCGGCCTCAACCAGAACGCCATCCACCGCAGTCGGCTCAGGGATGACGCCCCCGGCGAACTTCACAATCAATTGGGTGACTCGAGAGAGCAGGTTGCCCAGGTCATTGGCCAGGTCGTTGTTGATCCGCAGCACCAGGGACTCTTCCGTGTAGTTGCCATCCGTGTCAAACGGGGTCTCCCGCAGCAGATAGTAGCGGATCGCATCGACGCCATACTGCTGGATCAGTGCCTGTGGATCGACGCCGTTGCCTCGAGACTTGGAGATCTTCTCTCCATTCACGTTCAGCCAGCCGTGCCCGAGAATCTGCCGGGGAAGCGGCTCACCCAGGGCCAGCAACAGCGCCGGCCAGATCACCGCGTGGAACCGGGTGATGTCCTTCCCCACCACGTGCACGTCCGCCGGCCAGAAGCGGCGGTACAGGTCATCGGCCGCCGTCCCATATCCCAGGGCGGATATGTAGTTGGCCAATGCGTCGATCCAGACGTAGATCGTGTGCTGCGGGTCAAAGGGTACCGGAATGCCCCACCCTACACTGGTGCGCGAGACGGCGGTATCCTCCAACCCCTCCCGCAGGAAGGTGAGCACCTCGTTGCGCCGGGACTCGGGAATCAGGAAATCCGGCCGCCGCAGCAGTGCTTCGACCTGCGCCGCGTAAGCACTCAGGCGGAACCGGTAGACCGGCTCCCGGGTCCATTCCAGCGGCCGCCCGCACTCCGGGCAGAGGTTGCCCGGGGCCACCCGTGATTCGGGCCAGAACGCCTCTTCATACTGGCAGTACCAGCCCTCGTAATGGCCCAGGTAGATGTCGCCCTGCTGATAGAGTCGGGTGAAGATCTGCTGCACTACCGCCGTGTGGCGCTGCTCGGTGGTGCGGATGAAGTCGTCGTGGCTGATCCGCAGCGCATCGAACAGCGTCCGAACCGAACCGGAAATCTCATCGACCCAGTCCTGCGGTGCGCGCCCAAGCGTCTGGGCCTTGCGCTCGATCTTGAGGCCGTGCTCATCGGTC
>JBLNEM010000298.1:0-21867 GCA_050262655.1 Mycobacterium leprae | reverse complement strand
TTAGGGTGGCAATGCCGAGAGGGATCACCCGTTCCCATACCGAACACGGCAGTTAAGCCTCTCAGGGCCGATGGTACTACGCTTCGAGCGTGGGAGAGTAGGTCGCTGCCCTAACTATTTTTGCTTCATCGCCTGGGTAACACCGGGCCCACACTGGGGAATGGGGTAACGGTAGCCCGGCTGACTCTGGATCAGCTAGTCTAGGTTCGAATCCTAGTTCCCCAACCACCTTACTGGTCCATCCAGTACTGGTTCGTCCTTCATTCCGGCATAGCTCAACGGTAGAGCATCCGGCTGTTAACCGGAGGGTTGTAGGTTCGAATCCTACTGCCGGAGCCAATTTGATGCGGGTTTAGCTCAGCTGGTAGAGCGACACCTTGCCAAGGTGTAGGTCGCGAGTTCGAGTCTCGTAACCCGCTCCAGTTTTCCCTTCGTGGCGGTGTAGCTCAGTTGGTCAGAGCATACGGTTCATACCCGTAGTGTCGGTGGTTCGAATCCACCCACCGCTACCACTTCACCTTGAAAACACCATATACCCAGAATGGCCCGGTAGCTCAGTTGGTAGAGCAGCGGACTGAAAATCCGCGTGTCGCCAGTTCGACTCTGGCCTGGGCCACCATTTTCGGGGAGATACCCAAGCGGCCAAAGGGGGCTGACTGTAAATCAGTTGTCACCGACTTCGGTGGTTCGAATCCACCTCTCCCCACCAGTTTCTTGCGGGTTTAGCTCAGCTGGTAGAGCGACACCTTGCCAAGGTGTAGGTCGCGAGTTCGAGTCTCGTAACCCGCTCCAGTTTCTCGGGGCTATAGCTCAGCTGGGAGAGCGCTTGAATGGCATTCAAGAGGTCAGGGGTTCGATCCCCCTTAGCTCCACCAATATTGCGCGGTTAGCTCAGCTGGGAGAGCACATGATTGACGTTCATGAGGTCAGAGGTTCGATCCCTCTACCGCGCACCATAGTCCCTTTTGACGGAAGCGTGGTGTAGAGGCCTAACATGCGGCCCTGTCACGGCCGAGATCGCGGGTTCGAATCCCGTCGCTTCCGCCACCTTTGTCCCGGAACCTGCAGATGTGGCGGAATTGGCAGACGCGCACGGCTCAGGACCGTGTCGGGTAATCATCCCCGGTGGGAGTTCGAGTCTCCCCATCTGCACCAGGTTTTGCTGATGTAGCTCAGTAGGTAGAGCACGTCCTTGGTAAGGACGAGGTCACCGGTTCGATCCCGGTCATCAGCTCCATCGAAGGCGGTCGGGAACGGGGTTCCCGATCGCCGTTTCTCAGTCAAACACATGCGAGGATAGCTCAGTCGGCTAGAGCACTCGGCTGATAACCGAGAGGTCCAGAGTTCGAATCTCTGTCCTCGCACCAGTCTCATCGCGGAGTGGAGCAGTCCGGTAGCTCGTCGGGCTCATAACCCGAAGGTCGATGGTTCAAATCCATCCTCCGCAACCAGTCGGCCCTATCGTCTAGAGGCCTAGGACGGCGCCCTCTCACGGCGCAAACTCGGGTTCGAATCCCGATAGGGTCACCATCTTGTCCGCTGGTGTAGCTCAGCTGGTAGAGCAGCTGATTCGTAATCAGCAGGTCGCCGGTTCGAATCCGGCCACCAGCTCCATGCGCCTTTCGGGGCGCTGTTACCGTTTGTGGACGGTTTGATTGGACTCGGAGAGGTGTCCGAGCGGTTTAAGGTGGCAGTCTCGAAAACTGCTGTAGGTGAAAGCCTACCGAGGGTTCGAATCCCTCCCTCTCCGCCAAGAAGCCCCCCGGTGCTTTTGCACTGGGGGGCCTTTCTTATGCCCCGATTACGGGGTCAGGCGGGTCCGGTCACGGGGAAAGGCCGAAGCCTCTCGCACGTTGGCGAGGCCAAGGAGACGGGCGGTCAGGCGTTCCAGCGAACTGGCAAAGCCACCATGGGGAGGCATGCCTTCCCAGAAGGTTTCGAGATAGGTTGTGAAGTGCTCCGGGTTTAGGCCCTTGGCCCGGATCGATTCGATCAGCATCTGCGGCAGGTGGATACGCTGTCCGCCGGTGGTGACCTCCAGACCGTTCATCAGCAGGTCGAAGGAGGCCGTAAGGGAGGCATCTTCCGGGGCGGGCATGGCATACATGGGGCGGACAGAGCGGGGATAGCGGGTAATGAAGACCAACTGTGGCTTGCCGCTCTCGCCGACGTACTGGCAGATCAGCCGCTCGCTTTCCGGGTCGAGGTCCTCCTTGGGCGAAATCTTGCCGTAGTGGCGCTCGAGAATTGCATGCGTCTCAGCCATGGTGAAGCGGGGAATCGCTTCAAACTGAGGGGCTGTGACGCCGTACATAGCAAGCTCGGCCTCGCACTGCCGGCCAACGGCCTGGAACATGTGGCGCAGCAGGTTGGTCTCAAGCAGCATCAGGTCCTCTTCGGACTGGATGAAACCCATCTCCACGTCCATGGAGATGAACTCGTTGATGTGGCGGGAGGTGTTGTGCTCTTCGGCCCGGTAGACCGGGGCGATCTCGAACACCCGCTCATAGCCGGCACCCACCATCATCTGCTTATAGAACTGCGGCGATTGCGCCAGGTATGCTTGCTGCTCGAAGTACTGAACGGCAAAGAGGTTCGATCCGCCCTCCGTGCCGGTGGCCACGATCTTGGGTGTGAAGATCTGTGTGAATCCTTGAGTGGTCAGATACTCACGGAATGCGCCCGCCAGGACGGCCGCCACCTTGAAGATGGCATGGGTTTTGGGGTGACGCAGGCTGAGAACCCGGTGGTTCAGAATCGCCTCGAGCCCCGCGTTGATCTCTTTCTTGTTGATGCCCAGCGGCAGTGGCGCCACGGCCGGGCTGATGACGGTGACATCGGTCGCCGACACTTCGAAGCCGCCCGGCGCCGGTTGTGAGGCTACGACCTTGCCGGACACGGAGATGACCGACTCGAGGTTCACGGTCTGCGCAGCCAGGGGACCTTCCAGAACACACTGGACGAGCCCGCTACGGTCGCGGAGCACCAGGAAAGCGATGTTGCCCAGCTGCCGGAGGCTATGGGTCCAACCTTGCAGTAGAACGGTCTCACCCTCGTGGGCGGAAACTTCGGCGGCGAGCACACGAACAGAGACATGACCCGCAGCGCACGTCATGATAAGACTCCTCTCTCATACGGTTGAAATTGTTGTTGTCGTCATCATCGTCGTTGCCATCATTGCCGTCGTCCATGTGATCACCCCCCTTAAAGGTACAAAAAAACCCCGTCCTGAAAGGGACGAGGCTTGCTCGCGGTACCACCCTGGTTGCTGCCCGAAGGCAGCCACTCTTCCCCGGTAACGGTGGGGTCCGGCCATGCCTACCAGGATTGCTCCGTTTGGATGGCGCTCCCGGGTGTCTTTCGCCTGGTTCGGGTCGCCATCCTTGCACCGGTGGATGGCTCTCTGAAGACGGCCGAATGGCAGGTTACTTTTCCCGGTCATCGCTTTGCGTTTGTATTAACCGTGAGACTACACCCGTTTCTGCACCGTGTCAAGGGGGGATTTTCGAACCTTTTGCCGCAGGGGGACCTGTATGCTATAATTTGCTGGTACTTGGCGATCGGTGAAAGGAGCCCGGGGTTCATGGAACTTTATCTTACAGAACAGCAGACGGAGAACCAGAGGCTCTCCGTTCGAGTGACGAAAACGCTGCACCAGGAGCAGACTGCCTTCCAGGATCTGGCCATTGTGGAGACCGAGCAGTGGGGGCGACTGCTGGTGCTGGACGGGTTCTTTCAGACCACGGACAAGGATGAGTATGCCTACCATGAGATGGGGGCGCACGTTCCCTTGTTTACGCACCCGGATCCCAAGCGGGTGCTGGTCGTAGGCGGGGGCGATGGCGGCATCGTCCGTGAGGTGGTCAAGCACCCGGGCGTGGAGCATATCGATCTGGTGGAGATCGACGGCCGGGTGATCGAACTCTCGAAGGAGTACTTCCCCGGTATTGCCGTGGCCCTCATGGGGACAGACAAGCGGGTGCACGTCCACGTGGAGGACGGCATCAAATGGGTGAAGGATCATGAGGCCGAATACGATGTGATTGTGATCGACTCCAGCGAGCCAATCGGCCCGGGTATCGGCCTGTTCACGCCTGAGTTTTACGCCAGCGTATTTCGGGCGTTGACCGGTGACGGGGTGATGGTGGCGCAGACGGAGTCGCCGTGGGTGAACGCCGAGGTCATCAAAATGGCGTTCAGCGGGATCAGCCAGTCCTTCCCCATCACCCGGTTGTACACCCTGGCCGTGCCGACTTATCCGACCGGGCTGTGGAGTTTCACCCTTGGCGCCAAGCGGTATGATCCGCTGGAGGCCGACCCGGGCATCCGATTCGCCGGCATGACGACTCGCTACTATACGCCGGACGTTCACCTGGCGGCCTTCCAACTGCCACGCTTCGTTGAGGCCATTACGGCGGAGGCCCTGCGTTAATGGGCGGACTCAACTTTGCGGGCTTCCCCCATATTGAGCGCCTGTCAGACTTCATGGCTGCGTCGGACGACTACGAGGCATCCAGGGCCGTGCTTTTCGGCATTGGCATGGACTTCACCACCTCGTACCGACCGGGCACCCGGTTCGGCCCCGGGCGAATTCGTGAGGCCAGCTATGGGGTGGAAGAGTTCAGCTACCACAGTCTGGCCAGTCTGGCCGACCGGACCTTCTTCGACCTGGGGGATGTTTCGGTCGTGTTCGGCGATCCCGGCGAGACACTGAACCGGGCGGAACAAGTAGCACGGAAGATCGTCAATGATGGCAAGTTGCCCTTCATGATGGGGGGCGAGCATCTGGTTACGCTGCCGTGCGTAAAGGCGGTTCACGCCAAGTATGGCAGTGACCTGGTTCTGCTGCATTTCGATGCGCACGCCGACCTGCGGGAGGAGTATCTGGGGAACCCGCTCAGCCACGCGGCGGTCATTCGACGATGCCTTGATTTCCTGCCGCCGAAGAACCTCTATCAGTTTGGTATTCGGAGCGGCACGGCTGAGGAGTACGAGTTTGCCACCAGCCAGTGTCATCTCTTCCCGCATGAGGTGCTCCATCCGCTGAAGTCGGCGCTGCCGGCCATTGGCAGCCGTCCGGTCTATATCACGATCGATATCGATGTGATGGATCCGGCCTTTGCGCCGGGGACGGGAACGCCGGAGCCGGGCGGTATCTCCAGCCGGGAGATGATTGACGCGATCCTGGCCATGAAGGATCTTCATGTGGTCGGGTTTGACGTGGTTGAAGTGGCACCGGGCTTGGACCAGAGCGACCGAACCGTGGTGCTGGGGGCCAAGCTGATCCGGGAAGCGATATTGGCTTTCGGCTAAAGTTTACGCTAGGGGGCTATTCATGTGCGTGTCATAGAACAGGCCAGGCGCCAGATTCGGGCCGCCCTGACCGACGCCGTCAACCGGGCGGTTGCCGCCGGTGAACTGGTAGGTCCGGCGCCCGAGATTATCGTTGAAACGCCGAAAGACAAGAGTCACGGCGATTTCGCCACCAATATGGCCATGGTGATGGCCAAGCCCGAGCGAAAGGCCCCCCGGCAGGTGGCGGAAACCCTGTTGAAGCACCTGGAGAAGGAAGCGGCCGGCATTGTGGAAGCGACCGTAGCCGGACCAGGCTTCATTAACCTGCGGCTGACAAGTGGCTGGCTGCATCAGGTGCTGACGGCGATTGAAGTGGAAGGGGAGCGGTTCGGCACCAGCGATCACGGTACTGGCCAGCGCATTCTGCTGGAGTATGTAAGCGCCAACCCCACCGGCCCCATGGTGCTGGTACAGGCGCGTTCCGGCGCTTATGGCAGCAGCCTTGGGCGTTTGCTGAACGCAGCGGGCTATGACTGCCAGACTGAGTTCTACTGCAACGACGCGGGCAACCAGGTGAAGCTGCTGGCAAAGTCGGTGGACCTGCGGGCGCAGGAGTTGCGGGGCGCCACCATCGAGATTCCGGAAGGTTGCTATCCTGGTGAGTACGTGATCGACGCGGCCCGTGAGCTGCTGTCGCTGCAGCCGAACTTCCTGGATCAGCCGGAGACCGAACGCCTGCAGTTCCTGGAGAAGTGGGCGCCAGAGTTCTTCCGGAAGGGTCAGGAAGTGGTGCTGCGGGAGTATGGCGTGGTGTTCGACCGGTGGTTCAGCGAGCGCAGCTTGCGTGAGGCCGGGAAGCCGGCGGAACTGGTCCAGAGGCTACTGAAGACTGACGAGGCTTATGAGGCGGACGGCGCCACCTGGATGCGCACGACGAAGTATGGCGACGACAAGGACCGGGTACTGGTCAAGTCGGACGGGCAGCATACCTATTTTGCGGTGGATGCCTGCTACCACATGGACAAGTACGACCGGGGATACAACACCCTGATCGACATTCTGGGCCAGGACCACCATGGCTACCTGGGCCGGATGAAGGCGATGGTTGAATGTCTGGGCAAGCCGAAGGACTCCTTTGCGATCCTCTTCACCCAGATGGTGCGGCTATTCAAGGATGGTCAGGAGTTCCGGATGTCGAAGCGGGCAGGGAACTTCGTTTTGATGGAGGACCTGCTGGAACAGGTGTCGGTGGATGCCGCCCGGTTCTTCTTCCTGACCCGGGGTCTAGACACCCACATGGACTTCGACCTGGACCTGGCCAACCTGAAGTCAAGCGACAACCCGGTTTACTACGTCCAGTACGCCCACGCCCGTATCTGCAGCATCCTCCGGCAGGCGGAGGAGGCAGGCGCCGTTCGGGCCGAGCCAGCCAACGTGAACCTGACCCTGTTGGCTGATGAGGCCGAGATTGAGCTGATGCGCCGGCTGGCCGAGTTCCCGGAGGAGATCATCGGCGCCGCCGACGCCCGGGAAGCCCACCGGCTGACCCGGTACCTGAACGATCTGGCGACAGTCTTCCACAGCTTCTACACCCGTTGCCGGGTGATGACGGAGGATGCGGCGCTCACGCAGGCTCGCCTGCTGTTGTGCGATGCGACGCGGATCGTGCTGCGGAACTGCCTGGCGCTGCTGGGCGTTTCGGCCCCGGAGCGGATGTAATAAGAAAAAGCCTGTCCCTCACCGGGGCAGGCTTTTTTGTGGCCGTTTAAGAGTCAAGCCGCTCGCCGTTTAACTCGAGGCGGTAGCCGACGGTGGCGCCCTTTTTCAGGAGGCCGCCAACACTGCAGTAGGTGGTCTGGGAGAGTTCGACGGCCCGCTGGAACTTATCGGCGGGCACGTCGCCCCACAGCCGGTAGACCATGCGGAAGTCGGTGAACGACCTGGGATGCTCAGCAGCCGAGTCGGCCTCAACCGCCACTTCGAGGCGTTCGACCGCATAGCGCTGCTTCTTCAGGATGGAGATCACATCCATGCCGGTGCAGCCGCCCCAGGCAGCGAGAATCAGGTCGGTTGGGCGGGGGCCCTTGTCCTCGCCGCCTACTTCACTGCGGGCGTCCATGACAATGGTGTGTCCGGTGTCGCTGGTGGCAGCAAATGACATGCCACCAGTCCATTTCACTAATGATTCCTTCATGCTAAAATCACCTCATCTTCATCATACCGTTCTGTGTATTCCAAGTGAACGGCTTTTCTGGTAACCTGTCTAGGGATTCAGGGTGAAATACTGGGCTAAACCCCGAACCATTTTGGCCGGTGCCGCGCTCTATTGGATGTAGGCGTCTTTAAGCGGGTGGCACTGCTGCTCAGGAGGGGAACCATGGTGACCTCAGAAGAACGCTTCTTTGCCTGGTACAGGCCGGAAGCGGGGCGGTTGTTCCGTACGGCCTGGGCCATCCTCGGCAACGAGGCAGATGCAGGCGATGCGTTGCAGGAAGCCACCATTCGAGCATATCGGGCATTTGATCAGTTGAAGGGCGGGCAGGTAGCTTTCCCCGCCTGGATGCGTCGCATTCTGGTGAATACCTGTACTCAGATTCTCCGGAAACGGATGCGGGTCATCCCGGTCGAGCGACCGGAAGAGATGAGCGAAGAGCAACCGGCGCCGGAAGCGGATATACCGGTGGGCAGCGAGGCCTGGGACGCTGTACGCCGGCTGGATGAGCGTTACCGGGCGGTGGTCGTGCTGCGCTTCCTGAACGACATGTCGTTGGAAGAGATTGCGACGGCGTTGGAGATCCCGCTGGGTACGGTGAAGTCTCGGCTGCATACTGCACTGAAACAACTCAGAACCGAACTTGAGGTGGGTGAGGGGGAAAGGAGGGGGGCTGTATAGTGGAGTGTCAGAGCGTACAGTTGGACTTGCTGGCTTACCTGAACGGTGAGTTGGGGCCGGCCGAAGATGCCGCCGTTGAGAGCCACCTTTCCTCATGCCCGACATGTGCGGAGGAGGCCACTCTCATGGGCGAGTTGGGGCAGAAGCTGCACGGTGGTTTGGCCGACTGGGTTAACGAGGGCATCTGCCCGCCGGCGGTTCTGAACCGGATTGAGGCGAGCATCCGTCCGCCCAGGCGCAAGGCCTGGTACCAGACCTGGCCGGCAACCGCGGGCATGGTTGCCGCAGCCGCCGCGCTGATTGTGCTGCTGGGGCAGCATGCCGACCTGCCGCAGCAGATGGCGGCCCTGCCGCTGATGGGGGGGATCTCCGCTCATCTGTTCCCGGCGACGTCCAGCACCGGGGGGAGCTACCGCCTGGTGGAGATGAAGGCCACTGAGACCGTGGCTGGGATTACGCTGACCGTTGTTCAGGTTGAGAACAGCACCGAGCAGATGCGGGTCCGGTACACCCTGCAGGGTGGCGACCTGGATGCCGGGGCGAACTTCCTGAACTTTGCCCCCGAGCTGAGGACGGAGGCCGGTCCGGTCAACCGCCGGAGCGCAAAATCCACCGCTCAGGCGAGCAAGGTGACCGTGGATGCGACCTTTGACCCTGTTCCGGCCGGAACTGCGCTGACCTTCAAACTGGAGAGACTGCCGGCCCGCAGCGGGGATCAGGTGACAGGCCCCTGGACGGTTACCTTCCGCAACTGAAACGGAGCGAAATGACGGGCGGGGATCAAACATGATCCCCGCCTTTGGCATAAGCTGGTGCAGCAGAACGGTCTCCTGTAGAATGGAAGGAGGGCTTTTGCGGCGCCATGGTGAAAGTCGGCATCGCCCTGGGGGGCGGTTTCGCCCGCGGGATTGCACATATTGGCGTCCTGGAGGCGCTCGCCGCCCATCATGTTCCGGTGGATCTGGTGGCAGGGACCTCAGCAGGCAGCCTGGTGGGGGCCATGTACTGCGCTGGACTGGACCCGGACCCGCTGGCGCATGTGTGCGAGCAGTTGAACTGGCGGGCATTGGTTCGCCTGCAGCTGCGCCGGGATGGTTTGTTGGACAGCGAAGGGCTGGAACGGTTTCTGCTGGGGACGATCGGGGACCTGACGTTCGATGAGATGCGCATTCCCTTTGCGGCCACGGCCACGGATCTGATGACCGGGCAGCCGGTCATTTTCGAGTCGGGGAGGGTTGCACCGGCGGTGCGGGCCAGCTGTGCGTTTCCGGGCATCTTCCGCCCGTTGCGCATTGGCGCACACACGCTGGTAGACGGGGGCCTTACGCATCCGGTGCCAGCCGAGGTGGCAAGGCAGATGGGGGCCGACCTGGTCATTGCGGTCAACCTGAGCCGGCCGCGTGACGTGGTAGAGCCGCCGCGGAACCTCTTACATATCATGTTGTACAGTTTGGCATTGGTGCAGCGCCCACAGATTGAAGCATCGCTGCGGGCGGCCGATGTGGTTGTGGAACCGGACCTGAACGATTTCAGTGCGATTGAACTGGAACGAGTCCATGACCTGATCGAAACGGGGCGGCTGGCGGCGGAGGATGCGATGCCAGCCATCCAGGAGGCCCTGGCGCGGGTTCGCACCGGACAGCAGGCCGTACCCGCGGGTGAATAGGAAGAAGGGGGAACCAGCGTGACAGCCCTCGGACCGATTCTGCAAACGTTACTGGCCTATATTGACGAAGGAATTCATGTGGTGGACCGGCAGGGCGTTACGACGCTTTATAACCGCCAGGCTGGGCTCTGTGACGGGCTGGAGCCGGACGAGGTGATCGGGCGCCATGTGCTGGCGGTCTTCCCTTCGTTGGATGAGCACAGCAGCACGCTGCTGAAAGTGCTGGAGACGGGTGAGCCCATCCTGAGCCAGCAGCAGACCTTCACCAATTACAAGGGGCAGCGAATCACCACTATCAATGCAACGTGGCCGATTCTCGATCGCGGCAAGTTGGTGGGAGCCATTGAGGTGTCCAAGGACGTGACCCGGGTGAAGGAGCTGTCTGAGCAGGTGGTTGACCTGCAGGCAGAGCTGCTGGCCAAGCGAACCGGCAGGGGCGCCACCCGCAGCCAGGCCCGCTATACACTGGCGGATCTGATTGGCGATCACCCCCGCATGTTGACCTTGAAAGAGCAGGCGCTCCGGGCGGCGCGGGGTCAATCGCCGGTGCTGGTCTACGGCGAGACGGGCACGGGCAAGGAACTGCTGGTGCATGCGCTGCACCATGCAAGTCCCCGGCGCACCGGGCCGTTTGTGGCGCAGAACTGTGCCGCCTTGCCGGAAGGGCTGCTGGAGGGGATCCTGTTCGGCACGGTGAGAGGCAGCTTCACCGGGGCTGAGGACCGGCCGGGACTGTTCGAACTGGCGGATGGTGGGACGCTCTACCTCGATGAGATCAACTCGATGGACCTGAACCTACAGGCCAAACTGCTGCGGGTGCTGCAGGATGGTCGGGTACGGCGAGTAGGCGACGTGCGGGAGCGGTCGGTCGATGTACGGGTGATCGCCTCCACGAACGTGCCGCCTGAAACGGCACTGGCCGATCAGCGCATTCGCCAGGACCTGTACTACCGGATCAACGTGGTGACGTTGGAACTGCCCGCCCTGCGGGAACGCCGTTCCGATACCGGCCTGCTGGCGGCGCACTTTCTGCGCAAGCACCGGGAGCGGATAGGGAGCCATGTGGAACGGATCGCCGATGAGGTCATGCAGTTCTTTTACATATACAGCTGGCCCGGGAATGTGCGGGAATTAGAACATGCCATTGAAGCGGGCCTCCATATGGCGCAGGGCCGGGAGTTGACCATGGCCGATCTGCCAACCACACTTGGGCGGGCAGCAGAGGCGGTCAACCGCCCGGGGCATGGCCGGCAACTGCGGGATGCCCTGACTGAGGCCGAGCGGGAGGCCATCCGAGCAGCCTTGAGCGAGTGCAACGGAAATCTGAGCCGGGCTGCCGTTCTGCTGGGGATTCCACGGCAGACGCTGCAGTATCGGATCAAGATTTTGGGGTTAAGTGAGACGGTGAAGGGAAAGAGGGGTGTCGGTGAGAGCGGCTGATTTCTTTCCATTCCGGCATGAGGCGAGGGCCGGCCTACTTCAGGCGGTCCGCAGCCTCCCGCCGGAGCACCTGGAATGGAAGCCTGCCGGGGGTATCCGCACCTGTGCGGATTGGCTGCGGCATCTCGGCCAGATGGAAGACTGGTGGATTCAGTCGGTGGTTCAGGGCCGCCCCGACTTCCGGCCGCTGCCGCGGCATGCGCTGGGTGAACGGAGGGAGATGCTGGCATACCTGGACTTTACCCGGGGTCAGACTGAAGCGCTGCTCCAGGAATGGCCAGCCGCGATGTTGGGCGAAACGCGCCGAGTACCCGGCCCTTTCCGGGGTGGACCGACCGGGCCGGACGTAACGCTGCATTGGATCATGCACAACATTTTTACGCATGAGGTCCATCACCGCGGACAGATCTACTTGTACTTACGACTGATGGGCATCGAACCGCCCTCGCAATAGGAAACCCGCCGCTTTTAGCGGCGGGTCTTTTTCTTGCTTGCCTCGGCCATGCGCTGCGCATGTTTCCGAGTGGTGGCTGGTTTCGATTCGGCTGGGCGGGGGCGGGCCGCCCGTTTCTCACTGATGATCAGCGTGTAGCCGTCCTGTTCGATTTGGCGGCAACCGCCGAAGATGCTGCGTACCTTGGCGACGTACCAGTCTGCTCGCTTCACCACCAGATAGAGCGTGCCGCCGGTGCTGAGGTGCGAGAAGGCGCCCTCGATGAATGCGCGGGCTACGGCGAAGTCGGTGTGGTAGGGCGGGTTGGAGGCGATGAGATCGAACTGGCGACCTGACAGGTAGGTGAAGCCGTCCGAGGCGATGACCTCGGCCTCGGGGGCGTTCAGCGCCGCCAGCCGCAGGGCACGGGCATTCACATCGACCGCTGTCACCTGACAGTGCCACAGCGCCGAGGCGATACGGCTGACCACGCCGGTGCCGCAGCCGAGGTCCAAGAAGCGGTCGCCAGGGTTGGCGGTGATGTGGGTGAGCATGAGGCGGGTTCCCTCGTCCAGCCCACCGGGGCTGAAGACGCCGGGGGCGGTCTGCAGCCGGAAGGTCTGATCCTGGAACGTTACGCTGTATTCCGACCAGGCCGGTGCGGGGGGCGAGGGAAGCGGCGAACGGGCGAGGATTGCCTCACCGGCTTGCTCCACCCGGGCAAAGAGGGCAGAAACGTCGGCGAGGCGGGCCGTGGTCAGGAGCAGGCCGTCCGGCGATAGTCTGGCCGCAGCAGCGGCGAGGGTTTCAGCCGCCAGGCCGGGGTCATAGGTGCGGGCATCGAAGCAGATCAGCCGGTAGGGGCCGGGTGGCGGCGTGTCGGTATGTACCACTTCCACCACACCGGCCTCCCGTGCTTCGGTGCAGGCGGTGAGGTCGGCGTTCACGTAGGCACAGCCGACCACCAGGGCTACGGCGCCGCCGGAACTGGCGATGTCCAGTGCGGGCAGCGGGGCGGTTGCCGGCAGAAGGTCCAATAAGGCTTGAGTTGACCGCGGGTATTCCATGTAGCGCCATCTCCTTGTAGGGGGCCACCGGGCCATAGGAATAGCTTAACGGTCCGGCAGTGCGAACGCAACGTGGCCGGTGGGGGGTGCCGAAATTTCGGCGGTCGGGGGTGGTGTCGAGACGGCAAATGCAGTAGCGGCGCCGATGGCACGACTCTTGCTAAGGATAGGATTGGTATGGAATTGGAGGTGGGCCCATGGCCATTGGATGTCCCTACGGTACGCATCGGGTGCTGGAGCCAATGGGAGTCTTGCCGCAGCCGGCCTGGCGGCTGGATAACCAGACTGCGCCCTTCGACAACGAGATTCTGCTGGACGTCGAGACGTTGAATATCGACTCGGCCAGCTTCCATCAGATCAGCAACAGCGTCGGTGGCGATCCGCAGCGGATTGCCGAGGCCATTTTGGCGATCGTGGGCCAGCGGGGGAAGATGCATAACCCGGTGACGGGCTCCGGCGGTATGCTGATCGGCACCGTCCGGTCGGTCGGCTCCGCGTTGAAGACGGACCTGAAGCCGGGAGAGCGCATTGCTACGCTGGTCAGCCTCAGCCTGACGCCGCTGCAGTTGACGGCGATCAAGGCGGTGCGGCCAGAGACCGATCAGGTAGACGTGACGGGAACGGCCATTCTGTTTGAGACGGGGATCTATGCCAAACTGCCGGCAGACATGTCCGATACACTGGCGCTGGCGGTCCTTGATGTCTGCGGTGCACCCGCTCAGACCGAGCGGCTGGTGAAGCCCGGATCCACCGTACTAATTCTGGGGGGCGGCGGCAAGAGTGGCCTGCTCTGCAGTTATGTGGCGAAGCGGAAGGGGGCGGCCAGGGTCATCGCTTTTGATTACAGCGATGAGTCGCTGGCGAGGGCCCGCCGGCTGGGGTGTGCCGACGCGTATATTCAGGGCGACGCCCGGGATGCGCTGGCCGTGATGAAGGCCGTGGGCGAGAAGGTGGACCTGACCCTGGTCTGCATCAACGTGCCAGGTGCCGAACTTTCGGCGATTTTGGCGACGAAACCGGCGGGAACGGTCTACTTCTTCAGCATGGCTACCTCGTTCACGGCGGCGGCACTCGGCGCCGAGGGTGTTGGGAGCCCGGTGGATATGTTGATCGGCAACGGTTACTACCCGGGGCATGCCGACCTGACGCTGCAACTGCTGCGGGAGAACAGCCAACTGCGAACCATGTTTACGGAACTGTACGCGGGTGGCCAAGGGGCCTGATTTTTGCCGGAGGTGAGCCTGATGTTGAAAGAGCCGCGGCCCTACAAAGAGATCCCACTTTGGGCCGATGTCACCCCTGAACAGTGGAACGACTGGAAGTGGCAAGTCAGCCACCGAATCACCACGCTGGAGGAACTGAAACAGGTCATTCACGTGACCGATGAGGAAGAACGGGCGATTCGTGATTCGGAAGGGCTCTTCCGGATCGGCATTACGCCGCACTACACGACCTTGATCGACCCTGACGACCCGAACTGCCCCATGCGGCTCCAGGCGGTGCCGAAGTACGCCGAGCTTTGCTGGGCCGACTACGAGATGGGCGATCCCCTGCATGAGGATCAGGACTCGCCGGTGCCGGGGCTGACCCATCGCTACCCCGATCGGGTGCTCTTCCTGGTGACCCATGAATGCTCGCTGTACTGCCGGCACTGCACCCGGCGGCGCATTGTCGGAAACCAGCAGGGCATGTCTACCGCCATGCTGGATCAGGCCATCGAGTATATCCGCCAGCACGAAGTGATCCGCGATGTGCTGATCTCCGGCGGCGACCCTCTGGCGATTCCGGACAAGCGGCTGGAGTACGTGCTGTCGCGACTGCGGCAGATTGAGCACGTGGAGGTCATTCGCATCGGTTCGCGGATGCCGGTGGTGATGCCGCAGCGGATCACGCCGGAATTGGTGAACATGCTGAAGCGGTATCATCCGGTCTGGTTCAACACCCACTTCAACCATCCGTTTGAACTGAGCAGCCCGGCGGCGCGTGAGGCGATGGAGCGGCTGGCGGATGCCGGTATTCCGACCGGCAACCAGTCGGTGCTGTTGAAGGGGATCAACGATTGCCCGGTGCTGATGAAGAAGCTGGTGCACGAGCTGGTCAAGGTGCGCTGCCGGCCCTACTACATATACAACTGCGATCTCTCCGAGGGGCTCAGCCACTTCCGCACCACGGTCTCGAAGGGGATGGAGATCATCGAGGCCCTGCGCGGCCATACTTCCGGGTTTGCCGTACCGACCTTCGTGGTCGACGCACCAGGTGGCGGCGGCAAGATCCCGATCATGCCGAACTACCTGATCTCGCAGGGTGCGGGGCAGGTAGTGCTGCGCAACTTCGAGGGAAAGATCGCCTTCTACCGTGAGGGGACCCCGGATAACCACGTGCAGGATGGCACATGCACGATTTGTGGCACCGACCACTCCACGATCAGGGTTGGCGTTGCTGCCCAACTTTCGGCAGTGAAGCCGGTGTCCGGGGAGATGCCGGAGCATGTCACCCGCCTTGGCGCCGATGACTGAGTCGCTGGCGCAGCGGCTGCTGAAGGACGTGCTGGGCGGTTCCGGGCCCGTACGGGTTAGCGTGATCGGCCTCTCCAAGAACGCCGGCAAGACTGTAACGCTGAACCACCTGATCCGGGCGGCGGCGCAAACGGCGGTGCCGCTCGGATTGGTCAGCACGGGTCGGGACGGCGAAGAGCAGGACGCGATTACCGAACTGCCCAAGCCGCGGATTTGGGCTCCGGCGGGCGCCTGGGTGGCCACGGCGAAGGGTGCTCTGGCGGCAGGTACGGCCCGGATCGATTCATTCATGGAACTCCCGATGGCAACGCCGTTCGGGCCGGTGATCCTCGGCCGAGTTGCAGTCAGCGGCGACGTGCTGCTGATCGGACCCGGTTCGACGGCCCGCATGACGGAGGTGCTGGGCGCCCTGGAGTCCTTCGGCGCCCAGTTGTGCCTGGTAGACGGCTCTTTCGACCGCATTGCGGCCGCAGCCCCGGCTGTAACGGGGCAGGTGATTCTGGCGGCCGGGGCGGCCTATAGCCACAGCATGGGGCAGACTGTGGCGCAGGTGCGGCACGTGCTGGACCTGTTTGATCTGCCATCCATTGCGGCTGACTGCCAGTGGCAGGTGGAGAATGCCATGCGGCGCTGGCCGGTCAGCCTGCTGCCAGACGGCGGGCGGGCCGTAGAAGTACCGGTCGGTAGTGCGCTGGGTGATCCCGAGCCGATTGTGCAGGCCGCCCTCGATTGGGCCGGCCCATCATGCCTCGTGCTGCGGGGGGCGTTGGGCGACCGGTTGCTGATGAGCCTGCTGAAGCGGCAGGTCCGCACGGCTCTCGTTCTGCCGGACGCCACCCATGTGCTGGTGGATCGCAACCTGTGGCGGCGGTGGCGCGGCATGGGAGGCCAGGCATTTGTGCTGCGGCAGGCACATCTGGTGGCGGTTACGACGAACCCACATTCGCCGGTCGGACGAGATTATGATGCCGCCGCATACTGGCAGGCGATAGCCGAAATCGCCCTCCGTCCGGTCTATGACCTGGAAGCGGGGCTCTCGCAGGTACAGAAAAAGTAAAGGAGGTGGCCTGATGGCACTGAACATGCAACTGGATGCGCAGCTGATTCGACGGGCGCGCAGTGCGGCCGAGCGAATCACGGGGGCGATCCAGCCGTTTATCGATCAGCACACGACCACCAGCATCGAGCGGGCGGTCGTGCGTCTCTTTGGGGTGGAGGGGAAGGGACCGGACGAGGTGCCGCTGCCGAACCTGTTGGTCGAAAACGTGCAGGATGGCGGCGGGCTGGAACGGGGTGTGGCGTACTGGCTGTGCAATGCCATGGTGCAGCACTCCCTGTCGGCTCAGGACGTGGCGGAGGCCGTGGCGGCCGGGAAGCTGAATCTGGTGACTGAGCAGACCGCCGATGCCGAGCAGATTCGGGAAGTGGCCACCATGATGGCTCGTGAGGCGCTGGGTAAGATCCGAGAAAACCGGCAGGCCCGGCAGGCCTACGTCAACCAGTGGGGCGAACGGCCAACGCCGTGGCTCTATATTATCGTCGCCACCGGCAACATCTATGAAGATGTGATTCAGGCGCAGAACGCTGCCCGGCAGGGGGCTGACGTGATCGCGGTGATCCGCTCCACGGCCCAGTCGCTGCTGGACTACGTGCCGGAGGGTGCGACGACGGAGGGGTTCGCTGGCACCTATGCGACGCAGGAGAACTTCCGGATCATGCGGCGGGCGCTGGACGAGGTGGGCGAGGAGCTGGGGCGCTACATTCGGCTCACCAACTATGCCTCCGGCCTCTGCATGCCGGAGATTGCGGCGCTGGGCGCCCTGGAGCGGCTGGACATGATGCTCTCCGACTCCATGTACGGGATTCTCTTCCGGGACATCAATATGCAGCGGACCCTGACCGACCAGCACTTTGCGCGCATGATCCAGGCGCAGGCCGGCATTATCATCAACACGGGCGAGGATAACTACCTGACCACCGACGACGCCTTTGAGGCCGCCCATACGGTGCTGGCGTCGCAGTTCATCAACGAGCAGTTCGCCCATCGCAGCGGCATGACCGATGACCTGATCGGACTGGGGCACGCCTTTGAGATGGACCCCCGTCTGGAGGATGGCCTGCTCTATGAGATGGCCGACGCCCTGCTGTCACGTACCTGTTTCCCGCAGGCGCCGCTCAAATACATGCCGCCGACGCGGCATATGACGGGCAACATCTTCATGGGGCACCTGATGGATGCCCTGTTCAACCTGACCAGTGTGGCGACGGGGCAGCACATTCATCTGATCGGCGTACTGACCGAAGCGATCCATACCCCGTTCCTCCAGGACCGGTTCCTGGCCATTGAGAACGCCCGGTACATTTTTGGCTATGCCCGGCACTTCGCCCAGGAGTTAGAACTGAAGCGGGGCGGGCTGATCGAGCAACGGGCTGCCACGGTATTGCAGCAGGCAGTGGAATTGCTGGAGCACATTGAGCATGTCGGGCTGATGGCCGCCATCGGGGAAGGCGTGTTCGCCGGTGTGCGCCGCCGCCCGGAGAGTGGCAAGGGTTTGGATGGAGTGATTGGCAAGGCGCCGGACTATCTCAACCCGTTTTATGAGTTGGCGCTGAAGGGGGAGAGCCGGCATGACTGAGCCGAAGCTGATCAAGCCATATGGTGATACCACCGGCGACGGGGCGGTTCAGCTCTCCTTCACGCTGCCGGTCAAGGCGGGCGGCGTGGCCCGGGAGGCCGCCAAGCTGCTCTGCCAACAGATGAACCTGGAAAACCCGCAGATTGCCTATATGAAGGACCTGGGCGGCGGCTACACCTTCTTCGTGCTGTATGCCCGGGTTGCCCAGGGGATCGACATCAGCGGTCTTCAGGTGCCAGAGGTTTCGGTGCCGACGCTGGAGATGGAGCAGATTAACGAGATCGTGCGGACCAAACTGGGCCGCCAGGTAACGGTGGTGGGCGCCTGCACCGGCACGGATGCCCACACGGTTGGCCTGGATGCGATCCTGAACATGAAGGGCTTCCACGGCGACTACGGGTTGGAGCGGTACAGCGAGTTCACGGTGTATAACCTGGGCAGCCAGGTGCCCAATGAAGTGCTGGTGGCGAAAGCCGAAGCGGTGAATGCGGATGCGATTCTGGTCAGTCAGGTGGTGACGCAGAAGAACGTGCATTTGCAGAACCTGACGCAACTGGTAGACCTGCTGGAGGCCGAGGGCATCCGGGAGAAGGTTGTGCTGGTCTGCGGCGGGCCGCGCATCACCCATGAGTTGGCTGTGGAGTTGGGCTACGACGCGGGTTTCGGCACCGGAACCGTTCCATCGCAAGTGGCGGCCTATCTGGTGCAGGAGCTGCTGAACCGCAAGGGCACTGCGCTGTGACGGGATTAAGGGAGGGGCGCCTCAGGGTGCCCCCCCCTTTTTTGGGTGGCAGTGCGCGGTCCCGCTGCATAGGGTGAGGCGGGCAGCGGGGGGACTCCACCCCATCCGCAACCAATTTTTAACCGACGAGGCATAAATCATCGAACACTTTGAGGACGAACTCCGTCTAAAGGAATGAATTTTGGTTATCCACTTTCCACCAAAAAGGCGGACGGGTTAGCAGGAAAAGTGCCATGCTGGTCGAACCAAGGTGCGTTTAGTAGCTGGAGCTACGCGGATGGTGGGACGGTCAATGGGAGCGTGATGAAAAAATGGGATGCCCTCACGAAATGCGGCCAGACATGTCTGTTACGGACATTGCCTTCTGCATCTTGAAGAATCGGGGACAGCAGATCCATTTCAAAGAATTGATTGCCGAGATCATGCGGGTTAAGGCCATTAATCAGGCCAACTCAGGTAGACTAATCGCTCAAATTCATACCGAAATTAATCTTGACTCGCGGTTCCTGCACCACGGGAATGGCGAGTGGGGGCTTCGGGAGTGGCAGGCGAAAGGGAACAAGGTCGTTAAGATCCGACCGGAACCGTCGGCAGTTCCTGCCCGCGGTCATTCGGTCCTGCGCGGGGATGAAGAAGAGGACGAAGACGCGTTTGGGCTGGATGAAGAGGATGAGTTCGCCGCCGAAGAGGCGGAGGAGGAACTCGAGCCCGACACGGACGACTATGATGATGAGGACGATGACTAGGGTGCACACTAACACGGAGGGGACAGTTGTCCCCTCCGTGTTTCATCGCGGTAAATTGCCTTGACACTACCAAAACCATGTGGCTAAAATGGACAGGTGTGTTTTTGAGCAAGCTACCTTTACGAGAGCTGGGAGGGGCACGGATATGGCCAAGTTCATTTTCATAACCGGCGGTGTGGTCTCCGGGCTCGGGAAGGGCATCACGGCGGCGTCCCTTGGCCGACTCATTAAGAGTCGGGGTTATAGGGTCACCGCCCTTAAATTAGATCCCTATATTAACGTGGATCCCGGCACGATGAACCCGATTCAGCACGGCGAGGTCTTCGTAACGGATGACGGCGCCGAGTGCGACCTCGACCTCGGACACTACGAGCGCTTCATGGATGTCTCCCTGGGCAAGATGAACAACGTGACCACCGGCAAGGTGTACTCGTCGGTCATCGCCAAGGAGCGGCGGGGCGATTATCTGGGTGGTACGGTGCAGGTTATTCCGCACATTACCAATGAAATCAAGCTGAACATCAACCGAGTGGCCGACGATACCCGCCCCGACGTGGTGCTGGTGGAGATCGGCGGAACCGTAGGCGACATTGAGAGCCTGCCGTTCCTGGAGGCGATCCGGCAGTTCCGGCATGAGGTGCCGCGCAAGGAGGATGTGCTCTACATCCATGTGACCCTTGTGCCTTACATCGGCGCCTCGGGTGAGATGAAGACCAAGCCCACGCAGCACAGCGTGCGGGAGTTGCGGTCGATCGGCATTCAGCCGGATATCATCGTCTGCCGGTCGGAGCACCAGATTGCCAAGGATCTGCGGGACAAGATTGCCCTGTTCTGCGACGTGGCACCTGGGGCCGTGATCCAGAACGTTGACCTGGACAGCCTGTATAAGGTGCCGCTGGTCCTGGAAGAAGAGGGCTTCGCCAACATTGTCTGCGAGAAGCTGGGGCTGGAGAACCGGACCCCGGACCTGACCGAATGGCAACAGATGGTGGAGTACGCCACCAACCCCCGGATGGTCTGCGATATCGCCATTGTCGGCAAGTATGTGGCTCTGGAAGATGCTTACCTGAGCGTGGTGGAGTCCCTACACCATGCCGGCATTCATAACGATGCCCGGGTTCGCCTGCACTGGGTCGACAGCGAGAAGCTGGAGAACGGTGAGGCGGAGGAGAACCTGACGGCACTGCTGTCCACGATGGATGGCGTGCTGGTTCCCGGTGGCTTTGGCTATCGGGGCATCGAGGGCAAGATCAACGCGGCCCGGTATGCCCGGGAGAACCAGGTGCCGTTCTACGGGATCTGCATGGGTATGCAGTGTGCCGTGATTGAGGCGGCTCGGAACCTGCTGGGCATTCACAAGGCCAATTCGACGGAGTTTATCCCCGACTGCAAGGAGCCGGTCATTGACCTGATGGCTGAGCAGAAGGAGATTACCAATCTGGGCGGCACCATGCGTCTGGGGGCCTATCCGTGCTATCTGGAGGCTGGCTCCAAGGCGCGGGAGGCATACGGCCAGGAAGTGATCCAGGAGCGGCACCGGCACCGTTTTGAGGTGAACAACGCTTATGTGGATCGCCTGCGGGAAGTAGGCCTGAAGCCTGTCGGCATGTGGCGCGAGGGGAATCTGGTGGAGGTCGTGGAGATGGAGGGGCATCCCTGGTACGTGGGTGTCCAGTACCATCCGGAGTTCAAGAGCCGGCCGAACCGGGCCCACCCGCTGTTCCGCGACTTCATTAAGGCCGCCCTGGAATACCGGGGGAAGCGGCTGCAGTCTGAGGCGACCAAGTAACTGAACAGGATTGAGCAAAGCCCGAGGGACTGCCCCCTCGGGCTTTTTGCTTTGCCGTTCCATATACTATAGCGCCGCAGACCGGTTCTTGGGGGGGCAGCGTATGGCTGTGGTACCCGCTGTGATTGCCGGGCTTACACCTGACCACCTGACCATTCGCTGGGGCAAGAATGCACCGGTCTCTGATGTGGAGGGCTTCCTGGCTTATCTGGTGGAGGCGGATGGCCTGGAGGGGGGCTCCGGGTTTGTCGGGCCGCGGGTCTCCGTGGACCTGGGCACCGGGTTCTGCCGGCTGACGCCGGAGGCCGACCTCTGGTCCATGATCCTGGCCGAAGAACTGGCCGTACGGCTTGTGCGATGCCAGTCCGGCGAGATCACGGATGGCAACGGGGCGCTGTTGGTATCGGCGGACAGCGAGCAGTCATGGCCGTGGGAGGCGCTGGAGTCGGTGGGCGTGATCAGCCTCTTCCGGCCTCGGCCACCGAGCGCTCCTGACTTGCACCTGCATCCGCTTATTCCGCTTGAGGACTGCAAGTTGGCGGGTGTGAGTTTCAACGAGGAGCGGGAGGCGCTGCTGGATATCTACTTCGATTATTGGGCGCGGCCCTGCTCCTTTTTGGTGGATGGCACAAAGCCACCGGTCC
>JBLNEM010000297.1:0-5331 GCA_050262655.1 Mycobacterium leprae | reverse complement strand
CAAAGCCGCTGCTGGGCGAACGAGAGCGGCAGCGGCCGATCCCGAGTCACAGCCACCAAAGGCGGGATCTGCCGGTCACCCGCCTCCTGCCGTGCCTGATCGACTACCACGGCCAACTCTGCTACCGTAGGCGCGGCAAACAGGCTGGCTGCCTTCAGGTCCACGCCGAGGGCCGTGCAGATCTGGGCGGTGATCCGCGTCGCCAGCAAAGAGTGTCCGCCCAGGGCGAAGAAGCTGTCGTGAATCCCCACCCGCTTCACCCCGAGCACCGCGCGCCAGATGTCGGCCAGAACCTCCTCCAGCGGCGTCCGGGGGGCCACATACTCCTCGGCGGGCAGCTCCGGTGCAGGCAGGGCGCGCCGATCCACCTTCCCGTTCGGCGTGAGCGGCAGCTCATCCAGCAGTACGAAGGCAGCGGGTACCATGTAGTCGGGCAGTTGCTGCTTCAGGAAGGCCCGCAGCGTCTCCGCCTTCAGCGGGCGGCCCTCCTCGGGCACGACATAGGCGACCAACTGCTTGCCGCCGGACGCTCCCTCCCAGGCGGTCACCACCGCCCCTCGCACGCCGTCCGCCAGCTTCAGCATCGTCTCGATCTCACCCAGTTCGATCCGGAAGCCACGGATCTTCACCTGAAAGTCGCTGCGGCCCGCAAACTCGAGGGAACCGTCGGGCCGGTAGCGAGCCATGTCCCCTGTCTTGTAGAGGCGGCCGTACTCGGTCTCCAGGAATCGCTCAGCCGTCAGGCCCGGCTGGTTCAGGTACCCCCGGGCCAGCCCGCTGCCGCCGATATAGAGTTCGCCGATCACGCCGACCGGCACCGGCTGGAGCAGGCGGTCCAGCAGGTAGATACGGGCGTTGGCAATGGGCCGCCCGATGGCGGGCGCCACCTTCTGCCCCGCCTGAGTCGGCACGTAGGCCAGGGTGGTCACCACGGTAGCCTCGGCCGGGCCGTATGCGTCGATCAACTGGAATGGCAGGCCCGCCGGCGGGTACGTCTTCAGTTTTTCGCCGCCGGTCAGCAGGAAACGCAGTGCCGTGTGGGCCGGCCAATCCAGGGGGAGCACCTGCTCCGCCAAAGGCGTGGCCAGGAAGCCGACCGTGATCTGGTTGGAGACCAGCCAGTCCCGCAGGCGTGGCGGCGAAAGGCGGGTCTCCTCGTCGGGCAGGTAAAGGGTGGCGCCGGCCGCGAGGCTGGGCCAGATCTCCACCACAGCGGCGTCGAACGCAACGCCGGCCGTCTGGGTGGTGCGGTCGCCCGCCGTGAGACCCACGGTGCGCTGGTACCAGGAAACGAGGTTCAGGAGCGACCGGTGCTCGATCATGACACCCTTGGGGCGCCCGGTCGAGCCCGAGGTG
This sequence comes from Mycobacterium leprae, assembly GCA_050262655.1. Lineage (GTDB taxonomy): Bacteria > Bacillota > Sulfobacillia > Symbiobacteriales > Symbiobacteriaceae > DASXVX01. The sequence goes on along the minus strand of JBLNEM010000297.1, from coordinate 3,975 downwards.
TAGATGATGTACGCCAGATTGGCAGCGCTGGCCCGCGGGGACGGCGCCGCCGGGCTCTCTTCGGCAACGGCCATCCAGTCGGTATCCAGGCAGAAGAGCGGGGAGCCCTGGTCGGGCATCTGCCGGCGCAGCCCCTCCCGGGTGAGGAGCACCCCCACCTGCGCATCCGCCAGCATGTAGGCGATCCGCTCCCGGGGATAGGAGGGGTCGATGGCCACATAGGCGGCCCCTGCCTTGAGGGCGCCCAACAGCGCCACCAGCATCGCGGGGGAGCGCTCGAGGCAGACACCCACCAGCCGATCAGGCCCCAGGCCGATGCGACGCAGGTAAGCAGCCAGTTGGTTGGCCCTGCGGTCCAGTTCGCCATAGGTGAGCCGCTCCTCACCCAAAACAACGGCGACGCCGTCGGGCGTTTCCGCAGCCCGGGCCGCCACCAGTTCATAGATCAGCATCGTGTCGGGGTAGCAGACGGCTGTCTCGTTCCAGCCCACCAGCAGCTGGTGCCGCTCGCCCTCCGGGAGCAAGTTGAGCGAGTCGATGGGCTGTTCGGGGTTGGCCACCGCCGAGGCCATCAGCCGCTGAAAGTGGCCGGCCAGCCGTTCCATCGTGGCCGCATCGAACAGGTTGGCGTCATAAGTCAGCTCGCCCACCAGACCTGCCTCGCACTCCGCCAAGGAGAGCGTCAGATCAAGTCCCAGAGCCGAGAGTGCCGGCGGTGCGCTGGGCGAATCCTGAAGGGCGAAGGCCACCCGGAGCACGTCCGCCAACTGCTCGACCGGCACTGCCGGATGCGCCTGCGCCGCCATGACGCTCTCCCGTACCTGGCCCAGCAGTTCCCGGAACCCAGGGCCCCCGGATAGGTCGCAGCGCACCACCTGGATCAGCGCTTGGTCTGCAATCGGAAGCCCGACCATCAGATCGGTCTGGTTGGCATACCGGTACAGCAGTGCCTGGAAGCCCGCCAACAGGGCGATGTCGAGCGTGCTCTCCGCTTGCCGACCAAGTGTGTGCAGCGCCGCCGTCAGTTCGCTGGGGAGCGCCAGGCTGTGTGTCGCCCCCCGGTAACGCTTCTGAGCAGGCCGCGGCCGATCGGTAGGCAGGTCCAGCACAGGCAGTTCGCCGCTGATGCGTCGTTCCGTGTCCAATCTCGTTCACCCTCCATAAACGTCGGATTTGACTCGTCGGCTACCAGGCGGCCATGAAGCATGCGATCGCCCCGCCCAACTTGCAGCCCTCGGACTTTTCACTGATAACACTTCTTACCTTGTGGACTACTTGCCTAATGTCTCTTATTTCGAGCCACGTAAAATGTTCTATATACATTGAACATATCCTCCGCGATTCGACATTTACAATTCCGCCTTTATTGATGTTATCAATAAGATCATGTTCCAGCCGTAATAAGAAATGAGAAGACGGCCCCGCACGGGTTTGTGCGAGGCCGTCCCGACCTTATGTCATTAGCACCTCAAGTGGTCGCCGGCACCCCCCCTAGACCGATTCCCCCTGGAGTGGAATGCATGAAAACCCTGCAGCGCCTGCCCCTGCGCTTCAAGATCGCGGCGATCCCACCCCGCCAGGTTATCGCCGGAACGACGAAGGCAATACCCCTGGGTATGGCGGGGGCCTCGTCGGGGGCCTGTTAGGGCATGTGGGAGTAAAGTTTGCGGTGGGTGTGACCCCTTTACAGGGGGAGTTATCGTTGGAGTTACAGCGGGTTATCGACGAGTTTCTCGCTTACTGTCGGCTGGAGAAGTGTGCCAGTGCTAACTCGCTCTCCGCATATGGGGCAGACCTCCGCGCCTTCCACCGGCACTGGGTTCAGCTAGGCTTCGCCGGCAATATTGATGGCTGCTCCACCCGGCAGGTTCGGCAGGTGCTCTCCTCCATTCAGGGGGAGCGGCCTTACAAGGCGTCGTCGCTGAACCGGCGGATTGATACGATCCGCTCCTTCTTCCGCTTCTGCGTGGAGCAGGAGTACCTTGAGCATGATCCCACGGCCAAGATCCGGTCGCCCAAGGCGGACCAGGCGTTGCCGGTCTACTTTCATGAGAACGAGCTGCAGTTGCTGCTTTCGATGCCGGAGCGGAAGAAGTGGGGCAACTGGCTGCGGGATAAGGCAATTCTCCACCTGCTCGCGTTCACCGGGGTTCGGCGGAGTGAGCTGATCGCGCTGCGGTGGGAGGATGTTTGGTTTGACCAGAAGGTCATACGCGTCATGGGGAAAGGGCGGCAGGAGCGGTGTGTTCCTATGAATAATGTGCTAGCGGAGGTGCTGTGGGCCTACCTGCAGTCGCAGCTGCCGGTGGCGCCGGGGCGGGCGGCGTTCCTTTCCCGCACCGGACGGCCGATGGCGGCGTCGAGCTTGTACGATCTGTTCAAGAAGTACGTGCGGGCGGCGGGGCTGGATTACCAGCGGTTTTCGCCGCATAAGGTGCGGCATACGTTTGCTACCATGTTGCTCGCCAGGGGAGTAGATCTGCGGACGATACAGGAGTTGCTGGGGCATAACGACGTTAGCTCTACGCAGATTTACACGCATACGAGTCCGGTTAGGGCGAGAGAGGCTGTGACAGGTTTGTTGGAGTCGGCCCGAAACTGAGCCGTAACCGGCATGGCATGCGCCCACCCGTATCCCGGGTGGGCGCTGTTCTCGAAAGGGTATACTATCCGCTCTTTCTAGCTCAGCCCTACTGTCCAAAGATGCCGAGAGCGGCCGCCTCTGCTTGTGCGGCCTCGTCCCGCAACTCTGCTGCTGGCCTGCCAAGTCGCCTGCCTCTATTTCCCTTGCTCATCTCTACCGATCCTGCCGAACCATACGGTTCGCTCGCTCGTAATGGAAGTTAGGAAAGTGGAAGTGCGCTCCGCCTCCTGATTGGCACGGGACGTTGAGGAATGGCCAGACATGCAGGACCGGCGTCTAGGCGGAATTGGGAAGTCGGATAGCAGGAGGTGTGCCGGCTTGATCGCTTACCTCGCCATTGGAGTTCTCTTGGTGACACTAGGGGCACAGTATACCGGGACACTCCTTTTGTGCCAGCAGCCGGCCCGAGAGGTCCGTGTATTCCTGTCGAGCCTGTTCACAGCCTTCCTGTTCTTGATGGATGCCATTCTGTTTAGCCTGCTGTTCCCCGATGGAGTAGCGCCAGGCCCCATGGTTGTCGCCCTTGCCCTTTACGGGGAACTCTTTGTCCTTCGCCGACTTGACCGAACGCCTACCCACCTCGAACAGGTAGCGTCAGTGAAGAGCGAGCAGAAACGCAAGCCCGCAAGCCACAGAAGGCGAGGTAAACAGCGAATCGACGACGGCGAGAATCAGCAAAGCGGGTTCTGGACGGTCCTCGCTGCGGTTAGCGCAATGATCTTGGTAGCCGTCGTACTCATCGTTAACTGGTACTACGATCTTTTCGACCTGAGCAATGACTCCCAGAACACCAATCAGACAAGCCAAACTAAACGAAGAGGTAAGCGAACAGGGCCAGTGAAGCGGGGAAAAGGTTGGATTGACGATGGTGACCATCCTCCAGGGAAGCGCAGCCAATGCACCCTGGGCGTTGTCTACGAGGCAGTCTGTTTCGGGGCCGCCATAACGTCGGGTGTGCTGACCTTCCTAGTCCTTCCCTGGTAATGCCTGCACACTGCACTTACCGAAGACCGCTCGCTCTCCCCCCGGAAGAACTGCCCGCAAGTCTGCACTAGTGCAAGCTGCGCCCAAGCCATTGCTGTGAGGCGGCCCCAAAACGAAGAGCCGAGCCAGTTAACCAGAACCGTGTCCGGTTCATCCATAGCAACTTTACTATCCGATGGCTGGAAATAGGGCAACAAACCAGTGCCTGCCGCGCTCTCACTCAGCACGGCAGGCACTGTTCTATTTCACGGTCGCTCTACCTTGGTAAAGGTACTCCGCAGCCACGTACCGAGCATGTGGTTCACCGCCCCCCTCTGAACCAGATCGCTCCGCTGCAAATCGACGCC
>JBLNEM010000296.1:0-3006 GCA_050262655.1 Mycobacterium leprae | reverse complement strand
CCCACAGACTCAAGGCGCCCCCCCCTTCACGATGAGGCGAATCATAGGTCCTCCTCTTCCACGTCCGGCTCCACGACCTCCGTTTGCACGGCGGCCCCTTGCTTCAGGTCGCGTACCAGGGTAAAGGGGCTGACGATCACCTGCTCCCCCGCCTTCAAGCCCTCCAACACCTGCACACGGGTCTCTGTCCGTAAGCCCAGTTTTACGGGCCGGATCTCCACCTTGTACTGATCCACCACCAGCACGAAGGCCTTGTCGCCCTCTTCCCGGATCGCCTCCTGCCCAACTGCCAGCGTCTCGGGCTCTCGGGCGGTCAGAATCCGGGCTTCGCCGTTCATACCGGCACGAAGCTTGCTCGCCGGGTTGGCCACCTGGCACTGGACTTCATAAGAGGCGCCAGCCCCGCCGGCACCAGTCCCGCCCGACTCGGCGGCGACCCGGAGCACGGTGCCATTGAACCGCTCCACCCCATAGGCCTGGCTCAGCAACGTGAGACTCTGCCCCGGCTTCACCTTGCCCACATCGACCTCATCTACCCGAGCCCTCAGGGTGAGGCTGTCCAACTGGCCCAGGGTGAGCAGCAGTTGCCCCTGCATGGCCGGTTGGCCCTCTTTCAGCCCCAGTGAGAGCACCGTCCCGGTCATCGGTGCCTTCAGGGCAGCGGCGCTTAATCGGTCTCGGCTTTGGCGCAAGGCCACCTGAGCCGCATTCAGGTCGGCAGTGGCCGCGCGAATTTGCTCGGTCAGCAGGCCACCGGATTCCACCTCTCGTTGAGCCACTGTCAATCCTGTGCGGGCCGCTTCCACCGCAGCGCCGGCCTGCCGAACCGCAGCCGGGTCAGCCGCCGATGCCTCATACTCCTGCTGCGCAATGGCCACAGCGCTGCTGGCCTGGGCCAAGTCGGCGGCGACTTGACGTGCGGCGGCGACGGCCTGTTGTAACCCATCCTCATAGGCCTGCCGGGCAGCCTCGTAGGCCTGAAGGGCGGCCCCCGACTGTGGGTTTACCAGATACGCAGCTTCCGCATCCTCCAGCTTTTGTCGCAGGGACGCGACGGAGTCACCAGCGCTGCTCCGATTTTGGGCCGCCAGCAATGCGGCCTTGGCCTGCTCCAGACGTTGACGCAGGCTGGCATCCTGTCGGTTGGCGCTTTCCAGAGCCTGCTCGGCCTGCGCCAATTGTGCCCTGGCCGACTCCACCTTCTGAGACAGCAAGAGCGGTTGTGTCGCCGCCTGCTGCTGGAGTTGTGCCAGTGCCAGTTCTGCACGTGCCATCTGCGCCTCCTGGCTGGCCACCTGCACCCGGAACTCGTCACTTTCCAGTTCAGCCAGCACCTGACCGGCAGTGACCGGATCACCCAGCCCGACCAGGAGATGTACCCGCTGCGTGGCAAAGGGCGATCGAACCTCGGCTGCCTGAGCTGCCTCCAGTACGCCGGGTGCAAGCACTGTCTGCACCAACTCGCCCGGTTTCACCTCGACCACCTTCACCAGGGGCGCCCCTTTAGGCCCCCCCTGGGTCATGCTGGCCTTCGTACCGCTCTGGCGGAGGTTGGCCCAGACCAGAACGGCCACGATCAGCACTACCCCTAGTGCTACTAGCCACTTCCGTTTCACCGGAGGACCTCCTCATTTGACCTGCGTCTGCTGGATCATGGTCGTGCCAAGGCCGCCGCCCACCGTGGCTAACAGGAGGCTCACGGCGAACAATGTCGCCGCCAATGACCACGTCTTCGATGGCTTGGCACGATGCAGTGTGGCCAGGCCGATCGTCAGAATCACGTAGTACCAGATGACGAAGGGGTTCAACGTGCTCAGGGCTCCCCGCAAGTAGGGACTGGCATCGGCCGGCAGGAGTACGGCGAGGCTGACGCTCTTGGTCGTCAGTTCCGCCATGGTGGTGGCGGATAGCGTGAGGAACGCCTGCACCACCGTACCGACCACTACCGGGAGACGGGCGTAGCCGACCAGACCGAGGTAGGTGCCAAACGGTACCCGTGTGCTCTGAAACTGACCAAAGAAAGTGGCCAGTCCCGCGACGACCACGCCTGTGAGCCAGGGCATCGCCAGGCCGGAGAGGAGCCCGCCGACCATGCTCGCCGTTTTCATCGCAGCGTCGAACCCCGGAGGCACCGGCTGCCCTGCCATGAACGACTGACTCAGGTTGGTGCTGGCCCGTGCGGAGATGATCGCAACCGGTACTCCGATCGCCATCTGAACCAGATACGGCAGCAGGATCGGCATTCGCTCACGCAACCCCTCAAACGTGGCCCCGGGCTCAAGCCAGACTCCCAGCAGGGCCCGCCAGGGAGTGACCGGACGCTTCGTCGGCTCAATCATCTAAATCCCCCCATTCTTGTTGCCTGAATTCACCGTTATCACGACTTATTCCTATCTACACTCTAATCAAAATCGCACTCTTCCGCAGTGGGAATTGGCTGCGTCAAGTTCCTGCATGGTAGCGCCTCGGGCAGCCGCCCCGGTTAAGAACGCACAAGAATGGAGGCTAGAGCGGTGAAAAGGTCGAAAGCAATGGAGGCAGTGTGGGGCCGGAAGCGACCAATCACTGGGCGGCGTCATGCTGACAGGAGGAGGACCCCGACATGGCGAATCGCATTCTGTTTGTCTGTTCCGTGATCCTCACCGCAGCGGCAGGAGTGTTCTGGACCGTAAACGCCACGGCCTTCGTGGCCGGCGGCACAGTGCTACAGAAGTACATAATCCCCGTAGTCATCGTAGGGTGGGCGGTAATCCTGATCGCCGAGCGGCGAAGACTCCTCGACAACGTGCTCCGCTCCGGAACCCTTAGCGGGCTCTTCCTGGCGTTCATCCCACTCCTCCTCATTGCCGTGATCGGGATGGGCCTGTGACAGCTGCGAAAGGGCTGGCCGTACGAAAAACGGAAGGCACCCTGCTCAGGGTGCCTTCGTCGTGCTTGCTGGGGCCGTGGTTAGCAGATGACCCGAAAAAGCAGGAACCCGGCTTCAGCGGCAAAACCGCCGAAGCC
>JBLNEM010000295.1:0-4800 GCA_050262655.1 Mycobacterium leprae | reverse complement strand
CCGAAGGGGGTCCGAACGGCGGCACAGACCCGCCGGCTGCGGGGACGCTCAGCTTCGTTTCACTGCTTTGGGACAGAACACCCTAGCAGGCACGGCCCCCCAGTTGGCCGGGAGGTTTAGTCTCCTGGCGTAAAGGACGGGGGGGAGGGGTGTAGAAGCAGTAGATAGCTACAATTACGGCGCCGGGGCGGTTTTCCCTTTTCGGGGGTGAGGGCCGTGCTGATGCTTTTGTTGGGGTGGGTGATCTGGCTCTCGTCCTTCCTGGTGGGGTTCTGGTTCTTGCGGACCTTCCGGGAGATCCACCATGAGCTGCGGACGATCCGGCGCTACTTGCAGTCGCTGCATGACCATCTGGAGCATCGGTAGGGCAGAAACGGCGGAAGCACCAAGGGTGTGCTTCCGCCGTTTTGATGTTGGACTAGCCCCAGGTTGGGGCGATTGCTCGATACTCCTGTTCGAGGATGCTCATCAGGAGGTCGCTTTGCCACTGACCGGCAATCCAGGCGCCCTCCCGGTCGATGCCTTCCCGTTGAAAGCCGCACTGCTCGTAACAGGCGATGGCCCGGTGGTTGTAGTCCAAGACTTTCAGATCCACGCGGTGCAGGTTGAGGCCGTCAAACGCATGACGGAGGACGAGCCTCGTTGCTTCCGTGCCAAAACCTTGCCCCCAGGCCAATGGGTCGAAGATGCCAATGGCGTAGCGGATCCGGCGGTTCTCCTCATCCATGTGATGCAGCCGGGCCGTTCCGATGCACCGCCCGTTGACCTCGATCACCCACTCCAGCGGTTCGGCCACCAGCCGCGCGTACCAGCGTTCAGCCTGTTCGGGGGTGAACGGCTGTAGGTTACGGTGGTCGCCCCCGCACATGCGAACGAACTCGGCGTTGCGGCCAAGCGCAAGACGGTCTTGTTTGTCTTTTTCACACGGGGGCCGCAGGAGCACCCGCTTACCCTGCAGGATCGGCACCGAGCCCATGGCTGATCCCTCCAGAACAGCTTAAGATGTGGTACAATTCCCCGTATTATACCGGTCCATAGCAGAACTGACAAGCCATAAAACGGAAACCCCGCAAGTCCGTCTGGCGACCTGCGGGGTTATCTTGTTTTGGCTGGCCGGTCGGCTACAACTCACCCTGAATGGCGTAAGTGCGGACCTTTTCCAGCTCACGGTATACCAGGTCCTGTCCCTCGGGCGAATGCCACCAGTTGTCCCGGGTAATATCGGTCCGGGTATCGGGGCAGCAGGTGATCTTCGTGCTGCGCGGGATGTAGTGGGCGACCGCCTGCTTCACCCGGCGCAAGTGGTAAGGGGCGGAGACCAGAATGACATTACCGACGTTGTTCCAGCCGATCTGGCTCTCCACGAGTGCGACTGACCGGCGGACGTTCTCCATCGTATTAACCGATTCCTCTTCCACGATGATAGCCTCTTCCGGGACACCCAGTTCGACCATCCGTTCCTTTAACCGTTCCGCTTCACATATTCCGATGCCACGCTTGTCGCCGCCTGTAACCAATAGGCGGGGAGCAAGCCCTGCTTTGTACAATTCAGCGCCCCGATCGGCCCGTTCCAGCCGCTTCCCACCAAATACGATGATCAGATCGGCCGGAGCCAGCTCATCCTGGCAGAAAAGGTAATCAGAGATCTCCTGAATGGACATTCCTTCATACAGCCTCGGTCCCATGGTACATTCCTCCCGTGCTGTACAATTTGTGGCATGGCCGAGAAAACCGGAGAATGCTCAGGCGAGATGATCCAAGGATGCGTAGACGGCACAACGAAAGGTTTTTTCGGCAGCGATCCTCACCGGTTGCCCCCTAATCTCGGGCAGTTCTCAGAGCCGGTTGCTTCGGTCGGCCGCAGCTCATACCTCCTTTAGCGGCAAGACAATCGGGCGAAGACAAATGTCGCCCTTGACCCGGAGTCAGACACGGTTTTCTGACGGCACGAAATAGTGCCGGTCCATAAACCGGTCTGGAGTCTCTCGGTCAAAGGCGACATAACGGAGAGCCGTTTCAACGGCCCGGAAAAGCAGTTTGAGGCCACCACGGGGGGGAACTTTACCAAGGCGTGCCGGGTTAGTGTAGCGCAACGGCCACCGACCTCCCTTGCTATGGTACCAATCTATTCGCCCTCCAAAGGGGATTTCCTGTGTCCCTCCATTCGACTTTTTCATCTTTCGCCAGAAATCCATACGAGCCCCCACCAGGGCCTCGTGTTGCAGGGGTGCCCCCGAAGCAGTATGCTTGGAGTAACGGCGAATCTGAATAAACATACAGAGCCGCACGGCAGCGTGCGTCCCCCTCCGACGGCCGCTGCGAGGGAAGAACGTATGGCGAAGCTGGCGTCCCCGCGCCAATTGCCGGGGTGTTATGTCCCATGCCAGTGAAACGAAGCTGAGCGTCCCCGCAGCCGGCGGGTCTGTGACGCCGTTCGGACGCCCGAGGAGACCCGAAGGGGCTCCGCAGGATCAGCGTCCGTGGCGGCACAGGCCCGACGGCGGAGGGGATCCCCACGTTTTTACGCTCGTTCCCGCCAGCGGAGGCGACTCCCGCGAAGTTTCCCCATTCATCGCTAGTTCACATATTGTCGATCCTGGGTTAATCTAACTATCATAGGCTTTAAGGACGGAACTCATTTCGGAGGTGCTTAACACCATGAAGCGCCCGCATCTCCTGGCAGCCGTCCTGGCCTTCGCCGCTTTCGCCGGGGCGCTGGTGGCGGGGGAACTGTACGCTGACAGGGTTGAGCGTCAGTATGTGCATGCGTTGGCGGCGGCTCATTTCGATCAAAAGAACCAGGGATCGGTGCTCCAGCGGGCGGCGTTTCAGGAGCCGGACCTGCTGCCGATCTATGGCAGCTCCGAGCTGACCATCCCCAACCCCTATCACGGAAGTGAAGTGTTCAAGGAGTACCCCACGGGATTCACGATCTTTCCGGTGGGCAAGGCCGGGACCACGGACCTGATCATTCTGCAGGACCTGGCTGCTGCCGGGGAGCTGAAGGGGAAAAAGGTGGCCATCTCCCTGTCGGCGCCGTGGTTCTTCGGGAAGATGCAGTCGCCTGAGTCCTACGCCGGCAACTTTTCCGCCCTGCACGCCGAGGCGCTGGCCTGGGACACGCAGCTCCCTTTCGCCCTGAAGCACGAGATTGCGCTACGCCTGCTGGACTACCCCAATACCCTGACCAAAGAGCCATTGCTGCATTTCGCCCTGAACCAGTTGGCCCGCGGCGGCACCGGCAACAGACTGCTCTATTACGCGTCGCTGCCGTTGGGCAAGCTGCAGATCGCCGTGCTGCAACTCCAGGATCACTGGGAGACGCTAAAGATGATCAAGGCGCCGCAGAAGAAGCTTCCGGCGGCGACGCCCCCGGTAGCCGGCCCAGTGGATTGGAGCCGGCTGCTGACGCAGGCCACCACCGAGCAGCAGCAGCACGCCAACAACAATCCCTTCGGCTTCGACAACCAGATCTGGCAGTCCAAGCTGAAGAACGAAACGCCCAAGCAGCCGGCCAAGAACCGCGATCTCACCTGGATGCAGGGGATGTGGCAGTCCAAGGAATGGACCGATCTGGACCTGTTGCTGCGGAGCCTGAAGGCGATGGGCGCCGAGCCGATCATCTTCAGCATGCCGATCCAGGGGCCCTACTACGACTACACCGGGGTCTCGGCCTGGGCGAGACAGGCGTACTACACGAAGCTACAGCAGGTAACCAGGCCGTACAGCGTGCCGGTGCTGATGTACGCCGACCACGATGAGGACAAGTATTTCCTGATCGACTCGGGCGCCCATTTGAGCCGCGAGGGGTGGATCTATTATGACAAGGCGCTGGACCAGTTTTACCACGGCACTCTCAAATAACCCGTGGCTCCTGAGTCTTTACTACCTCGGCATTGTGGCCGGCCTCGTGTGGCTCTATGGCAAGGGCAACTTCACGCCGCCCAAGTTCATCTATCAGGGCTTTTAGGGAGGGTTGAGGATGGATCTTCTGGCACGGATTGACCACTGGGCAAAAGCCTGTCCCGACCGGGCGGCGCATGAGAGCGACGGCCGCATCCTGACCTACGGTGAACTGGCGACCGCCTCTAACCGGGTGGCGGCTTACCTGGCGGCCACGCTCCCCGCCGATGGCTCTCCGGTCGCCGTCCTCGGCCATAAGGAGCCGGAGATGCTGATCGCCTTCCTGGGCGCCGTGAAAGCGGGGCATCCGTATATCCCCCTGGACACCTCGCTGCCCGCGCAGCGGATCGAGCGGATTCAGGCGGCGGCCAACACACCGCTGACCCTGACGCCGGCTGCGGTTGCGGCGATCCTCCAGCACTATCCGCTTCCGGTCGGGCCGGCTTCGCAGCCCGTAAGCCAGGATGACCCTTACTACATCATCTTCACCTCCGGCAGCACCGGCGAGCCCAAAGGGGTGGTCATCACCCTCGGCTGCCTCACCAGCTATGTCGATTGGATGCTGCAGACGGTGGCGCTAAACGAGCAGGGGGAGCGGTTCCTGAACCAGGCGCCCTTCTCCTTCGACCTGTCGGTGATGGATCTCTACCTGAGCCTGGCCACCGGCGGTACGCTGGTGTCGGTTACCAAGGAGGATGTGGCCAACCCCCGCCGACTCTACCAGCTGTTCGCCAGCAGCGGCGTCACCGTCTGGGTGAGCACGCCCTCCTTTGCGCAGATGAGCCTGGCGGAGCGGAGCTTCGGCGCCCAGATGCTGCCGGATCTGCGCTGCTTCCTGTTCTGCGGCGAGACGCTGGCCAGTGATGTGGCCGCTGCCCTGCTGGACCGCTTTCCGCA
>JBLNEM010000294.1:0-3055 GCA_050262655.1 Mycobacterium leprae | reverse complement strand
AGCAGGCGCGGCTGCAGGGCCGGAGCCTGGTAGGCGGCCTTTTCACCCGTGCGGTGGCCCGGGCGATGGCGGTCAACGAGGTGAACGCCGCCATGGGCCTGATCTCCGCCAGCCCCACCGCTGGCGCCGCCGGCGTGGTGCCGGGGGTTCTGCTGGCGCTGGGTGAGGAGGATAACCTGACCGATGAGCAGTTGATCGAGGGCCTCCTGGTGACCGGCGGCGTCGGCATGGTGATGGCGGGCAACGCCAGCATCTCCGGCGCGCAGGGCGGCTGCATGGCCGAGACCGGTTCGGCGGCGGCGATGGCGGCCGCAGCGGTGGTGGAACTGCGGGGCGGCACGCCCAACCAGGCGATCATCGCCGCGGGCATCGCCCTGAAGAACACCCTCGGCCTGGTCTGCGACCCGATCGCCGGCCTGGTGGAAGCGCCCTGCATCAAGCGCAACGCCCAGGGTGTCGGTACCGCTCTGGTGGCGGCCGAACTGGCGCTGGCCGGTGTGGGCAGCCTGATTCCGCCCGACGAGGTGGTGGAGGCGGCGGCCCGGGTGGGCGAGGCGATGCCCTCGGCCCTGAAGGAGACGGCCCGCGGCGGCCTGGCGGACACGCCGACCGGTCGGGCGATCCGGGCGAGGCTGCACGGCGAGCCGGAAGCCTAGCAAACAGAACAAGAGACACCCCGGGGCACCGGGGTGTCTCTTTGCTCTAGAGGAACAGGAGCATCAGTTCCTCGTCCAGATAGCGCTCGTTCAGCTTCAGGGCGTGCCGCTCGGTGCCGTAGACCGTGAAGCCCAGTTGCCGGTAGAGTGCCAGGGCTGCCGCATTCTCGCTCACGACGGCCAACGTGAGCTGTTCCAGGCCTTCCTGGTGGCGGGCATCCTCCAGAATGGCCGCCATCAACCGCCGGGCGACGCCTTGCCCCCGGGCGGCCGGCGTCACGTAGACACCCCAGATGCCGCCCTTGTGTCGGGTCTTGCGCCGGCGTTCCCGGCTGAAACCCGCCGTGCCGATCAACTGACCGCCTTCGAAGGCGCCTACGATATAGGCGTCGTCGCTACCCCCAATGCGCACCAGCCATTCGGCGTCGCTCATGGTGCGCTGCTCGGCCAGGTCTGAGCCGAACGCCTCCGGGGCCAGTTCCAGCGCCTCCAGGCGGATCGCTTTGTACGCTGCAATGTCTGCTGGCACTAGTCGGCGCATCTCCATGGCAATGGCCTCCCGTGTTATGTATTACGTGTTAGGTTAACGCAGGCGGTGGGGCGCGTCAACTTTTTCGGGACTGCGCGGCCACGATTTTACGAGGGAGCGGCCACGATTCTACGATGGCGCTGCCATGATTCTGACCAGATAAATGGCGATTCTAAGGCGAATCCAGGACGTATCTACGGCTACTCTAGCGTGATTCTAACGTGACATTGTTACGATATTGGACCTTCCGTTTGGCGCCTCTCCCGGATGGGCAAACCTTTAGTAGTCTGAAATTTATGGGCAGACGTTGATGGCCTACCTTTACCCAAGCTATACATCCAATATTCAAACAGTATGTTATACTGAAGATGGAGAGCCTGGGTCGAGAATACGCAATGAGATGAAAGGAAGGGTAACGATGACTGACGCCAAGGATGTGGCGATGGCTGCCCGGCAGGCGGCCGAGATGACGGCGGCGGCACGAGCGGTCACGCCGTTCAGCTTCAAGGAGGTCGACGTCGATTCCCGGCCCGTGCGCGATCCGGTGATGGTCGTTCGGGGCGGCGGCATGATGGGCGTGCTGAACGCATCAGCGGTTCAGTTGTTGCTCCAGGCAGCCCTGGAGGCCAAACTGAGCGTGGTTCGGCCTACCCTGCTGGCCCTGCATCAAACGGTGGAGAATGAGTATGAACTAACTGCGACTCCGGTCGACAAACCGGCCGACAACACGGTGCGGGTCGCCTGGTCGAAGGACGGCAGCCGGGCGCAGGTGAACCTGCGGCTGCTCCTGAAGGTGCGTCCGCTCGGCATCCCCGAACGGGCCTCCGCCCATATTCCGGTGACCCTGGAGCGCGTCGAGGGCATCGGCGTCTCTCTGGTCCTACATACCGACAAGATCGGTCTGGAGAAGATCACCGAGCGGGTCATCAAGTAAGTCGGCGCCGGGTGGGAGTGAAGCCGGGGGAGCATTCTGCTTCCCCGGCTTCGGCGTTGAGCAGGAGTGGAGGGCTCCCGGCAACGAATTGCTCTTCCTACTCGGGCCGCTAAAGGTGATGGTTCTCATCCAGGCTTGGCTAATGCGCAACAACATGATCATCCAGTTCGTCTACGGCCTCTCCTTCTTCTCCCTGGGACTGGTGGTAGCCATGCAAAACCGCGCCGGCAGCCGGTATCGGCTGGCCAACCGGCAATGGGCGCTGGCGGTCTTTGCCTTCGTGCACGCCCTCGCCGACTGGGGGCTGCTCTTCATCCCCCTGCGCGTGAGTCCGGACCAGTCGCTTACGATCGCCGCACTGTGGGGCCTGCGCACGGTTCTGGGGGCGATTTCGTTCGGCTTCTTGCTCTACTTTGGCCTGGGCCTGCTGGACACGGGGAGTTCTCGGGCCGCATCCATCCTGACACGCTTCCTGGCGCCTGCCATCACGGTGCTCTGGCTGATCGCCTTCTTCGGCTATCCGGTGCTGCATGACGACGCCGGGGTCAGCACCTGGTATTGGGTATCCGAGGCCTGGTCCCGGTACATGCTGGGCCTGCCTTCCGCCCTGATCGTGGCTTACGGCCTGATGGGCCAGGTGGCTCAACTGCGGCGCGATCAACTGCACGCGCATGTCCGCAACCTTTACGTCAGCGCAGGCTTCTTCGCCCTCTACGGCATGACAGCCGGGCTGGTGGTACCCCGCCAGAACTTCTGGCCCGCATCGATCCTGAACAACGAGTTCTTCTTCCACTTCATGGGCATCCCCATCGAACTGGTCCGCACGGTCATCGCCGTCGGCACGGCGATCGCCACGGCCCGCCTGATGGGCGTCTTCAGTGTGGAGACCACCCGGCGGCTGTACCAGTCAGAGCGAGAGCGAGCGATTTTGCGGGA
>JBLNEM010000293.1:0-6409 GCA_050262655.1 Mycobacterium leprae | reverse complement strand
GCGCCGTCACCCTGCAGCGGGTGCTCGCCGCAGCCAGCCGCCCCTGCCACGCCGACCTGTTGGCGGCCCTCGCTGCCACCGACCCCTGCCTGCTGGTGAACGGCGAACGCTGCACGGAGCTCACCCGGCTCCTGCACAGCGGCGACACGGTCACCTGGATCATGCCCCTGGCCGGCGGATAAAGCAGAACGGCGCTCCCCGATGCGTTGGGGAGCGCCGCTTATTTTCTACCGAAGTGCCTGCTGCGCCAGGGCGATGGAGCCCAGCACACCGGCGTTGCCACCCAGGGCAGGCGGCACGATGAACTGATCGATCTGCGCCAGAATCGCCGGCGACTGCACGTAGCCGTTGAGCAGTTGCTGCACCTTCGCCCGAATCAGCGGGAAGAGATGCGGCTGCTGCATCACGCCGCCGCCCAGGATCAGCCGCTGCGGCGACAGCGTGCAGATAAAGGTCCAGAGGCCCATGGCAATGTACTCGGCCTCCATCGCCCAGGCCGGATGCTCCGCCGGCAGCGTTTCGGCCTTGTCGCCCCAGCGCCGCTGCAGGGCCGGACCGGCCGCCAGACCCTCGAAGCAATCGCCGTGGTAAGGGCAGAAGCCGCCAAAGGAGTCGCCGGCCAGCCGCGGCAGCGGAATGTGCCCCATCTCCGGATGCACCAGGCCGTGCAGCATCTTGCCGTTCACCATGGCCCCGCCGCCAATGCCCGTGCCAATGGTCAGGTAGATAAAGGTATCCAGGCCACGGGCCGCGCCCCAGACATGTTCCCCCAGGGCCGCCGCATTCACGTCGGTGTCAAACCCCACGGGCACGCCCAGCGCTCGGACGATCTCGCCCCAGAGATCCGTATCACGCCAGCCGGGCTTGGGCGTCGACGTGATGTGTCCATATGTGGGCGAGTGCGGGTCCGGATCGACGGGACCAAAGGAGCCGATGCCAATGGCGCTTACCGGTTCCGGCTGCGCCCGGAAAAACTCAACCGCCTGCCGAATCGTCTCCGCCGGCGTCGTGGTGGGAAAACGGGTTACGTTGCGTAAATCGTCAGGGCCGGTGCCCACCGCACAAACAAACTTGGTGCCGCCGGCCTCTATGCCGCCAAAGAGCGTCATCTTTCTCTGTGCTCCCCCTCTGTAGCGCTTACCCTGCTAGTTTACCACGCCGGGTCGCCGAAAAGCTCCAGAAGGGCCAGCGCCATCTCCTCATGGCTGAAACCCTGCGGGAAGTTGCCCCACTGCTCGCCGGTGGCCGGATCGAAATGCTCCGCCATCAGCCCCAGATCGGTGGCGCTGCCCAGACAGAGCCGGATCAAAGCCAGCGCCCGCTCCCGGTCGCCCGCCATCCGGTAATGCCGGGCCAGCCAGAGCGTAGGCAGGTAGAACGGCACGGCGGCGTAGTCGTAGCGGGCCATTCCGCCCCCGATATTCAGGCCGCCCGCTTTCCGCCCCCAGAACGGGGTGTCGGTGGTGTATGCCACATCGGCTGGCAAATCCGGGCGCTTCAAGGGCTCCTCCATCCGGGCCACCGTTGCGGTCAGGCGTGGATCGTCGGCCGGGAGCAGCCCCCAGAGGCTGAGGGCCAGCGTCGAAATATCCAGCGGCGAGGCCGGATCGTAGGTTTGCCGGTAGGCTTGCCGGGCTTCGGACCAGCCCTGCTCGGTCACTTCCACCCGAATTCGTTCGGCCTCCTGCCCCCAGATCAGCAACAGGTCGTTATACCCCAGCGCCCCGGCCATATCCGCCGCGGCTCTGAGGCCGACCGCACACAACACCTTGCCGTACACCCAGTGATCCATCCGCTCCCGGATCTCCCAGATGCCGTTCTCCTGCCGCCGCCAACCCTCCATCACCGCCGTGGCGGCCCGCCGGATGTGCTCCCAGCGGTCGACGATGAACCGTTCATCGCCCGTCGCCTGCCAGTGACACCAGAGGCCGTGCAGCACGCTGGGTTCGCCGTCGATCTGCACCTGCGTGGATGCCGCATTGCCCAGTCGGACCGGCTTTTCACCCCCCGGCCCTGCCAGATCCGGCACCTCACACTCCCTGGGGTTGCCCCCATCTACCGTGAAGAGGGTCTGAGCCCAGCGGCCGTCCGCCCCCTGCAGGGCCAGAATGAAGTCGTAGAACCGGCGGCTCTCCTGGTGCAGCCCCGCCGCATCCAGAGACCGGCTGATGAAATAGCCATCCCGCAGCCAGACGTACCGGTAATCCCAGTTGTCGCCGCCCCCCGGCACGGCCGGGAAGGAGGCCGTCGGCGCCGCCAAAATCGCCCCGGTGCGCTCCTGACAGAGCAGTTTCAGCGCCAGCAGGCTCCGATAGTAGGCTTCGTCCAACACCCGATCGCCGCTGGCGATCGGCCGGGCCGGTGCCAGCCACTCCGCCCAAAAGCGCTCCTCCGCCGCCAGGTCAGCCTCGCCGGCCGCCTGCCAGTTGGCGGACGCTTCGGACCGGCACTCGCCGTAGGCCAGCACCAGAACGGTCTCCAGCACTTCGCCCGGAGCCAGGCGGGCCGACTGTGCTCCCCTGAACCTGGCGAAAAGCCGCTCACCCAGCACCACTGGGGCCTCACAGCTGTAGGTGACGCCAAGGCTGCCCTCCACTTGGACCTCGCAAACAGCCTCACCGGCATTCGTTACCCGGATCTGCCGCACCAGATGTCGGCAGCCCCAGGGCATGAAATCGACCACGGACACGCTCAGATTCCCGGCAGTCAGCCCGGTCTCCAGGATGTTGGTCCGCCCCCGGTACCGCTGCCACTCTCCCTGAATGGGCAACGGAACACTGGCGCCCCTTTCCTTGAAGGACAAGGTCAAGCAGCCCCCCCGATTGGGGTCCAGTGCCCGGGCGAACGCCGGAAACGAGTCCGGTCGGGGTGCACAAAGCCAATCCACCTGCGCCGTGGGACTAATCAGGGCGACGGTCTCACCATTCCCCACCGCCCCATAAAATGGCCTGGTCACCAGTCGCCCTCCTCACACTTGTGCAAGAAACCTGTTTTACAGGTTACCCCCCGGCGTGTCGAATTTCCTGCCCGCTATCAACAATCCCAGCGATTTTGTTTCAATCTCATTACATTATCGTAACGATAAAGGGACCTGCCGTGGCAGATCCCTCGCATCGCTATCCCTTGCGCCGGACCGGTATGTAGATGTCCAACTCGGAGTTGGCTGGATCCTGCGGGTTGAACCGCTGGTCGTAGTACTCGAAGTCATAGTTGGCCGCCGGCTCATAGCCCGAGGTCGGCATCCAGGTTTGGTACGCAAACCCGTAGGTCTCCCCGAGCGTGCTCACCGGCCCCCGGTGGGTGAAGACCGCATACTCTGCGGCCGGCACCGTCTTCGCCACCATCTCCGGCGGAACCGTGGTCAACTGCTCCACCGCCATGCTGGCCATATACCAGAAGTTCGGGTTGCTCTGCCCGTCCATGAAGCAGAAGCCGTAACCCTTGCCCGCTAACTGGTGCGGGATCTTCGCCGACCGGGCGTTGAACTCGGTCCAAAGCTGCGGGATCTCACCCTTCTGGTTCTCACCGAAGTAGATCATACCGACCAGTGTGAAACCATCCAGTGCGACGAAACGAGGCTCCATCCTGCTCCCTCCCAATCCCTGTCCATGATCGACGCCACACCGCCGGTACTGTCCCGGGGTGACGCCGAAGTGGCGGCGAAAAGCCCGAATGAAGGCCTCCTGCGAGTCGTACTGGTAGGCCAGCGCCACATCGATCGCCCGCTTCTCCGTCTCTGCCAGCTCACGGGCCGACTCAGCCAGCCGGCGTCTCCGGATGAACGCCGCCGGTGTCTCGCCCATGACCGCCAGGAAGAGCCGGTGGAAGTGGAACGGCGAGTAGCCAGCCACCCGGGCCACATCCTGCAGCGTAAACGGCTCCTGCAGGTGTGCCTCGATATAGGCCACTGCGCTGGCAATCAACGTCTCATTCGGCATCCTCCGTCACCACCTGGAGCCAGTATAACGGTGCAGGGAGGGTCGAGTCCTGATCGTTTTTGCGCTCTTGGTCAGCGGCTGAGTTGCAGATCGATCTCCACCTCGAAGGTCCGCGGCCATGGCAAGCGGGCCGCAAACCGCTGCAGCTTATAACCGTGCCGACCGGCCCCAACCTCCACCAAGAACTCAGCGGAATGGCGCAGCGGTGTCATCACTTGCGCTTCCGCTGCCGGGCATGCATCGCCGAGATAGAGCGGGCTATGGCCATGGGCGAAACACCAGTCGTTCAGCCGGGAGCGTAGCCGCCCCTGATAGGCGTGATCTTCCAACATCCGCCGCAGCAGCGCCTCCTGCTGCAG
Organism: Mycobacterium leprae; assembly: GCA_050262655.1. Taxonomy (GTDB): domain Bacteria; phylum Bacillota; class Sulfobacillia; order Symbiobacteriales; family Symbiobacteriaceae; genus DASXVX01. Next base: position 2,112 of record JBLNEM010000293.1, on the reverse strand, counting down.
CTGGTCGTGGCGCCCGCCATCCAACTGCCGGAGGATTGCCATCGCCACCGCGATCCCCAGCGTATTGGCGGCCGTGTTCCACGCCGCGTAGCCCCAGAGGCGGGTCCAGTCGGTCTCCCGCAGCAGGTGTTGGGTAAAGAGCGGGTCGGCCCCGTTGGCAAAGGCAACATCGGCCACCGCCGTCGGATGGCCGCTCTGGAGCGACGCCCGAATCTGGGTGACCAACGGCCGGCTGCCGTCGGTCACGGCCGGCGCGATGGTAGCCCGCTCCACGGCGTTCACTTCGGCCTCATCGCCATAACGGTAGACCGGGGTATTCACGAACAGCGTCACGTCATCCCCCTGCTCCACCCGCTGCGCCCCCGCAGCCTCAATGTGCAGATCAACGGTCTCCCGCAGCGGCCGGTCCTCGAAGGGCGGAGTCAGGTTGGCTGAAGCCTCCCGCCCGTAGACCGGTCGGAGGCGCGGCGTAGTGCCGGCGGCGGCCACGGCGGCCCGTGCCAGCAGCAGCATCGAACCCTGGTCGGTCCCCGGCATGATACGCACCCGGCTGCTAGCGCCGTTGGCTTCGACCCACTTGTGGATGCGCTGCAGTTCCAGCCGGTGAATGCCGTGCGGCAGGCTCTCTTCCTGGAGCAGCAGCAGAAATTCGATCACGTCACGGGAGACCAGCCGGATCGCCTCCAGCGTCACCCGCAGGTTCCGCTCCCGCAAGTCGAGGTACTCTTTCAGGAAGATGGGCGGAATGGCCCGCTCCAGTTCGGCGACCTCCGCCTGCCGATCGGCGTTCTCCACCGCCTGCGCCCACTGGTGCAAGAGCGCGTGCCGTGCGCTCTCTTCGGGGGTGCCGCCGTAGGGACTGATTCGCATCAGCATGTTGCAGGCCAGAATGGTAAGCCCCTGTTGTTTCAGCCAGGTGAGCAGCTCCAGATGCGGCAGCACTTCCGCCACGCCAGCCAGTGGCTTGCGGGAAGCACACGAGCCGCCGAAAGATAACAGCTCCAGGCTGACGATGGCCCCCTCGCAGCCGGCGGCATTCTGCTTCGCCCAGCCCACCAGCGCCGCCGGGTCGCCCGCCTGCTGATACCGCCCCATCAGGGCGCGCGGCGGCACCACCAGTTCGATATCGCCCATGGGCGCCATCAGGACTGGAAATTGGCAGGTGGTCGGCCGGTCGTCGTTCGGCAGAAACAACCAACGTCTCATACGGTACCGTGCCTCCGCTGGCGGCGGGTGCCAGATAGTTTATTACCAAATGTTATTACCTGGAGACTAATGTGTCAACATTGCCCGCCCGGGGACCTACTTGCTCTTGCTGAGGGCCTGCGCCGCCAGCCCCAACAGTTGCCTTGCTTTTAGCGCCGCCGCCCGCCACTGGGGGGTGTCCTTCGGCTGGCCCAGGGCCACCTCCGCCTGGATCAAGGTGCGGCAGGCCTCCGCATAGGGCCGGAAGACCGGGCCCTGCCGCTCCTCGTTGTAGACGTAGGCACCCACCTGCGCATCGGCCCCCACCTTGTCACAGCGGCCGATCACCCCGGTGACCACCTGGCCGAAGTCCTTCTCCATGATGCAAGGGTCTTTGGCATCCTTGCAGGGGTCAAGCTCGCCCAGGGCAACCTGGAGGAAGAGGTGTCCCTGCTGCACTTCGGACGCCACCACGCCGGTCAGTCCTGCCTCCGCCTCAGCCCGCTCTGCAGCAGTGGGAGTGACTTTCGGCGCCAGGATCACCGCTGCCCCCGGCGGCACGCCGTAGATCGGCAGCCCGCAGCCCCAGCGAGCCAACAGCAGGTTCCCATCCTCGCCCAGGTAGAGGGTCGGCGCCGAGTAGTCCACCAGGCTGCCGCCCATGACGACCCCATAGGCCGGTCCCTGCTTCAGCCCCGGCACCGCTGCGGCGCGGTAGACGGCGAAGAGGTTCGTCCCACTGCGAAACACGCCTTCCATATAACGGTGCCACTCCGCCTGGTTCGTGAGGTAGGCCAGATTACACCAGGCATAAGCATAGGCCTGCACCACCGTCCCCGACGGCGTACCCTCGGGGCAGAGTGGTCCACCCAGCCCTGGTTTGACAATGCATGGCAGCGCCACCGGCTGATACTGGTCCAGATAGGC
>JBLNEM010000292.1:0-25118 GCA_050262655.1 Mycobacterium leprae | reverse complement strand
CCGGCGGTCGAGAGCGTGACGGTCGCTGATTGGCGCAGTTCCTTTCCTACCAGTCGTAAAAAGGGATGTCTCATGCCTGGACCTCCTTCAGCAGGTCGTGAATGGCGCAGCCGTGCTCGGCCCGAATGGTTTCGGCGTCGCCCTCCAGGTGAACCCGCCCGCGCTCCAGGAGGATCACCCGGTCAAAGAGCGTTTCGGTCTCCAGCAGGTCGTGGGTAGACATGATGATCGTCTGTTCCCCGGCCCGGAACTGGCTGAGGATCGCCTCCGTGATTCGACTGCGGGAGGGCATGTCAATGCCCGAAAGCGGTTCGTCCATCAGCACCACAGTGGCCGGATGGGCCAGGGCGATGACCAGGCGCAGCCGTGCCCGCATGCCCTTGGACAGCTTTCCGGTGGGCTGGTCAGCCGGCAACGCCATGAAGGCCAGCAGTTCCTCCGCCCGCTCACGCTCCCAGTCGGGGTAGAAGGAGGAGACAAAGGCAATGCTCTCCCGCACGGTCATCCAGGGGTAAAGGTGATCCACCTCGGGTACGTATGCCACACGGCCCTTGGTCCAACGACCGGGCGCCCTGCCGTCTACCAGAACCTGACCGGACGTCGGCCGCGCCAGCCCGGCAATCAGCTTCAGCAGGGTGGACTTGCCACTTCCGTTCAAGCCCAGGAGTCCGGTGATCGATCCCCGGGGAATGCTCAGGTTTACGTCGGCCAGAGCCGTGGTCCTGAAGTACCGCTTGGTGACCTGCTCCAACTGCACAACCGCTTCAGCTGGCTGACCGACCGGGGCTGGTTCTGTCTTCATGAGTGCATTCATTCTGCCTCTCTCCTCCCTCCGGACTCCCCGATCGTAGCTGCAGCCGCCTGCAACGTCGATTCGGTCAGCGCCAGAATCTCCTCGCTGCGGAGGCCCAGTCCCATCATCTCCTGCACAAAGCGGCGTACGGCCTCCTCCGCCATTTCCGTGCGAATGGTGGTCAGCAGCCCCGTGTCAGAACAGATGAAGGTCCCCATCCCCCGCGACGACTCCACCATTCCCATCGCCTCCATCTCCCGATAAGCCCGCTGCACCGTGTTGGGGTTCACCTTGGAGACTTGCGCCAGATCCCTTTGGGAGGGGAGCTTGTCGCCAGGCCTGAGTTCGCCGCGGGCCAGTGCGCGCTTGAACTCGTCGATGATCTGCTGGTAAATGGGCAGAGTGGCGTCGAAGCTGAACTGCATCGTCATCGGATCACCTCGCTTGCCGTCTGTCTTCGAACAGCCTCGGTGCATTAGTCAACTAGTGCACTCACAGTATAAGCGATCCTCTGCCGACCAGTCAAGACTTTTTCGAGTAGCGGAATTGCGGCAGCCGACAAAGGGGGGTGGGGTTGCGGCCGGATTCCCACCTAGTGCAGGATGCCGGTAGATGGCAGGAGAAAGAATAGGTACGCCTGGCGATTGCCAGATTACCCCCTGGGGGTCGGAGGGAGCAGCATGTTCTTGACGCCGAAGACGGAGTTAGTGAACCGAATCGCGCAGCTTCAGCAGCATCTGACTCAGAACGGTCTGGACGGCGCTCTGCTCCACGGCGTCACCAATGTCTACTATTACAGTGGCACGGCCCAACAGTCACATCTGTGGGTGCCGGCGGCCGGGGCCCCCGTGCTGTTGGTACGGCGAGTGCTGGAACGGGCGCGCCGGGAGTCCGCCCTGGACCGAGTAGAGCCGATCGGCAGCCTCCGCCAACTGCCCGAGTACATCGGCACCGGCCGGCGGATCGGCATGGAACTGGACATCCTCCCGGTCTCCCTCTTCGCCGGGTATCAGCGGGCACTGCCGGGGGTTGAGATTGTGGACATCGGCCCAGCCACCCGCCTGGCCCGCGCCGTGAAAAGCGACGTGGAGATCGCCCAGGTGCGCGGCGCCGCTCGGGTCGCTGACCTGACCTTCCAGGCGATCAAAGCCGCCCTGCGGGAAGGCATGACCGAACTGGAACTGTCCGCCATCGCCGAGGCCGCCGAACGCCGCCACGGCTTCCAGGGCATGGTCCGTTGGCGGGCAGCCACCGGCTTCGAATGCCCCTGGTTCCACGTCCTGGCAGGCGAGAGCGGCGCCGTAGCCAGCTTCGCCGACACGACTTTCGGCGGCGAAGGTCTCACTCCCGCCGCCCCCTATGGCGCCGGCTACCGCCAGATCCAGCGGGGCATGCCCGTAGTCGTGGACTACCCCACCGCCTACAACGGCTATATCCACGACGGCACCCGCACCCTGGCCATCGGCTCTCTGCCCGACGACCTGGTCCGGGCATACAACGTTTCCGTCGAGATCGCCCACATGTTCCAGACCGAAGCCAGACCCGGCGTCACCGGCGAGGAACTATGGCAGAAGAGCGTATCCCTGGCCGAGCAGCACGGCCTCCTAGACCACTTCCAAGGTTACGGCCCAAGCAAAGCCCGCTTCGTAGGCCACGGCGTAGGCCTGGAGCTAGACGAACTCCCCATCCTAGCCCCCCGCCAACAGCACCCGCTAGAACCAGGCAACGTCATCGCAATCGAGCCCAAGTTCTTCTTCCCCGGCCGAGGCGCGGTAGGCATCGAGAACACCTACCTGATCACCCCCCAAGGCGCCGAGCGCCTGACGTTGACGGGGGAGGAACTGGTGCTGGTGTAAGGGAGAGCAAAAACCCCGCAGTCGCCAAGCGACTGCGGGGTTGCCGTTATACAAGGGTGTTGTGTCCCAATCCAATAAACGAAGCTGAGCGTCCCCGAAGCCGGCAGGTCTGTGACGCCGTTCGGGCGCCCGAGGAGACCCGAAGGGGCTCCGCAGGATAAGCGCCCGTGGCGTCACAGGCCTGACGGCGTAGGGTACTCCCACGTAGTGACCCGCGGAGGGGATGCTCACGTTCAATCCCCCGCTACCTTCAGCACCTTCGCCCGCGCCTCCTGCAACTCCGCCCACTCAACAGCGGAGAGCGGCCGGTCGAAGGAGCGCAACTGCGCCAGCTTGAAGCCCAGTTCATCGGCCCACTGCCTGAGCAGCATGATCGTCGGCAGGTTCAGATCGGTGCCGATCGATGTGTCCTCGTACTGGTGCATCAGGCCCAGGATCATCGTCTCCGTCATGCACGCATAGGCCAGCCCCTGCTCGAAGCCGAACTTCCAGCCCAGATCCGGCAGCCCCGGCACCGCCACCACACCGCCGTCAATCGCCAGCACATCCGGGCGGGCTTCCTTGACAGCCCGCGAGACGTTCGGCGGACGGGAGATGTCGCACACCGCTGCGCCATGCTTCAGGTTCTGCGGCGTAACAATCGCCTCGGCCGTGCTGGTGGCTGTGACCACCAGATCCGCCTCCGGCAGATGGGCATCGATATCGGTGGTGATCATCAGAAGCCCCTCGGCCTCCAGCTTCAGGGCCAGCGCCGTAAAGCCTTCCTCATCCTCCGCACCGGGCAGCGACCCCGCAGCCAGCAGCGCCTCGCCGATGGTGCCCGGGGTATAATGCTTGCCCTGCCGGGATAGGTCGGCCAGGTGCTGGCAAATGTCAGAGGCCACCTTGAGCAGCCGCTTCCGGCTCTGCTCGGGCCGCTCGGGATTGCCGATCAGGAGCAGACGGCCAACCTCTTCGTAGAGGAGGATCGCCGTGGAGCGACCAATGGAACCGGTGGCGCCTACGACCGCCAGGGTCGCATCGGGAAGCCTGGTTCCCAGTTCGGTCACGGCCTTGTAGATCGACTCGGCCGCCGCCACCGTGGTATAGCTGTTGCCGGTGGTAATCGCCACACCCATATCCTTCAGCCGGAGGCCGGCCTTGGTCACGACCGACGTGTAGGCGCCCAGGCCAACGATCTTTGCACCGCGCTTCTTGGCGATTTCGATCGCATCCCGCACCATCGCGATGGCATCCTCGGAGGGCATGGCCATGAGCTGGTCGGCGGTGCGCGGCACGATGACAAAGTCGCCGAATGCGGTATGGCCACCGTTAGCCTCGATGCGGACCGAGCCAGCCACGAAGGGCTCCATCAGGTCGTTCCACCGGTGGGCCAGTTCCTCCAGTTCTGCTTCCGTGAAGACCTTCAGCGAGTCGTCCATCTCCGGGTAGTTGCGCAGGTCAACCGGGTGCGCCAGGAAGGCCCAACGCCCCTCCTCCGGCTCGCCGGTGGGAACCGGCTGCACCCGAGGAACGACCGGCGGCAGTTCCTGCGGCCGAGATTCGATGCCCAGCAGATGGCTGATCAGCTCGGCGGTGTTGCCGGCGCCCAGATGGACCAGCATGCGCCCCACAGAGTCGATGATCCGTTGGCATTCGGCCCGGGAGGCGATCAGCGGCGGCTCGATGCGAATGGTACTGGCCCCGTTCAGGGTCGGCGCCACGCGCAGGTGCTCGACGTTGAGCAGGTAGCTGGAGAGGACCGGCGTCAGGTTTTCCTGCTCCGCCATGATGCTGAGCAGGCTGGTCCGGCCGTATGTGTTCATGTCGACGTTGAAGTCCAGGCCGATCATGTACCCTCTGCCACGCACCTCTTTCAGCACATGCGGGTACTTCTTCTGCAGTTCCAGCAGTCCGGCCTTCAGGAAGGCGCCGTTCTCCTTCACCTGCTTCACCAGCGCCTGGTCGTTGCGGGTGACCATCTCGATCGACCGCAGACCGACCCGGCAGCCAATGGTGTTGCCGGCGAACGTGGAGGAGTGCTTGTTGCCGAAGTCCTCGGTGTACAGTTCCTCCCGGCAGAGCATCGCACCGATCGGGAAGAGGCCGCCGCCCAGTGCCTTGGCAATGGTCATGACGTCGGGGGTAACCCCTTCCGCCTGGCAGGCCCACAGCACGCCCGTCCGGCCAAAGCCCGACTGGATCTCATCCAAGATGAAGAGTGCGCCGTGCTTGTGGCAGACTTCCTTGGCCGCTGCCATGAAGCCTTCGGGGGCCACAATAATGCCACCCTCGCCCTGCACCGGCTCCATGATGAAGGCGGCGATCTCGCCCTCATGTGCGGCAAACATCTGCTCCAGCGCATCGATGTCGCCGTACGGGATCTTGTAGAAGCCCGGGATCGGGGCACCGAAGACCTTCTGGTAAGACTCACGGTTGGTCGCCGAGAGCGAGCCCAGTGTCTTCCCGTGGAAGGAGTTCGAAGCCGAGATGATCCCCATCCGGTGCGTCGCCGAGCGAGCCAGCTTGAAGGCTGCCTCTACGGCCTCGGTGCCGGAATTGGTGAAGGTGACAATACCCAGCCCTTCGGGGGCTACCTCAACCAGCCGCTTTGCCAGCTCGCCGGCAGCCTCCAGGGCTGAGGGCTGGACAAACGACGGCTCCCCGCTGACCCGCACCGCCTGCATGGCGTCCCAGATCTCCGGCGGGTTGAAGCCGAAAGGCAGTGCGCCGTAAGCGGCTACGGCGTCCAGATACTCCTCACCGTCGACGTCGTACAAGTGACACCCTTCACCACGCACGAAGCGCTTGTCCATGTTGATCTGCTCAAGCAGGCTCCCCAGGTGTGGGTTCACAAACTCTTTGAATGGATGCATGCGACGGACCCTCCCCCGACCCATATGGGTCATCATCTCAGCTACATACACTTGACCGGGTCCGGAGCCGGCGCAGTGGGTCACCTCATGCTAGTCTGCGGCAGCACCGGAGGAGTTGAGACGCTCCACCCGTGGGACAAAGCCGATACGATCGAGCCATGCCTCATATTCGGCAGGCTGCATCTCTTCGGGCTTTTTCTTGGCCGTAGCGACGATCAAGGCTTCCATCAGGTTCGTGCCAAACGAGCGACCGCCCAGGTTGGGGGTGGTCGTGATCAGTGTGGCGACCCCACGCTTCTTCAGTTCCTCGATGTCGGCCGGAGTCACCGTGTTGGTCAGGATGGTCTTCCCGGCCAGCCGGTCCGGCATGTGACGGCCTATGTACAACCAGTCGCCGCAAATCAGATCCGCCCATTGATATCGCTCTTCGTACTTGACCTCACGCTGCTCCTGTTTGGCCCCAGTCGGATAGAGCCAGGTGAACGGCAGCTTGGTAATCACCGGGAGCAGCAGTCTGGCCAGCCGGCTCACCGTCTTCAGGGAACGCAGCGGAATGTTGATGCCCAGTGCGAACATCAGGTCGCCGTAGATCACGTCAGCGCCAGCTTCTGCCACGGCTTCAGCCATGCCGAACCGGTCCAACGCACTGGTCAACAGGACCTTGCGTCCCTTGAGGGGCAGGATCTCCTTGTCCACATAGCGCACCACACGCCGTTCGAGGGTGTTCTTGAGGCCCGAGCCGTCCGCAATCGGCGTCTTTACCGCCGCCCTGGCCAGGCGCTGCGAGTCACGGAACGTGTAGCGCCGCCCACCGGCGTACAGATAGAGGTCCGTCCCCCCCATGCCAAAGGCATCCACCTGACCGTCCAGTTCCTTGATCATGGCAATGGCCCGGTCAAAACTGCCGTCGGTACCGATCCGTTCCACGGTAACCTGCTCGCCGAGAATCTCCACGGTTGCACTGTGATTCCGCTTGGACGATCCCAAAGAGATACTGACAATCCGCTTCAAGACTCTGCCTCCCCTTCCGGCATCCCTTTCAAGGTGCGAATCAGATGCTGCACTTCATGTGGATCGACATATTTGTCCTCGTGCAAGGGTGACCGACCAATTTCGATGCCGAACACATTGGGCCCCACCAGGGCCTCGACCATCTTGAGCCGTTGGTCTGAACCGATGAAGATGACGGCGTCGCATTCCCGGGCTCGGGCGATCATGCTCATGACCAGGTTCAGCATGTCGGCGCCGTTCTGGCTGCGGGCGAATTCCAGCCGCTCCTGCTCAGACATGAGGAGGATGTAGTCGAGCCCTTCCTCAACGGCGATTTCGTTCAGCTCCACCCGATTCTTCACCGGGAAACCGACAAGGGCGATTTTCTTGCCCTTCCGGACTTCGCCAATGGTCTCCAACCGGGAGATGAGGGTCCGATCGACGTCGAGCTTCTCGGCCACTTCCTGCTGGGACATGCCGGCCGACCGCAATTCGAGGATGCGGGAAACCATCTGATAGATGCGGCTCAGGCTGATGACCTTATCACCGATACGGATTAACTCCAAGACGATCCCTCCTCGCCACGGTCTGGGCTCGTTACGGAATGTGGGCATTACTTGTGCACAAGGTTGTGCTAGCCAGATTGTACAACTTTGTGCACAAGGACGCAAGTCAACCGGAAGGGGGTGGGTGGCGGCTTTACAAAAGCTAGAAAAAGAGGGCTCCTACACCCGCACTGGGGTGTAGGAGCCCTCGGATTCGGCCGATCACAGCTTGAACCGGGCCACCTGGCCATTCAGCTCTACGGCCACGGTAGCGAGTCCTTCCGCCGCGGCGGAGACCTCCTTGAGTGCGGCGTTCACCTCTTCGGCAGCGGCCGCGGCCTCCTCTGCTGCGGCAGCGTTCTGCTCTGTCACAGCCGCCACATCCACAACCAGCCGGTCGACCGCATCGGCCCCGTCGGACATCATTTCGGCCGCAGCCTGGAACTCCTCCGACATGCTGGTCAGGTTCTCGACCGCCTTCACCGTCTCCTGGCTATAGCCGGTGATCTGACGGGAGGCGGCGGCAATGGCCGCGGCGTCCTGCGTCGTCTGCTCCACCGAGGAAAGGATTTGGCTGAGTGCCTCCCCCGCGTCCCGGGCGAGCTTGGCCCCCTGCTCGGACTCCTCGCGGCCACGCTCCATGACGGCTACCACCTGCCGGGTGCCGTCCTGAATGGCCCGGATCAGCCCGGCGATCTCCCCCGCCGACCGGCCGGAACGTTCCGCCAGACGCCGGACCTCATCGGCCACGACAGCGAAGCCCTTGCCCTGTTCACCCGCCCTGGCCGCCTCGATGGCGGCGTTCAGGGCCAGTAAGTTGGTCTGATCAGCCATATCGGTAATCACCTGGTTGACGGCCCCGATCTGCTCCGACAACTGCCCCAGTTCCGCAATGCGTGCTGCCGAATCGCAGACGGTCTGCTTGACCTGTTCCATGCCTCGGGTCGCCTCGCCCACTACCCGGCTGCCGCTCTGGGCTACCGCCGAAGTCTGCTGGGCCGAAGCCAGCACGTTGGCCGCCTTGGTGGCCACATCCTGAGCGGCTGTCACCATTCCATCTGCGGCCGCGGCACTGGCGGTGGCGCTTTCCGCCTGCTGCACCGCCCCTTGAGCGATCTGCGACGTGGTCGTCTTCTGCTCCTCCACGTTGTGGCGCACCTGGCCGATCGCCTCCACCTGATGGGCCGCACCGGCTGCAACCTGCTGGACTGCCGCCCCCAGGCTTTCCGTGGACTCGGCTACACCGTGGGCGGTAGCAGCCATCTCTTCGGTCGAGGCCGAAATCGACTGGGCGGATCGGGCCATGCCTTCGATCAGAGAGCGGAGGCTTCCCACCATGGTGGCAAAGGCGCTGGTCAGCGCAGCCACCTCCAGCGTGCCACCGGTTGCCGCCGGGATGGCGCCAGTCAGGTCACCGCCGGCAGCCGCCTCGGCCGCCGCACTCAACTGACGGAGCGGCTGGCTCACCTGCCGGGCCAGGCGGTAACTCAGGAAGAACGAAAGTATGGCACTCAGCAGGCTGACGCCCAGGATCAGGTAGAGAGCGCGGGAGCCATTTGTGGCCGCAGACTTGGAAGCGGCGGCCGCCAGACTCGATTCCGTGGTCTGAAGCTTGGCGGTCAGCGCCTGCACCGCCTTGCGCTTGTCCCGCAGGTCGTTCATCACCAGGTTCTGGCCTTGTGCCAGGTCGCCGCTCTGCAGTGCGGTCTGTGCTTTCTGGGCGGACGCCTGCAGGTCAGCGGTAGCAGCCGCAAGCTGCTGGACGAGCTCCTTCTCACCCGAGTCGGTCGCCATTCCCTTCAGCTTGGTCAAGTTGTCTACCATCGGCGCCAGACGGGCCTGGCCCTCCTGGAACATGGTGCTGTCCTTGGTCAGTAAGAATCCACGCCAGTCGTTGGACTGTGCGGTGGCCGGTTCACTGAAACCCGATGCAATTTGCTGGGCCGGGAGGTTGTGGTTGCTCAGTTCGTCCACGTCGTTCTTCATCTGTCGCAAGACATAGAGACCTGAGCCCGCAACGGCCACGAGAAAAAGCACGTTCACCAGTTGGAGAATCATGATCCTGGATAGCATGGATCGCTTCATCATGGAGCCCCCCCTGAACTCCTTCTCACTGAATGTAAGAAGTGGTTCACTACTTCTGCAAGTGCCAACGAATACCTGTTAACAATCTGTTAACTCCTCACACACAGCTAAATATTGTACTTAAGTATCCACACAGATCATGAAAGTGTTCGACAATGCCAATCGGTTGGGTCTACCCCGGCACTAGGGTTGAAGACGTAGGGAAAGAGAAACCCCCGTCGATGTCGACGGGGGTTGCCTCGAAACAACGATTACAGCTTGAACTGGGCCACCCGGCCGTTGAGCTCCATGGCCACCGCAGCGAGTCCTTCCGCCGAGGCGGCGACCTCCTTCATCGCGGCGTTCACTTCTTCGGCCGCGGCCGCAGCCTCCTGGGCGGCGGCCGCGTTTTGCTCGGTGACGGCCGCCACCTCGCTCACCAGCCCGTCCACCGCATCGGTGCCGTCGGACATCATCTCGGCGGCAGCCTGATACCCTTCCGCCATGCCGCTCAGGCTTTCCACTGCCTTCATGGTCTCATGGCTGAAGGCTGCGATTTGCTGCGAGGCTGCAGCAATGGCGCCGGCATCCTGGGTGGTCTGCTCTACCGAGGTGAGAATCTGGTTGAGCGCCTCCCCTGCGTCACGGGCCAGCCTTGCCCCCTGCTCCGATTCCGTGCGCCCCCGCTCCATGACGGTAATGGCCTGCCGGGTACCTTCCTGAATCGCCCGGATCAGTCCGGCGATCTCTTCGGCCGAACGGCCGGAACGCTCGGCGAGACGCCGAACCTCATCGGCCACCACGGCGAAACCCTTGCCCTGTTCACCGGCCCGGGCCGCCTCGATGGCGGCGTTCAGTGCCAGCAGGTTGGTCTGGTCCGCCATGTCGGTAATCACCTGGTTGACTTCGCCGATCTGCTCCAACAGGCGGCCCAACTCCGCAATCTGCGCCGCCGATTCGGCCACGGTCTCCTTCACCTGCTCCATCCCCCGGGTGGCCTCTCCCACCACCCGGCTGCCGTTCTGGGCCACTGCCGAGGTCTGTCGGGCTGAGGCCAGGACGTTGGCAGCCTTGCCTGCCACATCATCCACGGCTGCGGCCATGCCCTCGGCGGCTGCGGCGCTGCCGGCGGCGCTTTCGGCCTGCTGGCTCGCTGCTTCGGCGATCTGCTGGGTGGCCATCTTCTGCTCCGCTACGGTAGCCCGCACCTGGCCAACCGATTCAACCTGGTGAGCCGCTCCGGTTGCCACCTGCTGAACCGCCGCTCCCAGGCTCTCCGTGGACTGCGAAACGCCATGAACCGTGGCGGACATCTCTTCGGTCGAGGCCGAGATCGACTGGGCGGAGCCAGCCATCCCCTCGATCAACGACCGGAGATTGGCCACCATGGCGGTGAAGGCGTGATTCAGCGTGGCAATCTCCGTAGTGGCCCCGGCCGCGGCGGGAATGCGAGCGGTCAGGTCGCCACTGGCGGCAGTCTCTGCTGCTGTGCTCAACTGGCGAAGCGGCAGGCCGACTTGCCGGGCCAGGCGCCAACTGAGCAGCAGCGAAAGCGCCATGCTCAGGAGGCTGATCCCCAGGATCCCCCACATCGCCAACTCCTGCATCGAAGCCATCTGCGCTTCAGCCTCGTTCCCCAGCGCTGCCTCTCTGGCTTGCAGCGCGACCGCCGCCGCCTGTAGGGCGTTCACCTTCCCCTTCAGGCTGTTCATGAGTGCGTCGTGGGCGATACCTACTTCGGTGCCCTTCAAGGCGGTCTCCGTATCCATCATCGCGGTGTGCAGGTCATCAGCCGCGGCCGCTGCTTTTTCAACCGCAGCACGTTCCTCCGTGTCCGTGGCGAGGCGCTTCAGTTGGTCCAGACTGCTCATCATGGGGCCCATCTGCGATTCGCCGTCCGCCAGGTACGTGGGGTCCTTGGTGATCATGTAGCCCCGGAATGCATCGGACACGGCTGATGCCGGTTGGCCCAGGCTGGCGGCAACCTGCTGCGCTGGCATGTTATGGCTGGTTAACTGGTCAACACGCGCCTTCTCACGCGCCAGAACGACCAGACCAGCCCCCGCCACGGCGGCCAAGAACACGAGATTGATCAGCTGGACCATCATGATCCTTACTAGTATGGATCGTTTCATTTCGCCGTCCCCTTTGAACTTTCATAACGAGAAATAGGAAGACTACCCAATTGTTGGTTTTCGTCGCACCAGCTCTGATTTCCTGTAGAAGCCTTTCTAAAAGAAACCCCCCGTCCTGTGCGACGGGGGGGTTCCTCAGGCAGGAGGCTATGGCCGGGCCATGATCAACTTGATCAGATTCCCGCTGACCGGTTCAACCCGCTCAACCCGAAGGCCGGCTTTCTGCGCGTTGGCGACGGTCTGGCGGTTGATGTGGGTGCCAATGAGCGCCACGGCCAGCGGATCGATCAGATCCATGAGAGGCCCCACCAGGGGGCGGTCGATGCGGACATGCTCCAGGAGAACGATCTGCCCACCCGGGCGGCAGACCCGTCTAGCCTCCCGCAGTCCCAGCACCGGGTCAGGGACCGTGCAGAAGACGCAGGTAGCCAGCACCGTATCGAAACTGGCATCGGGGAGATCCATCTGCTGTGCGTCCATCTCCAGCAGCGTGAGCGGTACCCGGCATGGCTTGGTCCGGGCCCGGCTCAGCATCCCCGGGCTGAAATCGATGCCGGTCAGTTCACGGGTTACCGCCGGGTCATAGAGCGGCAGGTTCGTGCCCGTGCCCACACCGATCTCCAGCACCCGGCCACGGGCCATGCCGATCACCCGCCGTCGCCACTGTTCGTGGATCATGCGGTCCATGGCATCGTACACCACGGCGTTGCGGTTATACTTGCGACGGACTGACTCCGTCTGTCGTTGGTTGACCACTGCCAACACTCCTTCCACCCGTTGTTATACCAGTTGGGAGCGTTATCTCCAAGGCTTCTCCACAATTGGGTGTTACAATCACGTCGAACGCTGCAATAGGAGGTCACTTACGATGATGCTGCTCTGGGTAATCCCGGTTGTTATCCTGCTCTATTTCCTGGTTGAGCGTAACGGTAAGTTTGGCTCCAACTGGGGCTGGATCCTGATCGCTCTGCTTGGTCTGCCCCTGGTGGGCATGCTGTTCATGGGTGGCCGTGGCGGCTATGGGATGATGGGCGGCCGTGGCGGCTATGGCATGATGGGCGGCCGTGGCTTTGGCCGTGGGTATGGGCCGGGCATGATGCAGGGCTGGGGCGCGGGGAATGCCCCCAACGCACTGGTCAATACTTCGCCCGTTTTCTTCTGGGTGCGGGCCGCCCTCTGCGTCTTGTTCGTGATCGCCCTGATCGTGCTTGCCTTCGTGGCCATCAAGCGTTTCAGCGCCAGCCGGCCTGCCCGGGAGGACGAAGCTGTGCGTGAACTGCGGATGCGCCTGGCCCGCGGCGAAGTCAGCGCCGAAGAGTTCGAGGTGGCCCTGCAGAAGCTCAACCAGAAGTAATCAGTCACCAGAATACCGGATCGATGCGCCGAAGCGCCCGTCACTGCGGGCGCTTTTTTTGCTTGGAACTGGTCGCCAAAGCATGAATGAACCCCTTCCACTATTGTAGGCCATCTACAGTTTAGCTATTATAAGAAGGAATAATTTAGTCAGTCCCCATTCGGAGGGAGCAATTGTGCCCGTCTCCGGCTACCGCACCACCCGGCTCATGGTCACGGCTGCCGTGATCGAACTGCTTAGCGGCGTCAGCTTTTACGCCTTCCCCGCTGAGTTTAAGGCCGCCGCCTATTCGTCGCTTCGTCCGTTCCTCGCATACGTGGCCGCCGGACTGCTGACCGGTGGCGTTGTGCTATTGATGCTCACCCAATACCGGACCACCAGGTGGCTGGAGCGGCTCCTGGTGTTGCTGCCTGCTGCCCCTCTGCTTTTGCTGGCCGAGTCTTTCGGGCATGCAGGGCGGTTATCGGCCGTAGTTTCCTACGGTCTGATGGCCGCGGCGTTGGTGGCGGCGCCCTGGCTCAGACAGGGTACTGGTGATTGGATGGCCGTAACCCAGGGCACGATCCAGATACTGATCGGCCTGCTGTTCCTGACCGCCCCCAGTCAGTTCACCTATTTCCGGGCCAACGAGGCCTTCCTGGCGCTGGCCGGTGCAGCCGGCCTGATTTGTGGCGCCGGGCTGCTGCTGTGTGGCATGGGTATCGCCCGTTTTCAGCGGCGGTTGTGGCAGCTAACCGGTGCCATTCTGCCGCTGCTGCTCGCCTACCGGTACCTGTTGATCGGCCAGTGGACCGGCAGCATCTACTGGCTAGTCTGGTGCAGTCTACTGGCGACCAGCGCCGGTCTCCGACTCGTACCCGAACGGGAGCCCGTTGCCTTCAAGGCAGGTGAACTGGCTGGCGATGATCTCCCGGCAAGACTGGAGCGGATGCTGGAGCACTGGCTCTGGGCCATGGCCCTGACCGTCGTGATTGTCACCACCTTCGTAGGTGGCAGTATGGCGCCCGTGCTGGCCTCCTTGTTTATCCTGGCGGTGTGCGGTTACAACTTGTTGGTCTTTCAACTGCTGCCACACTGGGGCAGCGCCGAGCAGCGGCTTATTTGGCACTTGGGCTTCCTGACGGTGTCGATCGGCCTGCTGCTGGCCGATCCCGGGCCCATCGGGAACGGGGCGATGGCCCCCTTCCTCATGATCATCCCGCTGACCGCACGGACGCTGGGCGCTCGGGCCGGTCTCTCGATGACCGGTCTCGGCTCGCTGGTGCTCCTGCTTTCGGGCGTTGTGCACTGGCATTTCCACGGGATGTCCCTCATGATGGCCGCGGAGGAGTCGATCCTCGAGATCGCCGGCCTGGCGGCGGCGGCGGCCTTCGGCATCAGTTCCGCAATCGTCCAGCGCCGGGCAGCCGCCTCGCTGGCCGAAGCTCAGGTCGACCTGCGCCGGGAAGTGCAGCGGCGGGCGCTGACAGAACAGGTTTCCACCGCCATTCGCAGTTCCCTGGATCTGGATGCGACGTTGAAGACCACCGTCGAGGAACTGGGGAAGGCGCTGAAGGCCAGTCGGTGCCTGATTCGCCTTCGGGACGGAGAACGGTTGGCGCCACCCAGCCAGCAGTATGCGGCCGCCGGTGTGGAACCACTGCGGAACTACCAGCCCCAATCGCTGAGTCACCTGCTCTTTGAAAGCCGGCAGATGCTGGTCATCTCTGATCTGGCCAAGGACCCGCTCATGTCCGGCAGTGCCGAAGGGGAGCGGGCCTACCTGCTGTCGCTCGGCATCCGGGCAATGATGATCGCCCCGATTCTGGCGGAAGGCGAGCAACTGGGGGTCCTGATTCTCCATCAGGCAGAGCCGCGCCTCTGGTCTAACGCTGACTTGCGCGTCGTAGAGGCTGTCGCCGGGCAGGCGGCGGTAGCGATCGCCCATGGGCGGGCTCATCAGCAATTGGCCCAGAGTCTGAACGAAGTGCAGGCAGGCCATGAGGAACTGCAGGCGGCCAACGAGGAACTCCAGGCGGCTAACGAGGAACTGGTCGCACAGCAAGAAGAGTTGCAGTCGCAAGGGGAAGAGCTTCAGGCCCAGACGGAGGAACTGCTGGACCAAAGTCAATCGCTGCAGGCCCAACAGGTGCAGTTGGAGGAGGCCCTGGAGCAGGCACGGCAGGCTGAAGCAGCCCACGCCCGACTCTCCGCAATCCTGGAGGCTACCTCCGACCTGGTGGCCATGTCCGACGTGAACGGGAAACGCCTTTACATGAACCGCGCCGGGCGCCGACTGATCGGCTTCCCGGAGGATGGGGATGTAGCAGGGCTCCCGATTGTCGAGGTCCATCCGGAATGGGCGAAACAGGTGGTCAGTACCGTAGGCTTCCCCACCGCGATCGCAAATGGCATCTGGCAAGGGGAGAGCGCCTACCTCAGCCACGACGGTCGGGAGATTCCGGTCTCCCAGGTGATCATCAGCCATCGCGGCCCGGACGGCTCGGTTCGGTATCTGTCCACCGTCGTCCGGGACATGTCGGCGCAGAAGCAGGCTGAAAGCCAACTCCGGGAGAGCGAGGAACGGTTCCGCTCCACCTTTGGCAACGCCGCCATCGGCATGGCCATCATCAGCATGGGCGGCATCATTCTGGAAGTGAACCAGTCGCTCTGTGAGACCCTGGGCTACCGCGAGACCGAACTGACCGGACAGAGCGCCCTGCTCTTTATCGACTCGGAGAACGATGCGGCGGAACGAGGCCTGCGTCGCCAACTGCTGCAAGGGGAGATTCGCTCCTACCAGGCCGAGCGTGGCTGCATCCATAAGGACGGCCACAGCATCCCCGTCCTGCTGACGATGGCCGCGGTGGCTGACAGCGAGGGCCGCCCCCGCCACTTCCTGACGCAGATTCAGGATATCACCGACCGGAAGCGGTTCGAGACGCAACTGCTGCACATGGCCAACTTCGACCCGCTGACCGATCTGTTCAACCGCCGCCGCTTTGAAGAGGAGTTGGGCCGGCATCTGGCCCTGAGCATGCGGTATGGCACCATGGGTGCACTCCTCTTCATTGACCTGGACCAGTTCAAGTACATTAACGACTCCCTGGGGCACCAGGCCGGCGACCTGTTTCTGAAGGGTCTTGCGGCCATGCTCCGGCGCCGGCTGCGGCAGACGGATGTAGTCGCCCGGTTGGGCGGCGATGAATTCGCCATTCTACTGCCGGAGACGAACCTGGAGCAGGCCCGGGTTGTGGCAGACGATCTCCGCCGATCGATCCGGCAGTATACCCAGATGGTCGGCGGGCAGTTGGTCAGCACCACCGCCAGCATCGGCATCGCCATCTTCCCGGAGCACGGTCAGGTGGCGGAAGATCTGCTGTCACGAGCCGATATGGCCATGTATCAGGCCAAAGAGCATGGCCGGAACCAGTCCTATGTCTGCTCCCCCGATGCCGGTGAAGAGGAACGGGCAGAGTCGAAGCTGACCTGGGAGCGGCGCATCCGCGAGGCACTGGATCACGACAAGTTCGTGCTCCACGCACAGCCGATCAGGGATCTGCATCTGGACCGGACCCGGCACCACGAACTGCTGCTGCGAATGCAGGGCGATCAGGGCGAGTTGATTCCGCCCAAGGCGTTCCTGGATACTGCCGAACGGTTCGGTCTGATCCGGGCCGTCGATCGGTGGGTGGTGACCCGGGCGATACGGCTGGTGGCCGAACGCAGCCAGCGGGACCCCGATATCGTACTGGAGGTCAACCTTTCGGGCCGGGCATTCGACGATCCCGAACTGCTCAGCCTGATCTCTCGAGAGCTGAATGCCACCGGAATCAATCCCCATTCGCTGGTGTTTGAGATCACCGAAACTGCCGCCATCTCGGATATCGAGTCGGCCGGCAAGTTCGTGAAGACGCTGAAGCAGTTGGGGTGCCAGTTCGCCATTGACGACTTCGGCTCCGGTTTCGCCTCTTTCTACTACCTGAAGCACCTCCCGGTCGACTACCTGAAGATCGACGGCAGCTTCATCCATAATTTGCCGAATGACCCGGTGGACCAGCATCTGGTCAAGGGCATCGTCGAAGTAGCACGAGGCCTCGGCAAGAAGACGATGGCCGAGTTCGTCCAGGATGAGGCGACCATCCGACTACTCAAGGAGTACGGAGTGGATTTCGCCCAGGGTTACTACATCGGGGAACCCGCCGCCTTTACCGACTAGCGAAAACAGAAAGCCCTGAGCGCTTGTGCTCAGGGCTTTTTGTTCGGCGTGCAGATGCTTAGCGAACCGCCTCATCCACCACGGCCTTCAGTTCCTCCTCCACTTCCCGGGCCAGGCCGGCCACCGAGTCGTCCCCGATGAGACCGATCAGCGCCTCGGGCCGAAGGAGCCCAATGTGGGTCGTGCCTTCCTTGCGGTAAAGCACCACCTTGCAGGGCAGGAGATACCCGAACTCCAGGTTCTGGTCGAGAAGCTGCTTGGCCTTTGCTGCGTTGCAGACCTCGAAGATATGGAACTCGCCGTCAAACGCCAGCCCTTTTTCCTTCAGCTTGTTGCCCATGTCCAGGTGCCAGAGCATGGCAAACTTATGATTGGCTAGAGCGCTGATGAGGCCGGAAACAGCCTGAGGAATCGCCTTCTCCGTCGTCTTTGTGTACCGAAAATCCATTGCCGGCATGCTGCTTCCCTCCCTACAGCTAGTTTGGCTCGATGTACGTCGGGATAAGCCCAACAAGTAGCTAGCGTATCACAAGTGGGTCTCTGGTTGTCAAGCCCAAATCAAGAGAAGGAAGGCAGCAATGGCAGCAGTGCCTCCACCGACGAAGAATGGAACGGCAGGACTTACCTTGTCCCAAAGCAGGCCGGCCAGGAAACTGGCCGGCAGCGCCATCATGCCGGTCAGGGCGTTGTAAACGCCAATGGCTGAACCACGCTGCTCAGGCGCTGCATGATCGGCAATATAGGCTTTCTGAATCCCTTCGGTTCCGGCATAGTACAGCCCGTAAAACAGGAAGAGCGGCCAGACCAGCCAGGCCTTCGCCGCCAGGCCGAATCCGAGGTAGATCGCGGCAAAGACCAGGAATCCGCCGATCATGATCGGCTTCCGGCCGATCTTGTCGGAGAGGGCGCCCGCCGGATAAGAAAGGAACGCATAGCTCACGTTGAAGGTGAAGTAGGCCAGGGGCACCAGAGCCGCTGCCAGCCCCAGGTTCTGCGCCCGCAGCACCAGGAAGGCGTCGGCAGAGTTGCCCAGGGCAAAGATCATGCCGACGAGGACGAAGCGGCGCAGACGGGGCGAGAGGCTGCGGAGGGACAGGTTCCAGTTGCGGAACACCGGACCATCCTTCCGGACACCAGAGCCCGATTCACGCACAAAGAATACCGCGATGATTGCGAGCACACCCGGCACCGCGGCCCACCAGAAGACCAGACGGTAGTGTTCAGGCCAGCCGAGCAGAATGGCGTAGGCCAGCAGCGGGCCAATCGCCGCGCCGATGGTATCCATCGCCCGGTGCAGCCCGAAGGCTTTGCCGCGCTCCCCGGGGGTGGTGGAGTCGGCGATCAGCGCGTCACGGGGTGCCCCACGCACACCCTTGCCAAACCGATCGGCCACCCGAATGGTCAGCACCTGGGTCCAGCCTGCGGTAAGGCCCAGCATCGGCTTCAGGATATTGGACAGACCATACCCGAGAGCCATGAGCGGCTTGCGCCGGCCAAACCGGTCGGACAGCCACCCCGAAATGGCCTTCATGATACTGGAGAAGAACTCAGCCACGCCTTCGATCAGACCGATCGCTTCCACAGGCGCATGGAGCACATTAGCCAGGAAGAGCGGCAGCACCGGCACCAACATCTCCGAGGAGATATCGGTAAACAGGCTGACGATCCCAGCCAGCCAAACATTCTGCCGCAACGGCGCCTTGGGCTGCTCCGGCGCCTGTGCGGAACCCTGGTGATCGGGCATCGGTCACTCATCTCCATGGTGGTTCCTTATAATAAGTGCTACTTGAAATACTGTACTCCCACGGCGACTGCGTGAGAAGTCCCCAGCCAAGGCCCCCTCATAACGTAACCTTAATAAAACCACCCCTGGACGTTAACGCTGACGGGATAGAGTGAACACGTAGGAATTAACACTATCCCTGAGGAGATGATGGACGTGAGTAAGAAAATAGTAGGGCTTCAGATCGCTTCGCTCGTCCTGGCAGGGGTTCTGGCGTTGACCGGATGCGGTGGCGCACAGCAGCCCGCTGCGCCTGCGCCTGGCGCAAACGCACCGGCCGGAAAGGTGTCGGGTCAGATCACCGCCAGCGGATCGACCGCCCTGCTGCCGCTGGTACAGGCGGCCAAGGAGCAGTTTGAGAACGCCAATGAGAACGCTACGGTGAACGTCAGCGGCGGTGGCTCCTTCACCGGTCTGACCCAGGTAGCGAATGGCTCGGCCCAGATCGGCAACTCCGACGTAGTCGCCACCGGCGAAACCGCTCAGGGCCTCGTGGACCACAAGGTGGCCGTAGCCCCGTTCGTGATCATCGCCAACAAGGATGTCACCACCCAGAATCTGACCATGGATCAGCTCGCCAAGATCCTCCGCGGTGAGATCAGCAACTGGAAAGATGTCGGCGGCAAGGATGAGAAGATCACCATCGTCAGCCGGCCGCAGTCTTCCGGCTCTCGGGCCACCATCGTGGCCACGGTGCTGAAGAACCAGGGCGATATTCCGGCTTCTGCCCTGAACCAGGACTCCAACGGCAAGGTGATGGACACGGTCACCTCGACCCCCGGCGCCATCGGCTATGTGGATGCAGCCTACTACAGCGCTGCCAAGGTGAACGCCATCGCCGTGGACGGCGTGGCCTACACCCCCGACGCGGTGAAGAGCGGCAAGTACACCATCTTCGCCTTCGAACACATGTACACCAAGGGCGAGCCCACTGGCGTAGCAAAGGCGTTCCTGGACTTTATCATGAGCGCCGACTTCCAGAACAACACCGTAACCAAGCTGGGCTTCCTCCCGGTGACCGGCGTCCCTGCCAAGTAACCCAGACCTCCCCTGGCCCAATGAGCGGCCCTCTGACGAGGGGCGCTTATTGGGCCGTCTAGCCGTGATGCTCCCCGACGCGACTATTGCTTAAATCATGGTATAGTTGGGGGGAGGTGATAACTCTTGGCAGAACGGATTCTGGTCGTCGATGACGAGGAATCGATCGTCCAGTTGATTAGTTATAACCTGCGCAAGGCCGGGTACGAAGTGCTCGCCTGCGGCAACGGCGAAGAGGCCCTGCGGCTCGCCCGCACCTCGACGCCCGACCTGGTCGTGCTTGACTTGATGCTCCCCGGCATGGACGGCCTGGATGTCTGCAAGGCGCTTCGGCGGGAGTCGGATCTGCCGGTGCTGATGTTGACCGCTCGCGGCGAGGAGATCGACCGGGTGGTCGGCTTTGAGATCGGCGCCGACGACTATGTGACCAAGCCCTTCTCCCCCCGTGAACTGGTGGGCCGCATCAAGGCGATCCTCCGCCGCACCCACCGGGAAGAAGAGAACGATACCGCCGGCGACACCCGCCGCTTTGGCGAGTTGGCCATCAACTTCGTTACCTATGAGGTCTCCCGGGACGGCCGCCGGATCGACCTGACCCCCACCGAGTATCAGATCCTAAAGCTGCTGGTGCAGAACCCCGGACGGGTCTTCAGCCGCGACGAACTGGTCGATCGGATCATGGGGCAGGATTTCTTTGGCGATGTCCGTACCATCGACGTGCATATTCGCCACCTGCGGGCCAAAATCGAGCCGGTTCCGTCAGCGCCGCAGTATGTCGAAACGGTGCGGGGCGCTGGCTATAAGTTCATTGGGGCCTCCCGCCGATGAGAAAACTTGAGCGCCAGGCGCTCCTCTTCTGGGCCGTGCCCCTCTCCGCCTTTCTGCTGGTCGCACTCCCCTATGTCAGCCTGGGCTTCCTCCACCAGGCGGTCACCCATGGCCCCCGCCTCACCGACTATCTGGTCTGGCTGCTGCTGGGTGCGGCGATGCTTTATCCCCCGCTCTGGGGTTACCGGCTGACCATGCGCCTGGCCAAGGCTCTGGCTGAAACCACCGATGTGGTGCAGCGGGTTGCCGAGGGCGACTTTTCCCGTAAGCTGCCCATCTGGCCCGAGGAGAACAGCGCTCTGTTCCATCTGGAGCAGGGCATCAACGCCACCGCCGCGCATTTGCAGTATCGGCTGGTAGAACTGGAGCAGGAGAAAGGCCGACTTGAGGCGATCCTGACCAATATGGCCGATGGCGTGCTACTCATGGACAGCCGGCGGCACATTACGCTCATGAACCCGGCAGCCGAGGCAGTCTTCGGCATCCCCGCCGCTGAGGCGTTGGGTAAGGATCACCTGGAGATCACCCACCACTTCGACCTGGACGATGCGCTCCAGAGTGTGTTGGAGACCGGTCAGCCGCAGACTCAGGAGATTCGTCGGGCCCGCCCGGTCGAGATGATCCTCGAGGCACGCCTGGCGCCGGCCGGTACGGGTGTCCTGCTGGTGATGCGGGACGTCACCCGTTCGCGAAAGCTGGAGCAGATGCGCACCGAGTTCGTCTCCAACGTGACCCATGAGCTGCGCACGCCATTGACCGCGATTCACGGCTTCGCCGAGACGCTGCTGGAAGGTGCGCTGGAGGATCCCGATACGGCCCGCCACTTCGTCGGCATCATTCAGCGGGAGTCGACCCAACTGAAGAACCTGATCGAAGACCTGCTGGATCTTTCCCGCATCGAGTCGGGCAAGATGAAGATCAAGAAGGAACCGGTGGCGATCGGCCTCCTGCTCACCGAGACCGCAGGCCGATTCGCCGCTCGGGCCGCAGAACTGGGCCTGCGCTTCAGCCTGAACGTTCCGCCCGAACTGCCTGCCATTGGGGGCGATCCCCAGCGACTCGCCCAGGTGCTTGTGAACCTCATCGATAATGCGCTGAAGTACACCCCCTCCGGCGGCAGCGTTACGGTCACCGCCGCCGACACAGGCAGCACCGTCACGATCACGGTGGCCGATACGGGCATTGGCATTCCGCAAGTCGATCTGCCCCGGATTTTCGAACGCTTCTACCGGGTGGACAAGGCCCGCTCCCGGGCCACTGGCGGCACGGGCCTGGGGCTGTCCATTGTGAAACATATTGTCGAGGCCCACGGCGGCAGCATTAGCGTTGCCAGCACCGTGGGTCAGGGCACCAGCTTTGCGTTTACACTTCCCCGGTAAGCAAACACGGCCCCATGGCCCAAGGAGGTCTGCCTGTTTGAACCGCACCAAAACCGGTGATCGGGTCGCCGCATTCATGCTCTGGGCCAGCGCCGTGCTGGTCACACTGGTTGTCCTGGCCATCCTCATCTTTGTGGGGAAGGAAGGACTCCTCACCTTTGCGCAGGTGAACCCCTTCACCTTCTTCTTTGGCACGCACTGGAACCCGCCGCAGGGTCAGTTTGGGGCCCTGCCGTTCTTCGTCGGTTCGGTAGCGGCGACGCTGCTGGCGCTGCTGATCGGCGCCCCCCTGGGTTTGGCCGGGGCCATCTTCATGGCGAAGGTCTCGCCCGGGTGGATGCGTCTCCTGCTGCGCCAGGCGGCCAACCTGTTCGTCGGCATCCCCTCCGTGCTCTATGGCTATATCGGTATGGTCGTCCTGGTGCCCTGGGTCCGCACCCATGTGGGCGGCCAGGGCTATGGAATCCTGGTGGCGGGCCTGATCCTGTCGATCATGGTGCTGCCCACCATCATCAGCGTGGCCGAAGACTCCCTGCGGGAAGTCCCCCTGGCGCTGGAAGAGGGCTCACTCGGTCTGGGTGCGACCCGCTGGCAGACCATCTGGTATGTGCTGCTGCCGGCAGCCAGGACCCGGATTCTGGCCGGGGTGATTCTGGCCTTCGCCCGTGCTTTTGGGGAAACGACAGCCGTCCAGATGGTGATTGGCAACTCGCCGCGCCTTGCCGGCAGTTTCACGCAGAGCACGGCCACGTTGACCAGCCAGATCATCATGGAGATGGGCCAGACACCGCCAGGCTCCACCTGGAACCGTGCGCTGTTCATGATGGCCTTTGGTCTCTTGATCAGTTCGCTGCTGATGATCCTGCTGGTCCGCTGGGTCAGCAACCGGGGGGTGGCCAGATGAGTCGATCTCGCATGGCGGATCGCATTGCCACCGGTGTGCTTTGGGCTGCCGGGGTGCTGATTCTCCTGATCCTGGCGGCCTTTCTGATTCGCATTCTGGGCCAGGGCCTGCCGGTACTGAGTTGGCAGTTCCTTACCACCAAACCCAAGGCGATGGAGGCCGGGGGTGGAATTGGACCTGAACTGTTCAATACCTTCTACCTGACCTTCCTCTCCCTGCTGATCTCGGTGCCAATCGGCATTGGCGCTGGCGTCTACATGGCCGAGTATGCCAAACCCGGCCGCATCACGGAACTGATCCGGCTCAGCGTAGAGGCGCTCGCCTCGGTCCCTTCCATCGTGCTGGGCCTGTTCGGTCTGCTGCTGTTCGTCAATCGAGCCGGGATGGGCTTTACCATTCTGGGCGGCGCCCTCACCCTCGCCCTGCTCAACCTGCCGGTGCTGGTGCGGATCACCGAAGAGTCGGTTCGTACCGTCCCCCTCTCCTACCGTGAAGGGAGCCTGGGGCTCGGCGCTACCCGCTGGCAGACCGTCAGCCGGGTGGTGCTGCCCGCCGCCCTGCCCGGAGTGCTGACCGGTATCGCCCTGGTAGGCGGGCGGGCTATCGGCGAGACGGCCATTCTGATCTACACGGCGGGCGTGACCGTGGCCCGCCATTTCCCCACCTGGCAGTTGCTGGCCCCCGGCGAAACCCTGGCGGTGCGGATCTGGTATGTAAAGTCCGAAGGGCTTGTCCCCGATGCCGACCGGATCGCGGCCGGCGCCGGCGCCCTGTTGCTCCTGGTGGTCCTCGCCTTCAACCTGCTGCTCATGCTGCCCGTCTGGTGGACGGCCCGCAAGCAGCGGGGCTAAAGAGAAGCCAACGAAAGAGGGGAAAGACACGTATGGCGGATCAGGTGAAGATCGCCGTATCCAACGTGGACCTTTACTATGGCTCCTTCCGTGCCTTACGCTCGGTAGGGTTGCCCATATTGGCGAATCGTGTGACCGCACTGATCGGTCCGTCCGGCTGCGGTAAGTCGTCCTTTCTGCGCACCCTGAACCGGATGAACGATCTGGTGGCCGGCGCCAAAGTGAGCGGCGAGATCAAGCTGGATGATGAAGAGATCTATGGCCCCGCGGTGGACGTCGTGCTGCTGCGAAAGCGGGTGGGCATGGTCTTCCAGCGGCCCAACCCGTTCCCCATGTCGATCTACGACAACGTAGCCTACGGTCCGCGGATCCACGGCGAGAAGCGCAAGGCCGTGCTGGATCAACTGGTGGAGTCCTCGCTGAAGGGCGCCGCGCTCTGGGACGAAGTGAAGGACAGACTGGGCAAGAGTGCCATGGGCCTATCCGGCGGTCAGCAGCAGCGGCTCTGCATCGCCCGCTCCCTGGCGGTCAAGCCAGAGGTCCTCTTGATGGATGAGCCAGCTTCCGCCCTTGACCCGATCTCCACGGCGAAAGTTGAGGACTTGATTCGGGACCTGCGCGCGAGTTATACCATTGTTATTGTCACCCATAACATGCAGCAGGCCGCCCGGATTTCCGACTACACCGCCTTCTTCTTGTCTGGACAGTTGGTGGAGTACGGCGTGACCGGCACCATGTTCACCAATCCCAAGGACCAGCGGACCGAAGACTACATTACCGGCCGCTTCGGTTAAGACAGGGGGAAGCACCCAATGACCACCCGCAAGACATTCCATGAGCAGCTTCAGGACCTTCAGCATGACTTGCTGAAGATGGGTCTCATTGTGAACCAGGCCATTGACCGTGCCGTACAGTCGCTGGCCCGGGTAGACGCGGCGGAGGCAAGGGCGATTGTGGCAGGGGACGACGCGGTCGACCAGATGATGATCGACATCGAAAAGCGCTGCCTCGAACTGATGGCCCTGCAGCAGCCGCTTGCCCGCGACCTTCGGACAGTTGGCACCATCCTGAAGATCGTGACCGACCTGGAGCGCATCGCCGACCATGCCGTCGATATCGCCAAGGTCACGATCAAGTTGGAAGGGCAGAAACTGGTCAAGGAACTGATCGACATTCCCAAGATGGCCGACCTGGTGCAGCGGATGACCCGGGAGGCCCTGGAGGCCTTCGTCAACCGTGACGTTGAGGCTGTGAAGCGAATGGTTGCGCTGGATGACGAGGTCGATCACCTCTACCGCACGGTCTTCAACGATCTGCTGACGATCATGGAGAAGGAGCCGGCCAAGGTACACCAGTCGACGTATCTGCTGCTGGTGGGCATGTACCTGGAGCGGGTGGGCGACCACGCCACCAACCTGGGCGAGTGGACGATCTACATGGTGACCGGTGAACTGACCGACATGAATCCTTGAAAGTAGTGGGGGGGGGGGGGGGGGGGGGGCGCGCGCCGAGCCAGACACCACCCGCACCGCCCGGGCGCGCGCG
>JBLNEM010000291.1:0-17505 GCA_050262655.1 Mycobacterium leprae | reverse complement strand
AACGGGATGACCGAGAAGCGGTACCGGGTGTCATACAACTCCGAGAAGCCCCAGATCTCCTCGAGGTTGGGCCCGGGCTGCCGCTTGCAGAGCAGCAGGTAACGATTGAAGGGCTGCTCGTTGTGGCTGACGACGCCGATCCAGTTGGTGAAGCCGTAGAAGACCGTCGGCCAGCGCTCGGGGTTGACCCGGGCAATCCACCAGTCGAAGCCGAGTGGGTCGGCGTGGGGTGGGTTCTGGTTGGTCAGCACGGGCAGGCCGGTTTCGGCCAGCGGCTTGCCGAAGCGTTCGTACAGTTCGCCAATGTAGTCGGCCTGATACCGGCCCCACCACAGGTAGGGCAGCACGTCCGCCAACTGTTGCGGCGGCACGAAGGCATGCGGCACTGGGGCGTCCGGGCCAAAGCGGCGCCGGTATTCGGCGATCGATGCCGCCGAGTAGTCGTACCAGGTGAGCCCCTGATTGCCGTTGGAGTAGATGCCCTCGTTCAGCACCTGAAGCGCCACCACCGGCCCATGGGGGTAGAGAAACGGGCGGATCACGGTCTGCAGGCAGGCCTCAAACCAGGCCAGGCCGCGCCTCGTGAAGGCATCGCCCAGCGGCGCCGGCAGCGGGTTGTTCCACATGAGCGGCTTCCCGTCGGCGTCCACGCAGGGTTCATAACGCTCCCCCGCCGCGACCTCCTCCGGCAGACCACCGAAATCCGTTTCGGCATGGATGAAAGGGCCGGGCTTCACCACCGCCAGCAGCCCTTCGGCGGCGACCAGCTCGAGGAATCGAATGACGTTGCGGTTGGGCTGGGTCCGCCCGGTGAAGTCCAGTTCGCCCGCCACTTCATGGTGGCGCCAGGGCACGTAGAAGGTGACGACGGGAATGCCCAGTTCCTTGACCTGCCGCAGCCGCGGCTGCCAGTTGGCCACATCGTCCCGATAATAGGGGTAGTCGGCGCTCAGCATGAACTCCGGCTCTCCGTCCCGATACAAAATACCGTTCTGGTATGCAATGGCCCTCTTCATTGGCTCGTACTCCCTTGGTGCATGATGGTCCCATTCCGATCCTAACGTTTTCGCAAAAGGATGCAAGGGCCGCATGAATGGCGGAAACTATTTCCTACCACGAAACGTCTGATATAATGAAGAAACCACAGAATCAGATATGGAGATGAAGATCGTGATCCGTCGGTATTTCCTCTCGCTCCTCCTGCCAATCCTGCTGATCACCGCCGGTTGCTCGCATCCGGCGACGAAGCAGGCCGCTACGACGCCTCAGTCATCCAAGGCGATCTACAGCCCCGAGGCAGGCACTGCAGCCACCCCCCGGTTCACCAGCGGCGCCAACCTATCGATGTTTGACGCCAGCAACGGCTGGGTCGTGGATCCCTATGGTGTCTACAAGACGACCGAGGGCGGCCGCCAGTGGCTCAGCGCCACACCGCCGCTGGCCCAGAAAGAGGGGCAATACCGGGTAACGGGCTCCTTCTTCTTCGACCGCAAGACCGGCTGGGTCTCGGCTTCGCTGCCGGGCAAGGCGGAGACGATCATCTACCGCACCGAGGACGCAGGCCGCACCTGGCTGGATGCGACGATCCCCGATAACTCCATCGCATCCGGTGGAGCCACCATCACCTTCACCACCAAGGCGGTGGGCTGGCTGCTGCTCCATCGCACGGCTAACAACGAGGCCGATAATCAGGCGAACATCGCCCTGTACCAGACCACCGACGGCGGCGCCACCTGGCAGAAGGTCGCCGAGAGCGGAAAGGGCGGCCTGCCCAAGGAAGGCGCCAAAGCCGGCCTCTCCTTCCGCAACCCGGCCACCGGCTGGATCGTGGTGCACACGGCCGACTCTGCCTCCGATACGCTCTACGTAACCCATGACGGCGGCAAGAACTGGCAGCCGGAGAGCGTCGCCCTGCCGGCCGCGCCGGCGGGCAAGGTCGCCTTCTATCACGTACCCCAGTTCTTCAACGTGCAGGATGGCGTGCTGCCGATCTCCCTCTTCCCCAAGGATCGCTCCGGCCATCAGGCTACCAGCTTCCTGGTCGCCATCTCCCGCGACGGCGGGCAGAGCTGGACGGCGGGGACGCCGATCAACGACTTCGACTTCATCGGGAACCATGTCTCGGCCTTCCTCAACCTGAACACCGGTCTGGTCACCGACAGCAACAAACTCTACCTCACCGAGGACGGCGGCAAGAGCTGGAGTGAGGCGCTGACCCCGGAGAAGCTGATCCAGTTCCGCGGCGTACTGGAGGTTCATATCCTCAACCCGCAGGATGCCTGGCTGATCACCGGCGAGGGCTTGATCCACGGCACCGGCGGCCTGAAGGACTGGCGGTTGATGCGCTAATTCCTTCAAGCTATGGACGAACTCCCACAGGTGGAGTAAACTGGCAATATAACTGGTAGACGACGGCGGGCCCTGCAAAGGAGCCCGTCGTCTGACGTTCCCAACCGCAGGAGGACTACGTCGTTGACAGAGCGCAAGGATCCGCGCACCCGGCGGGTGATCGTCCTGATCGCCATCATTCTGCTGGCATTCGCCGGCCTGGCCGGGCAGTTGGCCAACTTCACCCTGGTCCAATCCAATGCCTACACCGCCCTGGCGAACGCCCAACAGGTGCGCAACCTGCCGATTCCGGCGCCACGTGGGCTGATCTATGACCGCAACATGCTGCCGCTGGCGGAGAACCATCCGGAGTACGCAGTCTTTATTCGCTACCCGTTTTACAAGGATGCGGACGCCATCGCCAAGCTGGCCGCCCTTTTGGGTACGACGGTGGAGAAGCTGAAGGCCCAGGTCGACAAGCAGAAGGACCGGCCGTTCGAACCGATCAAGGTGGCCGAGAATGTCACCACCGGACAGGCCACAAAAATCCTGGAGTTGAAGCCTGAACTCCCCGGGGTCGACGTGGAGATGGAACCTGTCCGCGATTACCCGCAGAAAGATCTGGTGGCGCAGGTGCTGGGTTACGTCAGCGCCATCAACCAGGAGCAGCTAGACCATCTGCAGAGCAAGGGCTATCTGCCCGGCGAACTGATCGGTCAGACCGGGCTGGAGGCCGAGTACGAGGCTTACCTGCATGGCACCCCCGGGTCGCTGCAGGTGGCCGTCAACAACCGGTTCGAGCCCCAGGGCCAGGTGGGTGAGGTGCCGGCGATGCCCGGCAACAACCTGGTGCTGACCATCGACGCCAACCTGCAGCGCACCGCCGAACGGGCGCTGGACTGGCAGCTGCACCGCCTCCAGACCATCCCGAACCCCGGCGATAACCGGACCTACGACGAGGCCCGGGCCGGCGCCGTGGTGGTGATGGATATCAAGACCGGAGCGATTCTGGCCATGGCCAGCCGCCCGGCCTACGACCCGAACCTCTTTGTCGGCGGCATCTCCCAGAAAGAC
Organism: Mycobacterium leprae; assembly: GCA_050262655.1. Classification (GTDB taxonomy): domain Bacteria; phylum Bacillota; class Sulfobacillia; order Symbiobacteriales; family Symbiobacteriaceae; genus DASXVX01. Next base: position 14,103 of record JBLNEM010000291.1, on the reverse strand, counting down.
TGGGACGCCCTGAACAAGAACCCCTTCCTCCCGCTCCTCAACCGCGCCGTGCAGTCGGCCTACCAGCCGGGTTCGACCTGGAAGATGATGACCGGGTCGGCCGCCGTGACTGCCGGAGTGACGACCCCTTATGAGAAGGTCTTCTCCGGTACGGAGTACGCGCCCACCCACCAGCATGACTGGGTGGCCTGGGGCCATGGCTGGGTCGACCTGCCCAACGCCCTGCGGCTCTCCTCCGACATCTACTTCTACGAAATGGGCAGCCGGCTCGGGATCGACCGGTTGGTCCAGTACGCCAAGGGTTTCGGCTTTGGCAGCCAGACCGGCATTGACCTCCCCGATGAGGAGAGCGGCTTCCTTCCCGACAAGCCCTACCGCGACAAGACCGAATGGTGGCTGGGCAACACCACCTCGGCCGCGATCGGCCAGATCTTCACCGCCACACCGCTCCAGCTGGTGCGCTATGCCGCAGCCCTGGCCAACGGCGGCCAACTGGTACGGCCCTATCTGGTGCAGACGATTCAGGACGCCAAGGGGCAGGTGCTGAAGCAAGCCCAGCCCGTGGCGACCGGCAAGCTCCCGATCAGCCAGGAAGCGCTGGATACCGTGGTGGAAGGGATGCGCCTGGTGAACGGGCCCGAAGGCACTTCGGACTTCGCCCAGTGGCCGCTCCCCGGCATTCCCACCGCCGGCAAGACCGGTACCGCCCAGAACCCGCCCCACGACGACTATGGCCTCTTCGTCTCGTTTGCCCCGTTCAAGAACCCGCAGATCGCCATCGCCACGGTGATCGAGCAGGCCGGTCACGGCAGCTCCATCTCCCCGGTGGCCCGCTCGATTTACAGCGACTACTTCAAGGTCAAGCTGCTGCCGGGCGACCCGGCGATCATCCCCGATGACTTCGAGCCGGTATCCAAGCAGTAAACGACAGGACGCACCGCCCGGGTAGGGCAGTGCGTCCCTCTTTATTCGGCCAGTTTGCTGTACTCGGGGCTCAACAGCACGGTGACCCGCGGGTGCTGCCGGAGGATCGAGGCCGGCACAGCCGGTGTCACCTGCTCCAGCGTTGCTGCCTGCAGCGCCGCCTCTTTTCCCCGACCGGTGACCAGCAGCAGGATCTCCCGGGCCTCCATCAGGGTGGCGATGCCCACGGTGATCGCCCGCTCGGGAACCCGCTCCACCGCGCCGAAGAAGCGGCTATTCGCTTCCCGGGTTCCGGTCGACAGGGTAACCACCCGGGTCCGGCTGTCGAAGGGCGACCCGGGCTCGTTGAAGCCAATGTGGCCGTTGCCGCCCAACCCCAGCACCGCCAGGTCGATGCCCCCTGCCTCCTGGATCAACCGTTCGTACCGCTGCGCCTCCGCCTCGGGCTGGCCGGCCAGTCCGTTCGGAATATGGTGTTCGGCCACCTTCACCCGATCCAGCAGATGGACCTGCATGAAGCGGGCGTAACTCTGTGGATCGGTAGGCGGCAGCCCCAGGTACTCATCCAAGTTGAATAGGGTCGCCCGACTCAGGTCCAGCGTCCCGGCCTGAGCCATGCGCACAAGCTCGGCGTACATTCCCTCCGGCGACGAGCCGGTGGGCATGGCCAGAACGGCTTCAGGCTTACGTGCCACCCGCTCCGCCACAAACGCCGCGGCCCTCCGGCTGAACTCCGCCGGCGAGCCCGTCACGATGCGTTCCATCTTGCTCCCCCCGTATCGCCGTTCATATGACCATCGTACTAGTTCAACCGTTCACTTTGCCGACATTCTTCCTCAGGAGAAGCTTCCCCTGCGTGTGACAGTTGATGCATCGGTTAGACTCTCAGAAATCAGAACGCATGTTCGCTAAAATGGCAGGAGAATGGAGAGCCTGAGTGGAAGGGAAGGGTAGAACCGAAGGGAGGTGCGTCATGACTCTTACCGTTGCTGAGATCCGACGGCAGGCGATCAGCCGCACACTGTTTGCCCCCACCAGCATCGCCGACGCGATCGCACAGGTGGGCTTTGTGCAGATCGACCCCATGGCAGCACCGGCCCGGGCCCAGGACCTGATTCTGCGCCATCGGGTGGCGGACTACCGGAGAGGCGACCTGGCCCGGGCATACCCCACGCTGCCGATCGATGAAGACCTGATCCACGTATACGGCGTCATGCCCGCCGAGAGTCGCCGGCTGCTCTACCCCCGTGCCGGGCAGTGGCGGGTAGAGCGGGAGTACCCCGGCCTGGCCGACCAGGTGCTTGCCTACATACAGGAGAACGGGCCCACCCATCACCGGGCGCTGGACGCCCACTTCCAGTCTGAACGGACCCGCGGCAGCTGGGGGAATGAGGCGAAGGCCACCACGAAGATCCTGGAGATGCTCCAGTACCGGGGCCAGATTCGGGTGGCCCGGCGGGAAGGGAATGTGCGCGTTTATGTGGCCGCACCGCCCCCGGAGCCAACTCTGGCACCGTCGGAACGGCTGCGGGCGCTGGTGCTGCTGCTGGCCCGCCTGTACGCGCCCATTACGCTGCCCACCCTGCGCAATATCGTCCGCTGCCTGGGCTGGTCTGCCCCCAGCCTGCCAGAGGTGACCACCGCTGTGGCGGACCTGCTGGAAAGCGGCGATCTGGAGCGGGAAAAGGTCGATAAACTCACCTATGTATGGCCGGCCGGTGAGTGGATCGAGTCGCCGACGGAGGCGCCCCGCGTGGTGCGTCTGCTGGCGCCCTTCGACCCGCTGGTCTGGGACCGGGCACGGTTCGAACACCTCTGGGGCTGGCCTTATCGACTGGAGCAGTATACCCCTGCGAAGAAGCGCCAGTTCGGTCGCTACGCCCTGCCCATGCTCTGGGGTGAGACGGTCATCGGCTGGGTGAACGCCGAGCTGCATAAGGGCAAGCTGCATGCGACACCCGGGTTCATCGGGCGGATCCTGAAGGATCCGGTCTTCCTTCGGGAGTATGAGGCAGAGTTGGAGCGGCTCCGGCTATTCCTGGAGATCGAATAGCAGAAGAGAACCCGGCAGGTGCCATCCCTGCCGGGTTCTCTTCTGCTATACATGCTCCACGAAGACCCGCAGCTTCCTGGGCTTCAGGAAGACAGACTCGCCCACTTCCAGCCCGAGCTCCTGATACGTCTCCTTGGTCAACTCGGCCTCCACCGGGTCGCCGTTGGCCTCGCACTTCAGCTCCAGCCGCACCAGAGGCCCGACCACGTGGATGTTCTTTACCACCGCCCCGATGGCCGGATCCACGCCCAGATGGCGTTCGATGGCCAGTTCGTGCGGGCGCACGCAGCCGATGCCGCGCTCGTTGACGACCGCTTCGTGTTCCGGCGCCTCCAGTTCCACGGTGCCGATCCGGATCTTCCCCCGATGAACCCGGCCGCGCAACTGGTTGACGGAGCCCAGGAAGTTGCAGACGAAGGGGTTGACCGGTTCGTCGTAGACCTCATCCGGCGTGCCGACCTGCTCGATTCGCCCCTCGTTCATCACCACAACCCGGTCGGCAATCTCCAGCGCCTCTTCCTGATCGTGGGTGACGAAAAGGCTGGTGATATGGAGTTCATCGTGCAGCTTGCGGAGCCAGCGGCGAAGCTCCTGCCGCACCTTGGCATCCAGGGCGCCGAAGGGTTCATCCAGCAGCAGCATCCGCGGTTCGATCGCCAGCGCCCGGGCCAATGCCACCCGCTGCCGCTGGCCGCCCGAAAGTTGGCTGGGGTATCGTCCCCCCAGGTCGGGCAACTGAACCAGGTCCAGCAGTTGACCGACACGCCGGCGGATATCACCTTCCGCCGGGCGTGCCGCCTTGGGCCGGACCCGCAGACCGAAGGCGACGTTCTCGAAGACCGTCATGTGGCGGAACAGGGCGTAATGCTGGAACACGAAACCAACCCGGCGTTCCCGCACGGTTTGGGTGGTTGCATCCTTGCCGTCAAAGAGGATGGAACCGGCATCGGGCATCTCCAGACCGGCAATGGTCCTGAGCAGCGTCGTCTTGCCCGAGCCCGAAGGCCCCAGAAGGGCCATCAGTTCCCCATCGGGAACCTGGAGGCTGACCTCCTTGAGGGCTGCGAAGGAGCCAAATCGCTTCACCAGGTTACGGACTTCGATGCTCATCTTCCATCGCTCCGGTCTGTTAATGATCCCCCTGCCCACCATTCCAGCAACGTCTTCGCCACCAGCGTCACCAGGCCCAGCAGGGCGAGCAGGGACGCAACCGCAAACGCACCGGCGAAGTTGTACTCGTTGTACAGGATCTCAACATGGAGCGGCAGGGTATTGGTCACGCCCCGGATGTGGCCGGAGACTACGGAGACAGCGCCGAATTCCCCCATCGCCCGGGCGTTGCAGAGGATCACGCCGTAGAGCAGTCCCCATTTCACGTTCGGCAGCGTCACCCGGACCAGGGTCTGCCAACCGTTGGCGCCCAGCGCAATGGCCGACTCCTCTTCTTCAGCGCCTTGCGCCTGCATCAGCGGAATCAGTTCCCGGGCGATGAAGGGGAACGTGACAAAGACAGTGGCCAGGATGATCCCCGGCACGGCGAAGACGATGCGGATGCCGCGGGCCATCAGCCAGGGGCCGGCGAGCCCGGTGGAGCCGAACAGCAGCACGAAGATCAGGCCCGAGATGACCGGCGAGACTGCAAACGGCAGGTCGATGATGGTGATCAGCAGGTTCTTGCCGGGGAAATGGAACTTGGCGATGGCCCAGGCTGCCGCCAGGCCGAACAGCAGGTTCAGCGGAACGGCGAAGGCAGCCACCAGCACGGAGAGGCGCAGGGCGGAGAGCGCGGCGGGGTCGCTGATCGCCCGCCAGTAGCCGAGAACGCCCTTGCTGAACGCCTCAGAAAAGACAACGCCCACCGGCGCCACCAGAAAGAGGAGCAGGAACAGGAGCGCCAGGCCGGTTAACAGCCAACGGATCAGGGCCGGTTCGGTGCAGACCCGACTTTTTGCCCCGGTGGCCGGGGTGAAGGTCGCCAGACCAGCCATCGGTTCACCTCCCCAGGCTCAGGTGAGCCGTCGGTACTTGTTGCTATACCATTGGAGAATGTTAATGGCCAACAGCAGGACGAAGGAGATGCCCAGCATCACCACGGCGATCGCCGTGGCACCGGGATAATCGAACTGCTCCAGTTTCGTCATGATCAGGAGCGGCGTGATCTCCGTCCGCATGGGCATGTTGCCCGAGATGAAAACCACAGAGCCATACTCACCGAGGGCTCTGGAGAAAGCCAATGTAAACCCCGTCACCACAGCCGGCAGCAGCGCCGGGAGGACGACCCGCCGGAAGGTCTGCCAGCGGCTGGCGCCGAGGGTGGCCGCCGCCTCCTCCACCTCCGCCTCCAGGTCCTGCAGCACGGGCTGTACCGTCCGCACCACAAAGGGCAGGCCGATGAAGGTGAGCGCAACCATCACGCCGAGCGGCGTATAGACCACCTTGAGGCCGTGCGCCTCGAGATACCGGCCGATCCATCCGGTCTGTGCGTAGGTGGCGGTCAACGCCAGGCCGCCGACGGCGGTTGGCAGCGCAAAGGGCAGGTCTACCAGCCCGTCGATGATCCGCCTTCCCGGGAAGGAGTAGCGTTCCAGAACCCAGGCCACCAGAAGCCCAAAGACCGCATTCACAGCCGCTCCGACCAGCGCAGCGCCGAAGGATAGTTGGTAAGCGGCCATGACCCGCGGGGAGGTCACGGTGGCCCAGAACTGACTCCAGGTTAACGCCGCCGCCTTCAGGAAGAGCGCCGACAGCGGAATCAGCACCAGCAGGCTCAGGTAAAGCAGGGTGAACCCCATCGAAAGCCCGAATCCGGGCAACACGCTGCGCTGTTTCAGGCGCATGGTGGAACTCCTTCCGTGAGGCATGGGCTGGAGGCGGTCAGGATGCTCTGGCCGCCTCGCGCCGGGTTACCTGTCACTTCGACAGCTACTTCTTCTGATAGATCTGGTCGAAGATGCCGCCATCGCCGAAATGCGTCTTCTGGGCGTTCTGCCAGCCGCCAAAGAGCTCGTCGACCGTAAACATTGGCACCTTCGGGAACTGATTCTCGTACTTCTTCGCAACAGACGGCATGCGAGGGCGGTAGTAGTTCTGGGCGGCAATCTCCTGGCCTTCTTCGGAGTACAGGTACTCCAGATATGCCTGCGCCACCGCACGGGTACCCCGCCGATCAACGACCTTGTCGACGACGGTCACCGGGGGTTCGGCGAGAATGCTGACGGAGGGGACCACCATCTCCAGCTTATCCTTGCCCAGCTCGTTGATGGCCAGGAAGGCCTCGTTCTCCCAGGAGATCAGGACATCGCCGATGCCCCGCTCCACGAAGGTGGTCGTTGAGCCCCGAGCGCCGGAATCGAGCACCGGGACGTTCTTGTAAAGGGCCTGCACGAACTCCTTCGCCCTGGCTGCGTTGCCACCGGGCTGCTTCAGGGCGTAGCCCCAGGCGGCGAGATAGTTCCACCGGGCACCGCCGGAGGTTTTGGGGTTCGGCGTAATCACGGAAATGCCGGGCTTCACCAGATCGTTCCAATCGTGAATGCCCTTGGGGTTCCCTTTGCGGACCAGGAAGACGATGGTCGATGTATAGGGCGAACTGTTGCTGGCCAACCGCTTCTGCCAGTCGTTGGGGATCAGCTTCGCCTGAGCCAGGGCGTCTATGTCGTAGGCCAGGGCCAGGGTCACCACATCGGCCTCGAGTCCGTCAATGACCGACCGGGCCTGTGTGCCCGACCCGCCATGAGATTGCTTGACCTCCACGGTCTGGCCGGTCTTCGCCTTATAGTACCGGGTAAAGGCCTCGTTGTACTTCTGATATAGCTCCCGGGTTGGGTCGTAAGAGACGTTCAGCAGTTGCACCGTCGCCGTGCTGCTCCCCTTTGCCCCGTTGCTGCCGGCATTGCCGGAACTGCAGCCAGCCAGCCCGCACACCGCAATCAATGCGAGGCAGGCTGCTTTCCATTGCCTGAGCTTCAAGCGGAATCTCCTCTCTCCTGCCGTGTCGTTCAACACTACTGGTTTATGCCACCGACGGAAGAGCGGTGTTTGTACTCCGCTGGCGTCCCCTACGCGGGCGGAGGCGTGGGGGAGGCGTGGGCATCCCCTCCGCCGGCGGGCCTGTGCGGGTCACTACGTGGGCATCGCCTCCGCCGTCGGGCCTGTGCGGGTCACTACGTGGGCATCCCCTCCGCCGGCGGGCGCTCAGCTTCGTTTTACTGGCGGAGACATGACACCCTGGCCAGTCGCTGCGGGAACGCCCGACTTCGTTTGGCGGCCGCGGAACCAACACCCTTGTCGTCGCCTTCGGCATCCTCTTGGCCCTGCCCACCCCCTGCCCTCACCCCTGCCCACGGCTTGGCCCACCACGGGGCGACAAAGCAAGGGTCCCGCTATGAGAGTGCAAAAGGCCGGTGCCTAGGCGCTCATCTGTGAGTGCATATAATTACGGCCGCCGTTCATTCACGGCGGCCGCTCTAGCGCTTTCAAACTGGCCCGATGACGCAAAGGCCCAAGCATCAAGGTACAGCTTATGTAATGCCCCGGATTTTTCCGAGATCAGTCGAAGTCCGTAGGCAAATTGGGGTTATCGTAGTGCTCAAACATCCTCCGGACTTGGGCTACTGTGACGCGGCTCGATGACAAAGCCGGGATGCGGGAACGGTCAAAAAAGGCGGTTCCATCCGTTTCTAGGCTGCCGCGAGGAGTGCCAGCGACGAGTTCACAGCGGATAAACATCTTGTACACATACCAGATCAAGGGGGGATGGGCGTGTTTGGCCCTATCGAAGACTGCTAACATTTTCACGGGTCTTACCCGATACCCGGACTCCTCGGACACCTCCCGAGCAACCACCTCACCGGGACTCTCGCCAACGTCGGCCCACCCTCCGGGTAAGGACCACAACCCTTCCCCTCTCTCGCGTACCAAGAGCAGTTCACCCTGAGCGTTAAACACTACCGCCCGTACATCGACCTTGGGGGTCAAGTAACCCACCTCGGCTGTTAGTGCCTCTGATAAGATGTTTTGCGGGACGGCCGTGTGTCTTGCCATTATGTCGCTCACAATCCCGCGCAACTGCTCAAATCTCTCTTGGTCATAGGGGTCTTTACTGTACGTGAGCCCAGCCTGAGCGATTGATTGAATCTGTTGCGCCCAATAAAGCCACAACGGGTTTTGCGACAATCAAACCACCTTTACCCTTTCCCTTTGAAGGTGCTGCGTTCGTGTTTACCATAAGCACACCCACCCTGCGGCGGTGATGCTTACGGTGCGGTAGCCGCTGATTGCATTCCGCTGTTGTTTCCCTTCTTCGGATAGAACCGGCCGCATGGTACTCCGCCTTTGGTCGTTTGGTGGCCGATATACCAGCCTTCAGATAATCTGACGACCTGGAACAGTCTGCAGTTCCCCTTGAAAGAAAGAGTGCGACTGCTGCCCCAGTGAATGGGCCATGCAGCCGCACTGACGTATGAGACTGAAGACGCCGACCCGAGGCAGGCAAAACTGGACCAAACGGCACCGCGTTATGAGACCAACTGCCGGACGGGCACCTCCGGTGCGATTCTCGCAGTCTGAGCGATCTCAATCATGGGAAGCTCTGGGTTCCACGATATTTTCCCAGATGCCGTTCGAAGCAACGGGAAATTTGCAGTGGAACCATCACGACGCGTGACGCCTTCGCTACGCATGCACGTACCGAGATCATCTGGACTTTTGTGAGCCGGAGCCACGGTAGCCCGAGCTAACTCCAGATTAGTTCCCACTCGCCGGCGGGGCGGTGCTCGCCGGGGGCTACCACAGCCATCCCGGAGACTTCCCCGGGGAGGTCGAGGTTGAAGGCGTTGGTCATACAGGTGTAGGGTTCGGGGCAGATGAAGCCCTCGAAACCGGGGGTACCGTTGAAGATGACCCAGTGGCCGTATTCGGGGCCGGCCCGCATGGTGAGCAATTGGCCGGTGGTCTGATCCTTTAGCTCGAACCGGCTCCAGCCATCGGCCTCACGGGTGGTGAGGCGGTAGCCGCCATCCCGGCGGACGGCGTGGAGGGGTTGCCAGGTGCTCAGATCGAGGGGACCCTCCGGAGTTGTGAAACGGCCGGTGGGGAGCAGGTCGGGGCTGATCTCCCACTTCTGGGCGGGGGTCAGACGGATTAAGTAACGATTGGTGCCGTCATCAGGGGCGGCCAGGTAATGATGGAAGCCCAGACCGAAAGGCATCGGCTCGCTGCCCTCGTTGGCAATCTGGGTGGTGCAGTGCAGCCGCTCGCCATTCAGGCGGTACGTAATCGTGAAGATGAAGGGGTGCGGGAACTGGGCCATCACTTCGGGGTAGTCCGCAGCGCGGAAGGTGATCGTCACAGCGGCTGCGTCTCCATCCACACGACTCTCAGCCACGGCGCAAGGCCGCCGCAGGATGAACCCGTGGGAATGGTTGTCGCCGGAGTTGATCTCCAACTGGTACTCCCGGTCGTTGAAGCGGAAGCGCCCCTTCGCAATGCGGTTGGGCGGCAGCAGGATCGGGATCCCCCACCGGGCCGGCTTCGCCCGCACCGCCTCGGCATCGGGCGGGGTGCGGAGCAGTTCACGGCCGTCCACCACCAGGGAGATCAGATTGCCACCCAGGCTGGGCACCAGCAGGGCTGACCATTCATGTGCACCGCAGCCGCTCAGGCGCAGGGCCGGGACGCCGGACCAGGTTGTTTCGTTGATCGATGCCTTATTCATGCCGGGCCTCCTTCAAAGCTGCAATAAACTGGCGGGCCAGACTGGTGACGGCTGCGTAATCGCCCTTGGCCGCCGGACCGGTCAATTCGCCGCCGACGCCAACCGCCACCGCCCCTGCCTCAATCCAGGGTTTGACCGTGGTCAGGCTGACGCCCCCGGTCGGCATGCAGGGCGCCTGGGGCAGCGGTCCCCGCACGGCCTTCAGAAATTCGGGCCCCAGATGGCTGCCGGGGAACAGCTTGATGATGTCCGCCCCGGATTCCATCGCCTGGGTGATCTCGGTGATGGTCTGGCAGCCCACAAGGGCAGGCTTCTGATACCGGTGGGCCATCCGGATCACCTCGGGGAAGAAGCCGGGGGTGACGACATACTCGGCGCCCTGCATGATGCAGAGGCGGGCTGTTTCCGCATCCAGCACCGTGCCGGCGCCGACCAGCAGCCCGGTAGACGCCGCCTTTTCCAGGGTCTGCAGCGCACCGGGGACCGTCATGGTCACTTCGATCGTCTGCACCCCGCCGGCGGCGATCGCCTCGATCAGACGCACTGCTTTATCGGTGCTGTCGGCCCGCAGGACCGGCACCACACCGGCTGCCACAATGGCGGACACCACTTCCCATTTACGCACGTTCATTTCTCCTCCGCGGTAGCTTTCCCACTAGACTTCCATGGCATGGGCCGCAAGGCCTGCTTTCGGTGAACGGAACCACAGGCGGAGGTGCCACGTCCAATGGAGTATCAGGGAGGGATGCGTATGAAACCATGGCTGATCGCCGTCGCCCTGTGTCTCACACTGGTGATGGGGTGCACGCCGCCGCTCACCGGTTCGGTCCCGCCGAATGCGCCCCCGGGGCTCGCCGTACATACGCCGCAGCAGAGGGCCGAGTTTGAACCCGTGCTGAATCGTTACTTCTATCTCCGCAAGCAAGCGGTGATTACGGGCGACCTGACCAAGTTGTGGGCGCAGTATCCGGCACTGCGGGAAGGAACCAACGCCCAAACGGGAGTGAACGCCGAGGCAGACGTTCTCGCACGCTACCGTGCGCTTCAGGTGATTGATGGTGACATCGATTCAGCAACCTACGAGCGCTTCCTGGTGCAGGAGGATGGCGACCGGGCGGTCCTGTTGATCAACGGCACGGAACTGTACCTGACCCGAGAGTTCAAGCGTTCCGGCGGAGCCCTGCAGCTCTTGCTCTACCTGGAGCGCCAGGGCGGCGCCTGGACGATCGTGAAGACCGATGAGACGACCCTGCCGGAGGCCAAGCAACACTAAGGAGTACTGAACATGATCGCAAACGAAGCCGCACGCATCCTGGGCCTGGGCGAACGGGCGAAGGTGATGCTCCTGGGCACCTTTCACTTCGCAAACCCCGGTCTCGACGCCCTTAACCTGCAGGTCGACATGACAACGCCCCAGCGCCAGGCAGAGATCGCCGCCGTGGTCGATCGGTTGGCCGCTTTTGCGCCCACCAAGATCGCCGTCGAGGCGCCATTGGATGCCGAAGAGCGGGTTAACCAGCGGTACCACGCCTACCGGTCGGGGGCATCTCCCCTGACGGCTAACGAGATTCAACAGTTGGGCTTTCGCTTGGCGGCACGGCTGGGCCACGATAAGCTTTACCCGATCGATGCCTGGGGGCGCTTCTACGAATCCGAGGAGCAGATGACGGCCTACATCCAGAGCCGGGGGTACACCGAGGAGAACTTCCATCGCCTGCTTCACGACCCGAAGTGGTGGGAACGGTATACCGCCCTGTTCCGCCACGATGCGCAGTTGCAGGCGTCGCACACCCTCATGGAGTACCTGGCGTATATCAACAGTCCCGAGCGCGTCCGCCTGGACCATGGTCTCTACCTGGCCTGGCCCGATGGGGAGCCCGGCGACTACTGGATGGCTGACTATATATCGGGCTGGTGGATTAACCGCAACCTGCGGATCTTCGCCAACCTGAAGCGGCTCACCACCTCGCCCGCTGATCGAATCCTCGTGATCTACGGCGCCGGCCACCTGTCGCTGCTGCGCCATGCGGTCGAGTCGTCCTATCTGCACGAACTGGTTGAGGTTGGTGAGTATCTATGTGAGAAGGAGTTGCCGCCCCATGCTTGATCCGCACCAGATCGGTTTTCGCAAACTGACCATGGCCGACCTCCCCCTCATTCACCGCTGGCTGAACGAGACCCCCACGGTGAAAGACTTTTACGGCCACGGTGAGGAGACCCCGTATGCCGCCGTGGTGGCCAAATATGAGCCCCGGGTCAAGGGTGAAGACCCAACCACCTCGTACATCATCACCTACGGCGAGACGCCCATCGGGTACATACAGACCTACCTCTGGCGCAGCTATCCGGATTACGCCCAGTACCTGGAGTTGCAGGAGGAGGCCGCGAGCCTGGACGTCTTCATCGGCGATGAAGAGTACCTCCACAAGGGCCTGGGCAGTCACATGCTGCGGGCCTTCGTCGACCAGATCATCTTTGCCGACCCCCGGATCGCCAGCTGCGTGATCACCCCGGAAGCGCGCAACCCAAGCGCCCTGCGGGCGTATGAGAAGGCCGGTTTCCAGCGGGTCCGGGAGATCGATCACCCCGACGAGCCCGGCCCGGTCTGCCTCATGCGCATCGGACGTGAGGCCTTGCCGGCGTAGCAGAGGACGCACCTGAGATGTCAGGTGCGTCCTCCTGCGCTCTGCTGACGGTTTCACCGCTGCCCCTTCTCCATGCTGCGGCGGTACCCACGGCCGGCGGTCTCCAAGTAGGAGAGCAACAACTCATGCCCGGTCAGATCCCGCAATGGGAGCAACCCTTCCACCTTGCGGCGGATGGCGTCGACCGACAAGTCCGCCCCCGTGAGGGTGATCAGCCGTACTTCATCCTTCCGCTCGTTGCAAAGTGCTGCCTTGACCAGGTCACGGGTCCGCTGCTCACACGCCTTGCGCTCGTCGGGGAAGCGTTCGGTCGGCCCATAGTGCTGGGAACCCTGAAACTCGAATGCTACCTTATGCACGTAATAATAGCGGTCCAACTCCAACGGCTCGCCAGTCAAGGGATAAACCAACCACACGGGTCTAGCGTTGTCCTGGTACTCGTCGGAGTCCACGATCAGGGAGAGAAACTCTCGCATGATGGCCTCTCCCCGATAGTCGCACTCCTCCATCCGAGCCCTGGCGTATAGCAACTCCGTCTCCCGCTTCTCGGCGCAAGGATTGCGGAGGGTGAAGTGGATGGGGCCGTGCTTGCCCTGCCGGGTGAGGTTGAGCCAGTGGTGGGTAACCAGTTCGCCAAGTGCGATGCGCACAGTGTTTGGGCTTGCCCCCACAATGGCGCCGAGTTCTAGATAGGTAAACGAGTTATCCTTCGGCAGCTGTTGCAGGACGCCGTACAACACTTTGGCCTTGGCGCCCGGATGCGGATCCAACAGAAGGTCCCACGACACGGCCAGGCGGTTTTCCGCTTCACGCTGTCCGCCAACCCGCCCATCTTTTAGCCAGCCAGCCCGGTCCAACTGCTCCAAGCCCCGCCTAATGGTGCTTCTGCCCAGGGCCCGGCGCGCCCGCATCAAATCGGGGGAGCAGTTGGGGTGCAGTTGGCTGGCATCCAACAGCATCCAGAGCAACTTGGCCGATGCCGTCACCCGCCGATCGAGGAGCAGACTTGCTGGGACCATCACTACCCTGGACTTAATGGCCTCCCCGCTCATTCCTTCCCACACGTGGCTCATCCTCCCAAGCCAACCCGTCTCAGGCTAACCGCTGTGCCACTGTCAGCGGATTCGCCCCGCCGCCCTACTGCATCCTGTGGGAAAATGCAGGTTTGGTCGTCAACCCGACGGATCGACCGCGTCAAAACTGCCGTTTCACCCCCCAATTTGGCATGTTCGGTACCCTCCCCCGTATCATAGCTGCCTCTCTCCACCTTCTGGGCAGCTTACCCCCCCGATTCGCCCACCCAAGGCGACATAACTCGGTTCAGGAGAACGGGAAAACGCAGATTTGGACAACCCAGACCTCTGCGCTGTTGCCCAAAATCTACTTTTCTCATCTCCCTCTCAGGTTTCTGCTCCGTCCCAGGCAGTCACAGACGAAAATCCCTACCTAGTACGGTAGCCGGAAGCACTCGCCTGATGCCCCTGCCTGCCACCACCCCGGGGACAATCTGGCAGACCGAAGGAGAACCCAAAGGTCCGATCGCCCCGGGTAGTCCCGACGCCCACAAGCTTGCTCCTCCGGGTAGCGCCGCCAGCCCCGCCGCCAGCCTCCGCCAGCAGCCCCGCCAGCCCTCCCGCAGGTAGCCCTGCCAGCCCCCCCCGCCGCTAGCCTCCGCCAGCAGCCCCGCCAGCCCTCCCGCAGGTAGCCCCGCAGGTAGCCCCCGCAGCCTCCGCCAGCAGCCCCGCAGCCTGCGCCAGCAGGCGGAC
>JBLNEM010000290.1:0-5692 GCA_050262655.1 Mycobacterium leprae | reverse complement strand
CTACCTGGTGATGGCCCTGCTGCTCCACCTCAACCTGGCGCCCACCTGGCATCTGGGCGCCTTCGTCCCCTCCCGTCTGGCGGACGAAGGGGCGGCGCTGGGCGTCGGCGTGGCAGCGGGCCTCGCGGCGCTGCTGTACTCCCATATCTTCCGCGGCGTGGGCGCCGGATTTGAAGTGCTCCAGGTGCCCATCTGGCTGAAGACCACCGTTGCGGGTCTGCTGATCGGCGTGCTCGGCGCCGCCTTCCCGCCCACCTACTTCTACGGCCGGTATCAGATCAACCAGGTGGTCAGCGGCTCCTTCCCTGTGGTGCTCCTCCTGGGGATGCTCCTGGCCAAAATGCTGGCGGCCTCGATCACCATCAAGGGTCACTGGCAGGGCGGCCTGATCATCCCACACATGTTCATGGGCGCCGTGGCCGGCAAGCTGGTCGCCATGCTGGTACCGGGTACGGATCCTGTTCTGGCCATGGCTGCCGGCATGGCTGCCTTCAACGCCGCCGCCACCCACACCCCGCTGGCCTCAGCCCTGATCGTCCTGGCGCTGGTCGGCTTCGACGGCGCCATCCCGATCTTCCTGGCCAGCCTTGTAGGCTTCTTCATCGGCCAGCGGATCGAACTGATCGGCAACAAGCGCCACCGCACCGAGTGGCCGCTCTGGGGGGCTGAACAGGAAAGCCAGGCATCATAAGGAACGGCGCCGGGGGCACTCGCACGGAGCAGCCCCCGGTGTCCCCTTCCCAGACCGGCAGGTACGAAGTCGCGTGCCGCCGAATGATGAACAGACCTATCTTATTTGCGTGAAGGAGCAGCCTACATATGCCAGCCACCCTGAAGCTGTTTGACCTGACCCCGCGGTTCCTCACCTTCTACGACCTGGCCAGGGGCGAGACCGACCCCGACCGGCGCTGGGCCCTCTGGCAGGAGCACTACCGCTTTGCAGCGATTCCGCCCACGGAAGAGGGCCTCAGGCAAGCCCGGCGGATGCTGGATGAGAGCTTCCATCGCTACCCCGAGGCGCTGGAGCGCATCCAGGCCGGTGCGGCCGGCTTCCAGCCCGATCCCCGACCCCTCTTGGACGCGGTCAGTGCGCAGTTAGGGTTCACCGACGACCTTCAGGTGGTCCTCGGCCTCTTCGTCGGCAACTTCGAGAATAATCCCTTCGCCTATACCCACGAGGGCGTGCCTTACGTCTGGTACCCGGTGGAGGTTGGCGACCCGGTGTCGGCCTCCATCTTCCTCCCCCACGAGTTCACCCATGCCCTCCACCAGCAACTCTCCGGCTGCCAGCATGCCTACGGCGTCGCAACAGGGTACCTCGTCCTGATGGAAGGGCTGGCCATGCGCCTGTCGGCGGTCGTCACCCCCGGTCACCAGGAGACGGCCTATGTCAGCCACAACGATCCGGGTTGGGTGCCGCAGTGCCGGGAGCGGGAGCAGGCGATTCTCTCGGGTATCCGCCCCTACCTGACCACAGCCGACCCCGATGTACAGTTCCGCTTCACCATGGGCAGCGGCAGCACGGGACTGATCCGTGAGGCCTACTGGACCGGCTGGCGGGTGGTGGGCCATCTGCTGGCGCAGGGCCGCACCCTGGCGGACCTGGCCCGGGTGCCCGAAGCCGACGTGCCCGCCCTGGTGGAGCAGGCGGTGGGCGAACTGCTGGGGTCGTGAGCCGCAACAAAGGAGCCGCTGAATTCACCAACCCCTGGTGGATTCAGCGGCTCTGCTTATGTGGCGTCGAACACCTGCACCGGCCCATCCCAATCGGGGTACTGCACCTCTTCAAACCGCCCGCCGGTAAACCCGCCGATCACCGACCGCCAGAATCGCTGTGCCGGAAGGTTTCCCGCCTCCTGCCGCACTTCCCAACGGCCGGGGTAGCGGCGAAAGACCTGCGTGGCCACCGTCCGGCCGACGCCCTGCCGCCGCCACCGCCGCATGATGAAGAACTCGGCCATGTGGTGATCCACATCCGGCCGGCCCTTGCCGATGGTGTTGATCAGGACAAAACCGGCCGGTCGCCCGTCCACCCGGACCAGGAGATGGATCCGACCTTCTGCGCCAATCCCTTCGGGTATCCAGTAGCGCTCCAGTAGTGGATAGGGAAAGCGCCCCTCATCATCCGGCAGGGCATCATCGTACTCGCTCACGTCGTACTGATACAGTTGCATCAGGTTGCGGAAGATCGGCCTTGTTTCAAGGCTGCCTTCTTCGAGGGTAATCTCCATCGCTGAGCCCTCCGTTGTCACAAAGGTTTGTAGCCGCCGAAAAGGGCGTGCCCCCCACGCTGCCAGAAGCAGTCCACGCCGGTGAAGCCCGCCTGCGCCAGCCACTGCAGTTGGGCGAACAGCGGGGCCGGCCGGTCGATGGGGTCAGGATCGGTGTAGCAGTTCCAGCCCTCCTGCTTGAACGTGTTGTAAGCGGCCAGCGATCCGGTCGCCGACAGCGACTGCTCCCGGACAATGGCCTCCCAGTTGCGTCCAATCGCCCGCTGCCCCCGCTCCAGAGCCGGCAGCACGACGTCGATCAGCAGCAGGGCGCCCCCCGGTTCCAGCAGATCGTACGCCTTCTGGAACAGCCGTTGCTTCTCCGAATCCGGCAGGTGGTGGATCACCAGCGAGGAGAAGAGGCAGCGGATCGATGCGGGCAGGCCTGCACTCCAGCCGGCCAGATCCTCCAGCCGGAACGCCCGCAGGGCAAACCGACCGGCTTCAGTCGCCAGGCGGTCCCGGGTGGCATCCAGCATGGTCTGCGATCCGTCGAGGCCCAGATACCGCGCCCGGGGGAAACGCTGCAGCAAGTAGGCGGCCATCAGGCCCCCACCGCAGCCGAGTTCGACGAACTGGAACGCCTCATCCACCTCGCCCGGGACCAGGTCGGCCAGCAACGCCAGCTGCTCCGAACGAGAGGGCGTAATGATCTCGCTGAAGGCCAGGAATCCCGCTGAGTCCGATTCGGTCCACGTAGGCTGCTCCGTTGCCATGCTTCTGCCACTCCTTGATCATCCACTTATGTACTGTCTCAAATGATTCTATCATATTGTAATCAGTCTGCCACGCAGCGGCCGCTGTCGGGGCGGCGACGGATTCGCACTACCGCGTATACGCAGTCGTGCGAATCTCTATTGCAAGATGTTCGCAGTAGTGATATTCTAGGCACAGAGATTGGCAGTAGTGGAGGCAGCCTATGGCAAAAGAGAAGGACCAGTTCGTCGCCGACTGGGAAGCAGAAGAGCGACGGCTCAAAGAGGAGTATCAGCGTCGGCTCGAAGAGCTGAAGGCATCCCGTGAGACCAGCGAAATCGTCGGTCAGGTGCTCACCCGGGGCCTGCTCCCGGTCTATGTGCTCTGGCTCCTGGCCGACCGCCCCCGCAACGGCAACGAGATCTGCACGGAGATCGGCAACCGCACCGGCGGTCTCTGGCAGCCCAGTACCGGCGGCATCTACCCCCTGCTGCGGAAGTTTGAGAAGCAGGGATGGGTCGAAGGCAACTGGGAAGACCCGGACAAGCGCACACAGCGGCTCTACCGCCTCACCGAAAAGGGCATTGCCGAGTTGGAGTCGTCCCGACAGGGCATGAAGACCAAGATGCAGGCCGCCTTCAAGGTGTTCGCCATTGTCCTCGGCGACCTCTTTGGCGAAGTGGAAGCAGGCCCCGCCGAATAAAGGAGCGAATCTGCATGAAGTGGTTCCCCAAGGATCCCGTCAGTGCCCTGACCCATGCCGTCGGTGCCCTCCTCTCCATTGCCGGCCTCGTGGGCTTGCTCTATGTGGCCGTCCACGCTGGTACCGTCTGGCACGTAGTCTCCTTCGCCATCTTCGGCGCCAGCCTGATTCTGCTGTACACGGCCAGCGCAACCTACCACTGGCTGAACCTGTCCGAACGGGTCGACCTCGCCCTGCGCAAGGTGGACCACATCATGATCTTCGTGCTGATCGCCGGCAGCTACACCCCTTTCTGCCTGATCGCCCTGCGGGGCGCGTGGGGCTGGTCGATCTTCGGCGTAATCTGGGGGCTCACCATCGGCGGCCTGTTCATGAAGCTGTTCTGGATGCAGGCGCCCCGCTGGCTGTACACCGGCCTCTACGTGGCCATGGGCTGGCTGATCGTCATGGCCATGAAGCCGCTGATGGCCGTCCTGCCGGCGGGCTTCCTCTGGCTGCTGATCGGTGGTCTCTTCTACACGGTGGGTGCGGTCCTGTATGCCACCAAGTGGCCCAACCCGATTCCCGAGCGCTTCGGCTTCCATGAGATCTTTCACCTGTTCATCATGGCGGGCAGCCTGGCCCACTTCTGGGCGGTCATCCACTTCCTGCCGCCACTTCATTAAGAATACGGGGTGAACTTCGATGCTCCAGCGGCTCCTTAAGCTGCGTCAGGCGATGGCTCAAGCAGGGCTGGACGGCTTCCTGGCGTGGAAGCCCGAGAATCGCCGCTACCTGTCCGGCTTTGCTGGTTCCCACGGCGCTCTCCTGGTAACCGGAACCGACGCGTACCTGATCACCGACAACCGCTACCTGGAGATCGCCCGGCAGGGCTGCCCCGACTTCACCTGCGTCTTGCAGGAAGGTAGCATCGAGGCTACGGTCGCCCGCCTGACCGCAGGGGTAACCCACCTGGGCTATGAAGACGATTTCCTGACGGTCAAAGGCCTTGCCACCCTGCAGGCCGCGGTGACCGCTCCGGCGCTCACCCCCGCTGCGGGACTGGTGGAGCGGCTGCGCCTGTATAAGGATGCCACTGAGGTGAAGAGCATCCGCCGTGCCCTGCAGATCACCGAGCGGGCCTACGATGAACTGCTGCCGGTGATCAGGCCCGGGGTCAAGGAAGCTGACCTTGCGGTGGAACTGGAGTACTACATGCGCCGCCTGGGCGCCGAGCGGATCAAGGCTAACTTCGTGCTGGTCTCAGGGCCGCGGGCCGCGCTGCCCCACGGCCAGGCCACGCAGCGGGTGCTGGAGCAGGGCGATTTCGTCACCTTCGATATCGGCGCCATCGTCGACGGGTACTATTCCGATTTCACCCGCACGGTCGTCCTGGGCAAGGCCAGCCAGGAGCAGCGCAAGGTCTACCAGACGGTGCTGGATGCCCAACTGAGGGCCCTGGATGCCATCGGCCCGGGCAAACGCGGCGAGGAACTGGACCGCCTGGCCAGGAGCATCATCGGCAACGCCGGCTACGGCGACAAGTTCACCCACTCCCTGGGCCACGGCGTGGGCCTCTTCATCCACGAAGACCCCCGCCTCGCCCCCGCCTCCCCCTGGGTACTGGAACCCGGCATGATCGTAACGGTCGAACCCGGCATCTACATCAACGGCTGGGGTGGCGTCCGCATCGAAGACATGGTCCACATCACCCCCGGCGGCTGCGAAAACCTGACCACAGCACCCAAGGTGCTGCTGGAACTGTAACCCCCACACAAGGAGACCGGACTGCCAAAGCAGCCCGGTCTCTTGCTTTACCCGCGACTGGCGAGGGAGTTCTGTCCCAACCCCGCAAAGCGAAGCTGAGTGTCACCGCAGCGGACCGCTAAGGTGTTCTGTCCCCTGCCAGTGAAACGAAGCTGAGCGTCCCCGTAGCGACCGGCTCGGGTGTTGTGTCCCAATCCAGTGAAACGAAGATGAGCGTCCCCGCAGCGACCGGCTCGGGTGTTGTGTCCCAATCCAGTGAAACGAAGATGAGCGTCCC
>JBLNEM010000289.1:0-5210 GCA_050262655.1 Mycobacterium leprae | reverse complement strand
AGCGGCGGGTTGTTCCACATCAACTGCTGGACGTAGTCCTGCACGCCCATGCGCTTGGCGTTGTACGCTGCGATGTAGGCGGCGGCCACGGATATCGTGTCGGGTGCATCCCGCAGGGACCAATGGTGGCTCTCGTTGGACTCCAGCGGAATCCCCCGCTCACCGTGCCAGCGCATCACCGCCTGCACCTCCGGGATCGATTCGGTCAGCGGCCGCTCCGAGCGACCGTCCAGGCGGCTGTACCAGAAGAGGGGGATGGCGCACCAGGCGTTGCCCACCGTCTCCTGCAGCAACTCCGCCCACTCCAGTTGGTCGCGGGTGCCGGCGTAGCAGCGCATCAGCGGGTAGTTGCCGGTGCCCGAGGCCTGCTTCAGCGCGGTCAGGTCGGCCCGAGTGCGCACCGGCACGCCGCCGGCGCCGTGCTGAGCCGGGTCCATCGACGCGGGGCGGAAGAAATGCTCCTGGGCGTTCTGGTCGGTGCCCAGGCTGATCACATCCAGCACACCGGCGGCGGCAATCTGCTCCACCCCTGCCACGGTGGCCTCGACCGTCGGCTGGCCGAAGTGGTGGCGCAGGAGTGGGAAGGGCTGCCGCCACCGAATCCGTTCGACCAGCGTCTGCGGCGGCGGGCCGGTGAACGCCGGCCCTGACTCGCCCCGGAGGTAGTCGATCGATTGCTGCCAGGAGTCGCTGCTGCCGAAGACGGCATCGAAGAAGCCCATCTCCCGCCCGATCTCCGCCACCGGATCGGTGGCGCCCAGCACCCATTGCCGGTCGGCGACGCCCGCCTGTACCGCAGCCAACACCAGGTGTTCCAGCACCCGTCGGCCGGCCTCCGGGGTGAGCCGGTAGCCGACGGCCACCACCTCGGGGTCCCAGCGGATCACCTCGTCAATCAGGTGCTCGATCGGGACGGCGGGACCCAGAGAGCGCACGGTGTAACCGTTCTCCTCCGCCAGCCGCAGGAAGCGGACAACCCCGCCCACGTGGACGCAATCGCCGATGGCAGCGCCCAGAATCAGCTTCTCAGACATGATCGGTCACCTCGCCTTCCATGGCATAGCGGCCGATCTGTGCGGGGGAGAGCCCTTCCAGGCCGAGGCGGGCGAGGGTGCGACCGGATTGGCGGAAATCGGTTCGGCACAGGCTGCCGGCCAGGGTGATGATCGTGTCGGACAGCGGCGTGGCGACACCGCAGGCCCTGCCCAACTCGGCGATGGGCACCAGGCCGGTGGGCACATCCTCCCAAAGATAACGGTGATTCAGGGTGCCGGTGGCGCGGACGCCCCGGTAGGCGGGGGTCCGTTGGATCGCCTCGTGCAGGGAGTCGCCCAGGGAGCCGTAGACCTCCTCCAGCCACTCCCGTGCGGTCAGCGCCCCGACCCCCAGTGCCCGGGCCACTGCGACCCGCTCGGCGTCCAACTGCTCCAGGAACTGCGCCACCGATTGCGAGATGCCGTCGGTGTAATGGTGGAACGCACCGCCGGTGCTCTCCACCCAGCCGGTGTTCAGCAGCACCACCGCCGGGTGGAAGATAGCGCCAATGTTGTCCAGCGACGTCTTCCAGACCAAGCGGGCAGGCATGAACTGCGGGAAGGCGGGTTTGATTCCCGCCAGCAGTTCCAGGGTGCGCCGGGCGGGCAGCGCCGCCGCCAGCACTCGCTTCTTGATGCCGTAGATCTGCGCCGAAGCCTCTCCGGTCCGACGGCTGGCGTAGAGGAAGGTTTGGGCCTCGCCCACCAGTACGTCGGCCTGGCAGCCCGATGCCCGGAGCGCCTGCGTGAACTCGATGGCGCCGCCGGTGCGGCCCGGCAGCAGGAGCACCTTCTGGCCGTCTTCCAGATGCGGCGCACAGAGCCGGGCCAGTTCGCCGTGGGCCGAGGCCGGCACCACCACGAGAATCGTATCGGCGCCCTGCACGGCTTTCGCCAGTGCCGGTGCGGCCTCCACCGGGCCAAAACCTCTGATGACGCCCTCCAGGGTGATGCCACCAGCCGCGGCGACCCCCGCCAGTGCATGGGTATTGCGGGCCCAGAGCCGAACCGGGAAGCCAAGGAGACCCAGGTGACCGGCGATCGCCATGCCGCCGTGTCCGGCGCCCAGTACTGCAAATCGGATCATGGATGTGTCCACCTCCATCGGAATTGGGGGTGGCACCTGCCTGAAGGCATGGCAAAGCCCGGGAGCAGGGCCCCCGGGCAGTTATGTAATGCCCGCGGCCCCACCACCTTGACCACGCTTGCGAGGTTAGCTGACGGACTCGGAGCGCAAAGCATGCCCCGTCTCATCTTCCCTGCCCGGACGTTTCGTCCCGGCCCCTGGATGAGATTTGCCCCAGTGTGCAGCCGAAAAAGACTGCACGGTTGGTTCCCCCGTTCCCCTCAACCCGAGGGGATTCAGCGATCAGGCGGGTACCGATTCTGCTGTGAGACAACTCAACCATAACAAAAACTCACACCGACTGGCAACGGTAAATCCCTGGAAAATGGGAAGGGGGGTGCCCCGGCAGGCAGCAGAAAACGCCGCCGGACCGGTGTCCGACGGCGTTATGGATTCGTCTGGAAGTTAGTCAACCCGCCTCCGCCACCGCCACCCACTGCCGACGATGAGGAGGAACGCACACAGCACGAAGAGAGCCCCAGCCACCAGCTCGCCGATGCGCCCTGCCACCAGATAGCCCCCGGCCGGCATCAGACTGAGCAGCACAATCGCCCCTAGCCAGGGCAGGGACCTTCTCCGCCGGGCGGGGGTATCGCTGAGCAAGCTGACCCATCCCAGAACGGCGGCGGTCAACGGGACGATCAAAAGCATCGTCAGGGTGCCCTGCTGGTTCATGGCTGACGCCTCACTTTGTGCAAATAGCTGCACTTTGGTTGTAACACAAATGAAAGATTTGGTCAATACATGGTTGATATGATGCGGATTTTTCCTGCGGTACAGGCCTGATCCTCTACCCTGCGCTTCTGATCTTCAATTCGCTGCATGAGCGGGCCGCTTCCGACCGGAGACTAGGGGGGTGGGGAGGGCAGGAACGTTGCGGAACAACAAGAAGAGGCATTACCCCAGGATCTGGGCGACCGTCTTCGGCACCACGCTGATCAACCTGGCGCTGCTCTTTGCCGCCGATTACGGCGTGCTCAGGGGCATGCTGCCGAACCGGTGGGGGTTGTCCGGCCTGCCGTTAGGGGTGACGGTTGGCTTTGTGCTCTGGACCGTCTGTTTTGTCTGGCTGGTGGCTAACCCGTTGGGTGCGGAGATGCGCATGGTCCTGACCGAACGGGTGGACCAGATCGACTATGTCTTTCTCATGGGTATGGCGTTTGTGACGATCTCCTACTATGCGGCGGTCTTCTTCCTGGTGGAACGGATCGACCCCGGGGGCGTTCAGTTCACCAGCAACACGGTGCGGGCGGCGGACTTGCTTTACTTCAGCACGCTGACCTTCATCCAGGCTGGCTTCGGCGCGGTCACGGCCACCGGCTGGTGGGCGCGGTTGACCATGCTGGCCGAGACCTTGATGGGACTGGGCTACCTGGCCGGTACCCTGGCGCTGGTCACCAATCGGCTGGCCAACGAGCCGCCGGCCGATCCGGTGGCCGCACAGGCGGCAGCCACGGGCGCACAGGGCGCAAAAACCGGTTCCATGAAGGGCATTCCCAGCCCCGACCTGGCGGAGGGGGCGGCATGGGTCGGCGGCGGTGCGGCCGGCGCGGCACTGGGGTCGCTGGCCGGGCCGCCCGGGACGATCGTGGGCGCGATTGTGGGGGGCGCCGTGGCGGAGCAATCGCTGGAGCACCGGCAGCAGCACGCCCCGCCGCAAAAGCAACCACCGCAGCCGCCGCCACCCATCCATTAGGGGGCGGCAGGCCTTGGCAGTTTGCTGGCCACCACCGTAAAGGTTTTCGGAATCCCCACATCGGCCAACCGGGTGTTGGGCTCCTCCACCAACTGCTCGATGTGCAGCCCCGCATCGGCCACGGCCGTCGCCACCTCGCCCAGCGTCCACCGCCGCTCCAGCACATACGGGGCGGCAGGGTCGCCGGGCGAGTATTTGTGATAGGCCACCGGCACCCGTTCGGGCAGCGGGTTAAAGTAGTTTCCGCTCACCTTGTGTTTGTGCCCCTTCAGGCTGATCAGCTTCGAGATGGGATGGAAGTCCTGCAGCACCAGCCGGCCGCGGTCGGCCAGCAACTCCGCCACCAGCCGGGTGAGCGGCTCCAGGTCGATGAAGTAGTGGAGGATGCCCAGTTCCAGCAGCACCAGGTCGTAGTCAGCGGTCCGCTCCGCTCCCGGCAGGGCGAGCACGTCGCTCACCACATAGCGCAGGGGGACGCCGGCGGCATCGGCCAGGGCCGTGGCGTAGCGAGCATTCTCCGGGGAGATGTCCACCACGGTGACCTCGGCGCCCAGCAGGGCCATGGCCACCGCCTTGGCGCCGTGGGAGCCCATCAGGTTGATCACCCGCTTGCCCTTCAGCTCCCCCAGATAGGGGAGCAGCGACGCCAGACGGGCGGCCGGCTCCTGCTTCAACCGCTCCGCCAGCTCGGGTGGATTGCCGTGGCGCTGCACCCATGCGTCGTAGGGCTCGAGGCTCCAGGCTGCCGCATTGTGCGCCGTCAGGTCGGCCTGAAGCTGGCGCAGCCGGGCGGTGATCAGGTCCCGGTGCGGATCGCCGGGGGCGGTGCGGCGCCGGTAGGAGAGGAGCGAGCGCACCCATAGCTGTCGGCCTTCATGCGCCACCGGCACCCGCTCCGGATCGGCGGCGACTACGGTGTTGTAGAGGCAGGCCACGTTCACCGTGAAGCCGTCCCGGGTGAACTGGAAGGCAGCGCGGTTCTCCGTCTGCGCGACGGGGCCGGCGCCGTCCGCGGCGAACAGGGCGTGCACGGCATCAAACAGGTCCCACTGCACGATCAGGTCGATGGCGGCAAGGGGCGGAACGGCTACCCCCTGCATCATGAGCGCGGTCGATTCCACAAAGGTATAGGCGACTTGGGCGGCGTCCAGACGTTCGGCCAGTTCCAGGAGCAGGGGCCACGGGGAGCGCGTCGGCATGTTGTAGGTCACCTCAGGGTAAGTGGAGTGCGGCGTTTCTGTCTTTCAGCGTTCCCCGTTCCGACCGGAGCATGTCACATCGCTCCGTTGAGTCCTTCGGCGGCAGCCTTGGCGATCACCAGCGCCATCAGCCCCACCGCAGGGCGCATGGCAGC
>JBLNEM010000288.1:0-7047 GCA_050262655.1 Mycobacterium leprae | reverse complement strand
TTGTCATACGCCTCTGCGGCGATGGCAGGGTCCAATCGGGCACCGTGGAGGCGGGCCAGCGCGATCCCCGGGGCGCCGTGGCACCAGCCGTGCTGGAACGTGCCCTTGATCGCCCCATCCTCCTGTACATAGGGAAAACGGGTATCGACCCAGTTCCGGTCCGTTTCGCTGTATAGCGAATCCTCGAAGGCGAGGGCACCCCGGGCGACATCCCGGTAGCGGGCCGTGCCAGTATGCGCATACAGCACAAGCAGGGCCAGCGCAAGGCCGGAGGCGCCGTGGGCGAACCCGGTCACCGGCGGCGACGTCATGCCCTGGCCGATGACGCGGGCCGACTCAAAGTAGCAGCGGCCGTCCTCCCAGCGGGCAGCAGCGCAGATCTCCTCGCCGCAGCGGATCGCCGCCTCTGCCAGCTCGCCCAGGCCTGGACGCCGGGCCAGCAACAGCAGCGGGGCGATCGCCCCGGCACAGCCGCTGATCACATCCAGGGGAGTGGGCTCGGAGCGCTCCTGCAGGATGCAGCCAATCAGCCAGGCCACCTCGGGGTCGAGGTTAGCCTCCGGATCCAGCTCCATGAGACGGCAGGCGACATAGGCCATCCCCAGATGACCGGCAAAGAAGGAGAGCGGGGACGCGGCAGTTGGCTGACGCTGCATATAGT
Source organism: Mycobacterium leprae (assembly GCA_050262655.1). GTDB lineage: Bacteria > Bacillota > Sulfobacillia > Symbiobacteriales > Symbiobacteriaceae > DASXVX01. The sequence continues at coordinate 6,386 of JBLNEM010000288.1, read as the reverse complement.
GGACGGACCGGCGGATCGCCGCCCGGGCCGTCTGCCGCACCGATTCGTCACCAGTGCGGCCATAAAGTTCGGCCAGGAAGAGCGCCACCCCGGCGCTGCCGCCGTATAGCTCCGGCCCTAGTGCCGCAGAGCGCACCGAGTACCGGGCCAACAGCGAATCCTCCACGTCGTGCCGCCCCATCCAGTTGCAGCGGCGCCCCGTTCGGTCGACCAGCGCCTCCGTGCAGAGGCGGCTGCCGATGTGGCGGGCCGCTTCCAGGAGGAGATCCGACGCCATTCGCATCACTCCCCTGCTTCCAAGTTCAGCGCATAGTCGTCGGCGGAGCCAGGTTCCAGGTAGGGGCGTTCCGGGTCGAGCCCTTCCGCCTGAAACGCCTCGGCAACGGCGTTCAGGCGCGCGTCCGGCTCGGCGAACCCCTGCGTGTAGGCCTGCCACAAGCCCTGTGCGGCAAGGCGGCAGCGGGACTGACCGAAACTGATCCCGCCCCCCGGGTCTTCGGCCAGGGCCAGTCCGGGTGCAAGGGGTTTGGTGAAGAGTGGCGCCTCGGGCAGCAGGCCTGCCCTTACCCGCTGGTAGATCGTCTGCAGGAGTGGGGTGGTCCGCCCGAAATCGTCCCGCCGCAGGTAAAGGACGCCGCTGTCCGTGCGGCTGTACAGGCGGGGGTTGGAGACGACTTTGGTCTCGAACGGAATACGGGCCGCATTCAGCCGGCTGGTCGCTTCCCGCATGTATCGGATGGCAGTGTCCGGCGTGAGGTGCCAGTAGAGCCGAACCAGCGGCGGGGGCGCGTCGGCGCCGTCTTCGGGGTGAATATCCCCAAGGGCCATGTAGAAGCCGGACAAGAGGTGGCGCATCTCCTTGCCGATGCGGACCGAGCAGGGCGCACCGGGCGTCAGGTCGCCAGCGGCGGTGCGTACCCGGTTCCGCTCCGTCCAGAAGGTGACGCCGTCGCGGGCGACCGTGACGGCAGTGCCATCCGCCTGGCCCAGGAACGTCCATCCCGGCTCCCAGGTGCCGGTGCCGGCGTTGGCCCTGGCGAGGGCGGCGATGAATGTGAGGGCTTCCGCCGGGTCCTCCGTCTGCGGCGCTTCGGGCTCGGTGGCCCCACAGTAAAGCCGGTGGTAGAGTTCGCTTTCCAGGAGCCGCAGCAGTTGGGGCGGGGCCGTGGTGATCTGACGGCCGAGGAGCGAGAAGGAGGCAGGCGAATCCACCGCAGCCGCAAGCGCCAGGCGGTGCAGGTCCGGGTGGCACGGGACGGTCATAGCGGGTCGCCCTCCTCGGTCAGGCCATACAGCTCCGCCAGGGCCCGCTCCGGCTCCCGGGCCAGGTTGACGCCGATCTGCAGCATCAGCACGGACGGCGGCGGAATCATGGGGAAGTGCCGGGCCATCTCGTAGGCCGTCTGAATCACCCGCGCCGCGGAATAGCGTACCGTCCGGTGGAGCAGGCTGCTGCCTGCGGCGCCGGTCAGGCTCATTCCCTCGCAGTAGGCAGACCACAGGGCATGAATGGCCGGTCGCAGGGCGGAGAGGGGGTGGGTGGCCCCTGCGGCCATCTCGGCCAGCGGGGCGGTGTGATCCATGGAGAGGACCCAGAAATAGATGAAGTCATGGAAGGCGCCCCCGAGGTCCCAGGCGGGATCGCCCCGCTGGACCAGCTCCCAATCGACCAGGTAGAGGACGGGCGCCTGCTCGTCGGGCGAGGGGATGATCAGGAAGTTATCCAGTTTGACATCGCCATGAATCACCGTCTCCGGCTGCCAGGCAGCCCGTAGTTCATCCAGGGCGCGGACCGCTTCCGGCTGGCCCTGTAGGATTCGGATCAGGTTGATCTGGGCGCTGCTCATGTAGGTGAGGATCTCCGGGTTGGGGCGGTGAATCTCCAGCGCCCAGGGCGTCTGCGCCTCCAGGAAGGCGAGGCCCGGGTGTGCCAGCAGCTCCGGCGCCCCAAAGGTGCGGTGAACCGTGGCCAGGGCCCGCCCGACCGCCGCCGCCGGCTGCCGGGGGAACTCGTCGCCGGTGAACCCGTCGTAGTAACGCCAGAGCGGCTTCGCCTCCCGCAGCAGCTCCAGGATCAGCAGCGCCTCGTCCAGGTAGGCCCGGATCAACCGGGGCATCAGGGGCCGGAGCGCCGCGGCGGCCGGTTCGTTCTGGCAGAACGCGTAGAACAGCGCCTCCCGGCGGAGCGTGTCCACGGCGATGGTTTGAGGGTCATTGGGCTGTTTGATCAGGAAGTTGCCGCTGCCCCGTGTGGTCACTTGCAGGTTGCGGTTGCGGCGCGTGGCGCTGATAATGTCCAGGTCGCCGTCAATCGCCGCCTCTGTGCTGATCAGCCCGACTGCCTGGAGATAGCGCCCCGCATTGTCCACAGTTACCATCCGATTCGCCTCCTTCTGGCTGGGCGAACGCAATTACGAAGTCGCGGGCGGGGCAGGCTGGCTGCACCACCCGCGACTTCGCCACGTTGATCGGGATTACTCCTCGTCGTTGCACCGGGTATTGGTGCAGTCGGTGGTCGCGAGAATTTGCCAGCAGCAGGCTGCGCCCCCACGGGTGTCGGTGCAGTCGGTGGTGGCCAGGAACCGCCAGCAGCAGGTCGCCCCGTTCGGCCGGGTAGTGGTGCAGCCGGTGGTCGCGATGATAATCCAGCAGCAGCCTACCTCCAGGCCGACGGTGGGCGAACAGACATGACCCGGGCATGTGGGCAGGATCTGCGCATTCTGGCAGATGAGGGTGATCGGCAGATATTGCTCATGGCCGGGTGCGCCATGCAGGTGCTGTGCGTGCTCCATATGCTCGTCGGCAATCCGGCCTTCGAGGAAGTCGTCGCCCCTGCCAGGCTTGTTGTGACCCATTCAGCGTCATCTCCGTCCATTGATCAGGTTTTCGCTGCGATAGAGGCCGAACTTAGTATATTCGATAGATATGAACCGGGTGATCGGGCGGGAACCGGTGCAGCGGCATTTGGTATGGCTTGAACAAGAAGGTGAATCTGATACGGAGTCAGAAATATAAACACATGATCACAATTGGCTACGGGAGTGTAAATGGATGAAGCGACTACATAGGGTCTCTGTCGGGGCTGCCGCAGGGCTGCTGCTCCTGGTGCTGCTGGCCTCGGGCTGCTCGAAGAGTAAGGCGCCGGAAGCCAATGCGGGCCAGTCTGCTACCGACAGCCCGGTGCAGGTGCAGCAGGGTGAGCCGCAAACGGTCAACGAATGGAACGATCGCTCCTTCACCCTGATCAAAGCAGGCAAGTGGGCCGACGCCGAGGCCGCGGCCAACAGCGCCCTGAAGCTGGATCCCAAGAGTTCGGCCGGCTGGTTCAACCTGGGCCGTGCCCAGTACGGGCAACTGCGCTATCCCGATGCCGTCAGGTCGTTCCAGACGGCCTCCACGCTGACCGACGGGAAGAACACGGATGTGGAGTACTACCTGGGCATGGCGCTGGAGCGGGCGGGGCGTGCGAATGATGCCGTTGCGGTCTACAAGAAGGCGTTGGCCACCTTCGGCTCCGACAAGCAGATCGAGGCCCGGCTGAATGCCCTGGTGAACGTCAAGCTGACGGCGCTGCAGGAGGCAGCCAGCCAGTACACGGCTAAGCCGAGCAAGGATACACAGCAGAAGCTGGTCTCGGCGCTCGAAGCCTATCTGCAGAGTGCCAGCAGCAGCTGGCTGGGCGTGGACGGCAACGCCATGGGCGTCATGAACGTCATGGGCAACTCCGACCGACCCCGGATCGTCCGGCTGCATACCGGCGAGACCTGGGTCCAGTGGTGGGAGAATGGCCAGCCTTACGTGCAGCGGCTGCCCTTTACCGCCACCCAGAGCCTGCCCTTCGCTTCCGGCGGCCGGGATTACATGCTGCTGATCGTCGGCGATGGTTCCCCGGGAACCCCGCGCCAGGCCGAGTTGTATGGACGGGTGCCCAACACCCACATCTGGAAGGGCCTTGAGGCCTTCGGCAACTTCCCCTCGCAGGTGGGGAACCAGCAGGTGGCGCACAAGGCGACGGCGATCTCCCTGGCGCCCGGTGCGGCTGGCAGCATCTCGCTGCAGATGCTAAGCGGTGTTCCCGCCGTTCAGGTTTGCGACGCCGGAGCGGGTGGCAAATGCGTCACCACCAAATGGGACGGCGCCTCCTTCCAGGTGCCGTAGAAAACGGCGCCGCCGGACCGGGAGTACCGGTTCGGCGGCGTTCTGTTTTCAAATCGGTTAGGAATGGCTAGAATCAACGTTGCAGGTGGCAACGTCCATATAGTGGAATTCCAGTAGGCTGATTAATCGGTGGAGTGAGGTAGTCGTTCATCCATGAAAAAGGTCTGGGAGACGGCCTGGGGTTACGTAAAGGAAAGGTACCTTTTTTTGTTGGCGGCGGTAGGACTCGTGCTCTTTGTGGAGTTCTTCAGCCGTGGCTCCGTGCCCGAGACTTTCACGTGGCTCTTCCGCCACTTTCCCCTCTTCCTGCTGAACAGTCTCTTCGTCCTGGCGCTCTGCCTGCTGTTTCAAGCGGCCATCGGGAGGCCCCGCATCGCCTTCTGGCTGGTGGCGGCGCTCGCATTGGTCCTGGCCTTTGTCAGCGGCACCAAGCTGCGGATGATGGGGCGGCCGTTGACGCCCTTTGACTTCCTGATCACCGGCGAAGCGATGGATGTGGTCCGGTGGAACGAGATTTTCAGCCTCTCCGAGGTGGTGGGGCTGCTCCTCTTCGTCGCCGCAGGGCTCTTCCTGCATCGGGCGGCCGGTAAGTTGCGGCGTGCCTTCTGGCGGGAACGGGCGTCCATGGCGGCCTTTGCGGTGCTGGTGATCGGGCTGCTGGCCTTCGGACCGGGTCTGAAGGCGCCCCGCGACCAGGTGGTCAATGTCAAGAACAACGGCTTCCTGGTGGCCATGATGGCCGATCTGAAGGAACTCTCCCCCGGCAGCCGGGCGGCGAACCGCGCGGCGGTGGCCGCCGTGGTGAGCGCCGGCAATAACACCGCCCCGTCGGTTACCCCGGCGGAGAAGAAAAAGCCGAACGTCATTGTGCTGCTCAGCGAGTCGTTCTGGGATCCCACCAAACTGCCGAAGGCGCAGTTCAGCACCGATCCGGCGCCCTTCCTGCACCAGCTGCAGCAGCAGTATCCGCACGGCTACATGCTGACGCCGACCTTTGCCGGCAACACCGCCAACGTGGAACTGGAGGTCCTGACCGGTCTCTCCATGCAGTTCCTGCCGGCGGGCTCCATTCCCTATAACCAGTACCTGACCCGGCCGGTCGATTCGCTGGCCAGCATCCTCACCCGACAGGGCTATACCACCACGGCGATCAGCCCGTGGATCAGCTGGTTCTTCAACGGCCGCACCACCTATCAGAACCTTGGTTTCGGCAACTTCATTCCCCTGGAGTTCTTCCGGCGGGATTATAAGGGCGGCTATATCTCCGACAACGAGGTCGGCAACGTGATCCTCCAATCGATGGAGAACGGACCGGGCCCGCACATGGTCTTCGCCAATACCGGCGAGAACCATTACGCCGACCCGCCCGACAAGTTCGACAGCTACGACGTGACGGTTACCGGTCTGTCACCGGACTCCAACGGCATGCTTCAGGCGTACGCCCAGGGCGTCTACGACGCCGACAAGATGCTGAAGAAGCTGGTGGACTACTTCCAGAGTAAGCCGGACGAGCCCACGATCATCCTCTTCTTCGGCGACCACATGGCGCTGCTGGGCAAGGACTACGCCCTGTATAAGGAAGCGGGCTACCTGAGCAGCGACGACGATCCGGACTTCCTGAACAAGATGTACCGGACGCCCTTCGTGGTCTGGGACAACTTCCTGCCCAAGCACCCGGAGGAGATGCAAACCGCTTCCAACTTCCTCAGCCCCTTCATTCTGGAGGAGGCCGGGCTGCCGGGCACACCGTTCACCAACTATATCCGGGATCTGCACAAGAGCGTGCCGGGCATCCCGCCGCAGGGCTACTGGCCTGCCTGGAATCTCACCGAGGCGCAGCTTCAGCCTTACGAGGCGGCGGACCAGGATATCCTGTTCGGCGAGCAGGAGGTCTACAAGGGATACAAGACCCAGATCGTCAACCCCAACTACGTGATCGGCTACGGTCCCATGAAGGTGACGCAAGCCAAGGTGGCCAGGGGGCAGCTGACGGTAAGCGGTGAGTACCTGCCGCCCGGCCTCGGGCTGATCTACCTGGACAACAAGCCCCTGCCGACTCACTGGGTCGACTTCCACACGCTGACCGCCGACGTGCCCGAAGGAACCACCGGCCAGGTGCAGGTGAAGGTGAGCGATGACAAGGATACGGTGATTGCGCAGTCCAACACCGTGACGATTTCGGGGAAGTAATGCGAGAGCGGCCCCTGCCTGAGAAGGCGGGGGTCGCT
>JBLNEM010000287.1:0-9862 GCA_050262655.1 Mycobacterium leprae | reverse complement strand
CAGGAACTGGGCGGCGGCAGCACCCGGTCGACGGTGATCATGGAGCAGCCCCGTCTGGCGGCCGACCTGGTCACGGCCCGAGGGCAGAGCGTGGGCGAGGCGATCCAGGTGCTGAATGGCGCCATGTCACGCCGGTTGGACCTGCGTCACCTGCGGGCCGTCGTGGCCGGTGAGGAACTGGGCCATAAAGGGTTGGGGCCGTTGGTGGCGGAGATGCTTCAAAGCCCGCTGACTCGTACCTCCGCCCTCTTCTTGCAGGCGAGGGGGAGCGCCCATGCGGTGATGAACGCGCTGCGGCCGGTGGCTGAGACCAACCCGGCCCACCTGGTGGAGGGCTTCTCTCTGCAAGCGAAGCAGATGCATCTGGGGCCGCCTGTGCTGATGCACCACTTCCTGAACCGGTTGGCCGGGGGGGCCGGCGACGCCTACTTGCCGATGATCGCGATCAACGAGAACGTGGAGGCGGGGGCTGACCTGCCCGCTCCGAATACTTCCAGTACCGCGATCGCCGGCACAACCCCGAGGGCGGGGGGCAACCCGGTGGAGATGGTGGGGACAGCCATCTATCGGGCGGACAAATTCGTGGGCGTCCTGACCGTGGATGAAACCCAGATGCTGCTGGCACTCCGGGGGAAGATGGGCAAGGCGCCTGTGACATTGCCCGATCCGTTGGCACCCGGGCATTCCGTCTACCTGCGGCTGCATCAGGAGAACTTGCCGAAGTACAAGGCCACGTTGCAGGCCGGAAAACCGCATATCGCCGTGCACCTTCTGTTCGAAGGCGAGGTGCTGGCAGTCCCCAGCAGGGTAAACTATGCCATGCCCACTGCCCGGGCACAGTTGCAGCAGGCCGCTTCGGCCTATGTTGGCACCACCTGCAGAGCGATGCTGGCCAAGCTGCGCTCGTGGGAGGCCGACCCCGTGGGGTTCGGTGGGTACTATGCGGGCCGGTTCCCTTCGTGGGAGGCGTGGCATGCGTTCAACTGGCCGAGTCACGTGGGGGACTTGACGGCGGAGGTTACCGCGCAACTGCGGGTGCGACGCTACGGGCTGGTCCTGGGCCGCACCCCGGTGGATGAGGGGCGATAGCAGATGCAGAACTGGGATCGGCTGGTGATGCTCCTGATGGGCGGGAGTGTGCTGCTCTACTGCTGCTATCACGCTTGGCGAGCGTGGCGTGGGCAGCAGCGGCTTGCGGCGGTTGGGCACATCCTGTTGGGCGTCTGTGCGCTGGCGCTCCCGTTGGCGCTCGTGATCTTTCGCAGTTGAGGCGGGGAAAAAAGCAAGGCCCGGTGCTAAGCACCGGGCCTTCGTCTATGCGCCGTTACAGCCGGAACTTCCTGACCTCGGCGTCCAGGGCTGTGGCCACCTGGTTCAGGTCGCCGGCCGAGGCGGCGATCGCGTCCGCTCCGGCGCTCAGCTCTTCCATCGCGGCCGAGACCTCTTCGGCTGCCGCTGCGTTCTCTTCCGAGACCGCCGCAATCTCCTGCACGCTGCCGGTCACCTGCTCGGCTCCCGAAGACATCTCTTCGGTGGCGGCCGAGTTCTCCTGGCTCACCGCTGCCACGGCGTTCATCGCATCGGCTACCCGGGTGACTGCGCCGCCGATCCGGTCGTTGCCGTGCATGACGGCCTTGACCACCGTTTCGGTCTGGGTGACCGAACCCTCGATCGCCTGCAAGGCGGTCCAGGTCTCACCCGTCGCCTGCATGCCGCTCTCCACCTGTGTGGTGACGCTGGCCATGCTCGCCACCGCCCGGGTGGTGCCCTGCTGGATGGTGGCGATCAGCTGGGCGATCTCGGTGGCCGACCGCGAGGACTGTTCGGCCAGCTTGCGCACCTCGTCGGCCACCACCGCAAAGCCCCGGCCGTGCTCGCCGGCCCGTGCCGCCTCGATGGCGGCGTTCAGCGCCAGCAGGTTGGTCTGGTCGGCCAGTGCGGTGATGGTGCCGGTGATGACGCCGATCTGGCTGGAGGCCTCGCCCAGTGCCTTGATCTGCTCCGCCGACTCCTCCACGACCGTGCGAATCGAGGCCATGCCGTCGGTGGAGCGCTGCGCCGCCTTTGCACCCGACTGGGTCATCTGCATCGCCTCGGCCGATGAGGCCGCCAGCCGCTCGGTATCCCGGGTGGCTTCGTCCAGGGCGGCAACCATGGTGGCCACCAGTTCCGACGCCTCCTGGCTCTCCTGGGCCTGCTGCTGCGCCCCTGCGGCGATCTGGCCGATGGCACGCTGGAGTTCCTCAATGGTGCGGACCGCCGACTGCGCCGAATCAGACTGGCTGGTGGTCCCCTGGGTCACCTGCGTCATGGAGCGGGTCACATCGGCGGATGACTGGGCCAACTGTTCCGTCCGCTCGGTCATCGCCGCCGCCGCATTGTTGATCGACTGGCTCGATGCGGCCATGTGGGCCACCAGCCGCCGGAGTTCAGTCACCATCTGGTTGAAGGCCTTGCCGGTGTCGGAGAGCTCGTCGTCATTGCGGACCGGGATGATGGCGTCGCTCAGATCACCGTCCGCCACTCGGGTCGCCACGACCGCCAGCCGGCGGATCCGGCCTGTCAGGTTCAGGGCGTTCAGGATGCTGATCAGCACAGCCACCAGCGTCGACACCAGCGCAATCACCAGGAGGATCCGCTTCTGCCTGGCCCCACTCTGAATGCCGGCGGTGTAGGCGTCGTCGGCCTCCTTGACCCGTTCGGTCGCAATGGTTGCCATCAGGGCGACGATCTGGTCATTGATCGGCTTGGCGGCAGACATGGCCTTCTGCATCTCGGCGGGCTTCTTGCTCTGCCCGAACGCGATCACGGGCTGTTCCGCCTGATTGTACTGGGTGCGGAGTCCCTGGAGATCCTTGAGTTCCTGCTGTCCCTTGGCGGATCCCTCGATCTTCAGCATGGCCGCGATCTGCGCATCGAGCGTATCGCCGGTCTTGTTGAAGTCATCCAGGGTCGTTTTGTAGACGGAGTCATTATCGATGTACTCGTACAGGCCGCGCACGTCCTTGCCTAGCCGCTCGGACATGGCCTGTATCCGCAGCGCCCCTTCGGCCAGAGCCGTATGGTTCTGTGTGGTATCAAAGGACTGCTGCATCTGGTTCAGGCCGGCGTATGCACCGTAGGTGATGCCGGCGAAGAAGGCAACGGAAACCAGCGAGGCCGCGATCTGCTTGGCGACAATCGAGAAACGCATGGACTGAACCTCCTGGTGTCTTCAAAATGGCCCCCCTATTCTCGCACAGTCCCTGCGTTCGGGGCATTAGCATATGTTAATTACTTCATGAAATAGGGGGTGTATCATAGAAAAAGTTGTGGACATCAGGATTATTGCACGACTAGCGAAGTATTCCGAAAAGAGGGATTCCCAGTGCTAAGTGGCGTTCCCTGGTGGCAAGTACTCCTTGCGCTTCTCCCCTTCATCACCCTGATCGTTGGCTTTACGCTCTTTCGGGCAGACGCCCTGCGGCTGAGCCTGATCGTCTGGGTGGTCGAAATGTTCCTCTCCTTCTTCGGCTTTGGCTTGAGCTTTGCGAAACTCTGGGAGGCCTCGGTCTGGGGCAACATCGTCATGTGGACCGGCTTCCTGGTGCTTTATTCGGGGCAGGTTTTTGGCCAGTCATTCCGCTCCACCGGCCTCCTGCGCATCCTGCTGGATACCCTCGGCCGGGTGCTGCCGACGACAGAAGGGAAGGCGATGACGCTCTCTTCCGTGGTGGGCGGGATCATCGGGGCGTTCAACGGTTTTGCCACATACCCCGTGACAATCCCGGGGCTCGTGGAACTGGGCGCCAACGGCGTACAGGCTGCGGCGGGCTACCTGGTCTACTTCGCCGGGAACATCGCCTTCGTCAGCCTCTTCATCGCTGCAACGCTGGCCAACACCGCTACCGGGCTGCCGATCGCCGATATCGCACAGGTGATGGGCCTGCTGACGCTGCCGCTGGTGATTCTCTCCGCCATCGGTTTCTTCAGGATCATGGGCTACAGCCTCAAGAAGCGCTCCAATATCCTGCTGATCGTTCTCTCCAGCAGCGCCAATATCGCGGCGATCCTGATCTTCACGCAGTGGCTGAAGGAGTACTACATCCTCACCCTGATCGCGGCCGCCGTCTTCACCCTGATTCTGTTCTATCTCTTCCGCCGTCAGCTCAGCGACGGCGAGAGCGCGCAGTTGGCCGCCGTTTCGGCGGAAGCCGTGCATTCACGGACCGACGTGATCAAGTCGGTTGCGCCCCTGGCGATTGGCGCTGTCCTGGTGGTCCTGTGGAAGTTCCAGGCGGTCTTGCGCCTGGTCGGCCACGCCCAGTTCACGGTCGGTCTGTGGGGACACAAGGCGATTGCCATTAACCTGCTCAACACGCCGGGGCTCTTCATCTTCGCTACCGCGGCGACCTGCTATGTCGTCGCGACCAACCCCAAGGCAAACTTCTGGTCGGACCTCAAGGCCGCCACGAAGCGCGGCTACGATTCGTTGTTAACCATGGTCTTTGGCAGCGCCATGGTCTACCTGATGGTGGACTCGGGTCAGATCAACATGCTGGCCAAGGTGCTGGGGGCATGGGGCTCCAGCGTCTACGCCGTCCTCACTTCCGTTCTGACGTTCCTGGCAGGTATGGCCTTCGGCCAGGGCATGCCTGCTGATCTGATGTTCTCCGGCATGCAGGTGAAGGCCGCCGCCGCACTGCATGCGCCGCTGGTCGTGCTGGTGGCCCTGGCTGCCCTGATGACCATGGGCCCCGCCAATCCACTGAAGCCGTCCCTTCTCCGGTACACTTCTTCGCTTGCCAAGATCAAGGGCGAAGACGGCACGCTGTTCCGTCTGGCGCTGCCCTGGCAGGCGGCTGCATTGGCGATCGTGGCGATCGGTACCGTGATCCTGCTCCGTGTTTGGTAGGACGGTTCCGAATTCGGTTCAGGGAGGTCTGCATCATGGCATATCGTGACTTTCGGCAGTTTCTGCAGGCGCTGAAGGATCGGGGCGATCTGATGGAGGTGAATACCCCCATTGCGCTCGACGAGGTTGGCAAGGCGCTGAAGCAGGTCTACGCCAAGAACGGCCCTGCGGTCATCTTCAACAACACCGGCGCCAAGCATCCGCTGGTCGCCGGCATCTATGGCAATCGGGAGAAGGCTTTGCTGGCGTTCGAGGCGACGAATGATAACATCTTCGACAAGATGCTGTACGGGCTTGATCATCCGCAGGCGCCGGTCGTCGTCTCGGCCGCCGAGGCCCCCTGCCAGGAAGTGGTCCTGACCGGGGATCAGATCGATATTACCGAGTTCCCCATCCCGACCTACAGCCCGGATGACGGCGGCCCCTTCATCACCGCCGGCATCACCGTCTCCAAGGACCCCGAAACCGGCATCCCCGACATGGGCCATTACCGGTACCAGGTGTTCGGCAAGAACAAGCTCTCGTTCCTGGCGCAGCCGTTCCACCGGTACGGCAAGCACCTGAACAAGGCCCGGCAGATGGGGCGCACCAGCTTTGAGGCGGCGCTCGTCCTGGGTGTCGACCCGGTGCTGGCCTACACCTGTCAGGTCCAGGTCTCCGATACCACCGACGACTTCGCCGTGGCAGGCGGCCTGCGCGGCGAGCCTGTCGAGCTGGTCAAGTGTAAGACCATCGACCTGGAGGTGCCGGCGACCGCCGAGGTCGTGATCGAGTTCAAGGTCGATTTCGGGGAGCAAGTGTTCGAGGGCCCGCTGGGCGAATACACGGGCTACTACACGCCGGGGTCGGACAAGCCGGTTGCCACCATCACCGCGATCACCCATCGCCGTAACCCGTACATGCAGGGGCTGCTGACGGGCAAGCCGGTCACCGAGAACCACATCCTGAAGGAGATGCCCTTCGAAGCCTCGCTGTACCGCCAGCTGAAGGCGCAGTTTCCCACCATTACGAAGGTAGCGGTTCCGCCCTCCGGCGGCGTCTCCTTCTACACCGTGATCGCCATGAAGCCCCGCTATGCCGGCGAAGCCCGGCACGTGGCTCTGGCGGCGATGTCCACCAACGTCCGGCCCAAGTATGTGATCGTCGTCGAGCCGGACATCGACGTCTTCAACTCGGCCGAGGTGGAATGGGCGCTCTCCTTCCGCTCTCAGCCGGGAAACGATGCGATCATTGTCGACAACCTGCCCGCGGGGCCGCTGGACCCCTCTGTCGGGGAGAGCAAGGCGCTGGCCGCACGGACCATGTCGGCGATCGGCATCGATGCCACCCGCCCGTTTGGCGAGCCGTTCTCCAAGGTAGCCGACGTGCCTGGCTGGCAGGAATTCCATCTCCCTGAACTGGAGAAGTGGCGGCGTTAGTTCCTGGCATCAAGCCCAATGGCAAAAGGGAGAGCCGGCAGCGGCTCCCCTTTCGCCATTGGCATCCTGGTCGTGGAAAGGGTTTGGCTGGATGGAAGCAACAGCACCGCATTCGGTTGTCAGCGGCGGCAAGCAGAAGTGGGCCGACCTGAGGTGGTGGGCCGGCTTGTTGCTGGGCGTGGGGGCAGGCCTCTTCTTCTGGTTTGGCCCGCGTCTTGCAGCGCTCAGTGTGGCGGGGCAGCATGGCCTCGCCTTGATGGTCATGACGGTCTTTTTTTGGGTTTTCCGGGTGGCCGATGAAGCCGTGGCCGGTCTGCTGTTCATCGTGGCGGTGATCGGCCTGAAGGTGATGCCTTCCGCCGATTTGTTGGTCGACTGGACCGGGCCCAACATGTGGTTCGCCATCTCCGCCTTCATTCTGGGGGCGGCGGTGTATGAAGCCGGCATGATCCGGCGGCTGTGCTACCACCTGCTGCTGCGGGTGCCCAACAGCTTTGCCGGTCTGACCGTCACCGTCTTTGTGATCCAGGCGCTCTTCACCTTCATGGGGGTGGCGGGCAGTTTCGCCCGGGTCGCGTTGCTCTATCCCCTCATGTTGGAGATTGCCCAGGCCTCGGGTCTGTCCCGGGAAGGCAAGGCGTTCAAGGGCCTGGCGATTGCGGTCATGGCTTCGGGCGAACCCGTGATGCTCCTGTCGTATACGGGCTTCTGGCTCAACCCGCTGGCCATGAAGCTCTCCGGCAGCAGCAGCTTCTACTATTCGGACTGGCTCCGTCTGTTCGCTGTTCCGGCGTTAGGCCTCGCGGTTGCCACGTGGCTGGTCGTCTGGCTGATGTACCGGTCCGACGAAGCGCTGACGATTCCCCGGCAGGAACTGAAGGAGCGCCTGACCCAGATGGGGCCGTTGTGGCAGAACAGACGGGAGCTGCGCGCCGTTCTCTACTTCCTGGGCATTCTCGCCCTCTGGCTGACGGACTCTTACCATCACGTGGATCCGGGCTGGATTGCCGTGCTTGGCGCTTGCCTGTTCATGTTTCCCCGCATCGGCGTAATCGACCTGATGACGGGCATGAAGAGCGTGAAGTGGCCGATCGTCCTCTTCCTGGGGGCGGCTTTTGGCCTGGGCAAGATGGTGCAGGCCCTCGGGATCAACCGGTGGCTGGGCCGCATCTTCCTGCCTTCGAGCGCACCGCATAGCGTGATCCTGCTGGTGCTGATCGTCTCCTTCGTCAGCGTCGTGCTGCACCTGATGACCGGGGACGTGGCATCCGCCATGTCGGTGACCATCCCGACCATCGCGGGGTATGCCAAGGCCCTTGGCTTTAACCCGCTGGTCTTCGGGTTCATCTCTTACGTGAACTGCTGGGAACAGTATCTCTTCCCGTTTCAAAACGCCGGCGTGTTGATGGCCTATGGCTATGGTTACTTCTCGGCCAAGGACATTCTGAAGGTCGGATTGGCGCTGACCATTGCGGTGCCACTCTCGTTGTTGGTCATTGCCCTTCCTTACTGGAGCCTGCTGGGCGTCCTGCGGTGAGCCTCTAGTCCTATCTCGCCCGCCCAAAGGTCCCGTTTGATGTGGGGCGGCAGGAACAGCCCTGCCTGCGTCCGAAACCTACCAGGGTATCCCAAATTTGTCGAGGCGAGAGTGTGAACAGTGTCAATTCCTCAGAAAAGAGAGCCGCAGTGCGGGTTTGAGCTCCCACAAGCGCTTTGGGATCTGCTGCGAATGCACGGACAGCAGGAAACACTGCCGGCTCGCGAGTATCTCACCTTTGAGGTCGGGGCGAAGGGATCTACCTGGTTGATCGAGGACGGATGGCTCTTCGGCCTCCGGACGGAAGCAGATGGCGCAATGAAATCGGGGGCGCTGCTCGGACCGGGAGACTTGCTGGGCATCGCCGGTCTTGGGCTTGACCAGGGGCGGGACCTGCTGACTTACACGCTGACAGAGGTGCAGGTTTACAAGGTTCCTACATATCTCTTGGAACGCTTCATCGCCCATGACCCGGAGTTGAGCCGCAGGCTCCTGCTCTACATGATTGGCCGCTACAACGAGCTTCTGGCAGAGCTGCACCGGAGTACACTCCTACCCCTGGCCGATCGCATTGAGAGTTTCCTTGCCTATATGGAACGGCGTCTGGCGGAGACCGGCGACGACGATATCTACCTATCCCAGGCCACGCTGGCCATGGCAGTCGGCGCACACCCGGTCAGCGTCTCTCGGGCCATCCATCAAGCCGGGCGCGCCGAATCCGTCCTGGCCCGGCTCATGAACAAGGGCGCGTCAGGCGTCCATCTGGAATGAGCATAACGGGGGGAAGAGCACCCATGCGGATCATCGTTGGCATGTCCGGCGCGAGCGGCGCGATCATCGGCGTCAGACTCCTGGAGGCGCTGGCCGAACAACCAGACTGTGAGACCCACCTGGTGCTCTCGGGCGGCGCGGTGCGGACGCTCCATGAGGAGACCGACTACACGCTGGAGCAGGTGACCAGGCTGGCCACCGTTACGCATGATATTCGGAATGTCGGGGCCAGCATCGCCAGCGGCAGCTTCCGGGCAGCCGGGATGGTGGTGGCGCCCTGCAGCATGAAGACGCTGGCGGGTATCGTCTCCGGTTATTCGGAGAACCTGCTGTTGCGGGCAGCCGACGTCACCATCAAGGAACGCCGGCCGCTCATTCTGGTGACCCGGGAGGCGCCGCTGAGCGGCATTCACCTGGAGAACATGCTGAAGGCGCATCAGAACGGCTGCACGATCCTGCCGCCGGTGCCGGCCTTCTACAACCGGCCTGCGACCATCAACGACGTGGTCGACCACATCGTCGGGCGGATTCTGGGCTACTTTGACCTGGAGTATGCGAAATATCGTCCCTGGTGTGGGGGGTAGCAGCCATGACCGAGCAATCCTTCGGCATTACAGTGCGGGCGCAGCGGGTGGGGGCCGACCTGGTGGTTACCATCGGGGGCGGTACCCGGGCCCACGTGGGCGCAGTCGCTGTGGCGCAGCCCCGGCCCAGCCTGAAGGGCGACGGGCAGGTCAGTGCCAGCGCCTCGGTGATCACGTTGCTGGGCCACAAGGAAGACGAACTGGCGCGCTGGGCGGCGCTCTACCTGGCGGCGCAGTTGAACACGACGGTGGTCGTCACAGCCGGCATCCACGTGGATGACGCCACGCCGGCGGACCTGGGGCAGATCGACGCCGAGGTGCGTCGGCAGGTGGCCGCAGTGGCTGCGAGGGAACAGTGAGGCGAAGCAAGCCCGGTGCTCATGCACCGGGCTTGCTTATTTGATTTGGCCGGAACCGGGGTCAAGCCTTCAGCCACTGGCTGATCTTCGCCGGAATCCGGTGCCTGGCCAGGTTCCAGTTGATCAGGTGCTCGTGTGCCAGGAAATGCAGTTGCCGGTCGAGGAACAGCCCAAGGAAGTAGTTGGCCGCCTCGCCCTGTTCGTCACATTCGTCGACCGTCGCAAATCCTGCCAGTGCCTCCCGATAATAGGCGAGGGCTAGTTCGGGGTCGAAGACAGCGGCGGCGTCACCCATCATC
>JBLNEM010000286.1:0-5533 GCA_050262655.1 Mycobacterium leprae | reverse complement strand
TTAGGGTGGCAATGCCGAGAGGGATCACCCGTTCCCATACCGAACACGGCAGTTAAGCCTCTCAGGGCCGATGGTACTACGCTTCGAGCGTGGGAGAGTAGGTCGCTGCCCTAACTATTTTAATGCCCGAGGCCAACTCGGGCCCATATTGGGGAATGGGGTAACGGTAGCCCGGCTGACTCTGGATCAGCTAGTCTAGGTTCGAATCCTAGTTCCCCAACCAGATCCGGCCCTATCGTCTAGAGGCCTAGGACGGCGCCCTCTCACGGCGCAAACTCGGGTTCGAATCCCGATAGGGTCACCAACTTTATACATGTCGGCGTGGCGGAATTGGCAGACGCGTACGTTTGAGGGGCGTATGGGCAACCGTGCGGGTTCAAGTCCCGCCGCCGACACCAATGCAGATGTGGCGGAATTGGCAGACGCGCACGGCTCAGGACCGTGTCGGGTAATCACCCCCGGTGGGAGTTCGAGTCTCCCCATCTGCACCAGTGCTGATGTAGCTCAGTAGGTAGAGCACGTCCTTGGTAAGGACGAGGTCACCGGTTCGATCCCGGTCATCAGCTCCAGTCTCTTCGTTCCGGCTTCGATGCGCCCGTAGCTCAGCGGATTAGAGTACCTGACTACGGATCAGGTGGTCGCAGGTTCGAATCCTGCCGGGCGCGCCAATTGTGTTCCAACTTCATAAGTCACATGCGCCCGTAGCTCAGGGGATAGAGCGCTTGCCTCCGGAGCAAGAGGCCGCAGGTTCAAATCCTGCCGGGCGCGCCACCTAGGGGTATAGCTCAATTGGTAGAGCGACGGTCTCCAAAACCGTAGGTTGTGGGTTCAATTCCTACTGCCCCTGCCATCGCTACTTGTTTATGCTGGCTGTAGCTCAGTTGGTTAGAGCGCCAGATTGTGGCTCTGGAGGTCGTCGGTTCAACTCCGATCAGCCAGCCCATTATTTTCATAGGTTCATGGGGCTATAGCTCAGCTGGGAGAGCGCTTGAATGGCATTCAAGAGGTCAGGGGTTCGATCCCCCTTAGCTCCACCACTTCTTTCGGGCTGTGGCGCAGCTTGGTAGCGCGCTTCCTTGGGGTGGAAGAGGTCGCAGGTTCAAATCCTGTCAGCCCGACCAGTTTCGAGTTCACATGTTTCGGGGTGTAGCGCAGCTTGGTAGCGCGCTTGGTTCGGGACCAAGAGGTCGCAGGTTCAAATCCTGTCACCCCGACCAAACGAACAGAGCGTATGCGATGGCATACGCTCTTTTGTTTTATTCCCCATTCTTGCGGTGCGGCTTCGATTCGGTTACCCTTGTCCTTGCCGGAGTGGTTGTTGTTTGAAGGCAGGAGGAGTTCTGTTGCAGATTCAGTGGACCAAACTGCCCTTCCGGGCTCATAACCGCAAGGAATTTGCCCAGGGACTGACCGACTGGCTCGGCCAGGTTTTCTATGAGGAACTGCCCGCCAAAGGGTATGAAGTTCGGGAAGAGCAGATCTATACATCGTTTCGCATGGCGCGTGCCTTGCTCGATGGCACGACCTTGATGGCCGAGGCGGGGCCGGGCACGGGAAAGACCTTCGCCTACCTGCTGCCCGCAGTCTGTTACGCACGGTTCGGGGGGGCGCCTGTCGTCATATCCAGCGCCTCCAGTCTACTCCAGGCTCAGCTGGCCGATCCGGAGGGCGATGTGCAGACGCTCTCCCGTCTCCTGGGCCTGGAGATCGATGCCCGAGTGGCGGATGACCCGGAGGAGTACCTGTGCGAGGTCAAGGTGAATCGGGCTCCCTGGGAGATGGAAGAACCGGCTTGGTCCGAATTCCGGCGTTGGGCGCAGCGCACCGGTACCGGGGCACGCCGTGAAGTGCCTGATGTGCCTGACGAGTTATGGCAAAACCTGGCCTGGGAGCCCTCCCTGCCCTGCGATACTTGCCAATTGCGGGGGCATTGCCATGTCATGTCCGCCCGCCGCCGTTACCGGGCCTCGGCCGATTTGATCATCTGCAACCACCGCTTCTTCGCCCGGGACCTGCTGACCCGGCAGGAGCTGTTGGAAGGGGGCAACCTGCCGTTGCTGCCTTCGTATTCAGCCGTGGTATTTGACGAAGGACATCATCTGCCCGAGACCTGGCAGCGGGCGCAGGGGGCCTCCTTTACGGCCGAAGGGTTGGCCACCACCTTCAAGCGGTTGGAACCCTATGCCCATCGGAGCGGGCCGATGCGGGCGCTGGCACTGGCAAGGCAGGGGGCCCGTCAGTTCGTACAGGCTGTGATGGGCGCTGCTGAACCGGGCGACGGGAAGCGCAGCATTGCCGAAAGCCCGGAAATCGTGGCGGCGGCCACCGGACTCCGCCGGCAAGTATCCGCTTTGCAGGACGAAATGGTGACCGAAGAGGCCATGTCCGAAGGGCTGGACGCCGAAGTCGAGCTGCAGGCTTACCAGGCTCGCCTGGACGGGTTGGCAGCCGGTTTGCGTCTCTTTCAGTCGGAGAAGGCGGTTCGCTGGGCGGAGGGAGCGGAGATCTGGGCCGTGCCGCAGAAACCGTTGGCCTTGTTCGGACCGGGCCGTCTCGCCGAGGGATTGCCGGTGGTTTTCTCCTCGGCCACCCTTGAACCGGCGTACATGGCGGCCCTGCTCCAGCTGAATGGGCCCGACACTGCGCAGGTGGGTGTGCCCTTTGACCTGGGCGAGCAGGTGCTTCTCTTCCAACCGGAAGCGGCCACTGCCGGCGAGGATGCCCGCATGGCGTTAGCCCTTGACCTGATGCAGGCTGCCGGCGGGCGGACCCTGGTCTTGCTCCGGAACATGGCTGAAGTGGCACGCTGGAAAGAGCACTTCAGCCGCCAGAAGCTCCCCTGGCCCCTGCTCTTCGAAGGCGATGGCGATCGGGCGTCACTGCTGGAGCGGTTCCGGCATGAGGTTACGTCGGTCTTGTTCGGCGCCACGTTCTGGGAGGGAGTCGACGTGGTCGGCGAGCCGCTCTCCTGCTGCGTCATTCCCGGCCTGCCATTCCCGGCCCACGACCCGCTGATCCGGGAGCGGCGGCGGCAGGCAGAGGTGCGGGGCGAGGATCCGTTCGCAGCCGTCGATCTGCCTGAGACCCTGTTGAAGCTGAAACAGGGGGCAGGCCGGTTGATCCGCTCGGCTGCGGATCGGGGTGTCCTGGCGCTGCTGGACCCGTCGTATCTGGGCACTCCCTGGGAAGGGGCAGTACGGCAGGCTCTACCGGAGGACTCGCAGGAGACGGCGGACCTGAAGCGGGTCGCGGCTTTCCTGCGTTGAGTGTCTACATCAAGCGGAAGAGGGAGGCCATCTCTTTCATGGCCTGATCCCCCACCTGATACCCCCAGTTCCACAGCACCAGGTCTACGGTCCGGATGCGCTCGCCCGTTCCCGCTGCAATGTCGGCACAAAGATCCTCGGGGGATAGCCCCAGGTAGGCAGCCAACCGGGGGACAGGCCCCGTACGGACGACCACATCCCAGCCCAGATTGCGGGCCAGGTGGTAGCGGTTGTTCTGGCCCACATAGGGCAGGGTCACCAACTGGGCCAGCGCCTCCTTGGGTGGCATCGCCGCCAGACGCTGCATCTGCCCCGGGTGGTCGGCCAGGCTCACCGCAAAGTCGATGACCGCGTCGGTCTTGCGCGGGTTTTTCATGACCTCCAGTGCCGCGATCCGGGAGTCCCGCACTCTCGCTGCCACCAGCAACGGATCCCACTGGCTATAGGCGATGGTCAGGCGCGGCCAGTGTTTGATGACCACATGGGGCGTAAGGCCGCATGCGGTCACCACCCAGGCGTATTCGCGGAACAGATCGGTGTCGGCACAGCGTTCCGGCACCTCAGCGCGCCACTGCGCCAGAACCTGATCGGGGTTGGGCTCAGTGGCCCGCAAGTGGTCCAGCGCGTGTTCATACAGGGCGAGGCTATTCATCGGGTTACCCCTCCGTGTTTTTACTCTTATAAGGTATACGATACGTGGAGGCTGCTGCTGTGACCAGGGCTATTTTTCACGGTTTTATCCTGGCCTTTGGCCTGATTCTCCCGCTGGGCGTGCAGAACATGTTTGTCCTGACCCAGGGTGCACTGCACCGACGCTGGACGGGGGCGTTGACGGCCGTTCTGACCGCATCCCTGTGCGACACCCTGCTCATCACCGCTGCGGTCTCAGGTGTTTCGCTGATGGTACAGACGGTCACCTGGTTCAAGCCGTTGCTCGGTTGGGTCGGGCTATTCTTTCTGGCCTATTTGGGCTGGGTGACGTGGCGGGCTGAACCGGGCACGACGGGGCCGGCGCATGAGGAATGGCCACCTCGGCGCCAGGCCGTCTTCGCCGCGTCGGTCTCCTTGCTAAACCCGCACGCGATCCTGGACACGGTTGGGGTGATCGGCGGCAACTCCCTCCATTACGCCGGGCAGGAGCGCATCGCCTTTGCACTCGCGTGCGTAGCGGTTTCGTGGCTCTGGTTTTTCGGGCTCGCCACTGCCGGACATCTGGCCGGTCACCTTGCGTCGGGACGGACTCTGCGCATCTGGCTCAACCGCATCTCGGCCCTGATCATGTGGGCCCTTGCCTTGCAGTTTTTCCTGCAGCTCGTCCACTAAGCGGGAAAACCGCCACCATTGGTCGAATCATTCGACGGACAACCTTGACCGCAAAGGGGGCGGTTTGGTTGGTGTGGACGGCGATACTCCTGTTCGGATTGGCTGTGGTTGTACGGCTGCGGAGCATCAGACAACGACCGGGCAAGCCGTATCTGGCAGATGAGCGGCCCGTGATCATGGGGCATCAAGGCGCCTCCGCTTATGCGCCGTCCAACACGCTTCAGGCGTTTGAGATGGCGCTGGCGCAAGGAGTCGACATTCTCGAATTGGACGTGCACCTGACCCGGGACGGCGTGGTGGTGGTGAGTCATGACGAGACCATCGACCGGATGTCAAACGGACATGGCCTGATCAAAGACCTGACCCTGGCCGAAATCCGTCAATATGATTTCGGTTGGAGTTTCTCTCCCGATGGCGGTCGAACCTTCCCATACCGGGGCCGCGGCGTCTTCATGCCCACGCTGGCGGAGGTATTTCGCCGCTTCCCGCGGGTTCGGGTGAACATCGAAGTAAAGCAGGCGGACCCACCCATGGCGGTTCCGCTCTGGGAGGTCATTCGGGAACATTCTATGACCCAGCGTGTGCTCATCGTTTCGGTCTTCTCCCAGCCCCTCCAGGCATTAAGCCAGCTGTCCGCCGGGCAGTTGGCCCTCGGCGGCACGAAAGCCAACATGATCGAGTTCGCCGTGTACTGGCTGCTTCATCTGGACTGGCTGTACAGCCCCAGGGTCGACGCCTTTCAGTTGCCGGTCGCGCAACCGGTTGGGCCGTTCACCATCCGACTGGACGTGCCGCGCCTGGTGAACCGAGCCCACCGACTGGGCGTCAAAGTGCACTACTGGACGGTCAACGATGAGCCCACGATTCGACGCCTGCTGGATATTGGCGCCGATGGGATTATGAGTGACTATCCGGACAAGGCGGTCCGGGTCTTGCGGGAAAAG
>JBLNEM010000285.1:0-4224 GCA_050262655.1 Mycobacterium leprae | reverse complement strand
GGTTTACGCCTCATTCCTATGCGCTCTGCAAGATCAGCTTGGGCTAATTTACGAATCGCTGCCGTTACCGGCGTCGCCATGGTACCTGAGACCATCGGGCTGTATACAGGGCACATCCGTCACGGCAGCTGGTGGAACTATGGCTTGTCGATTGCTGCACACGTTCTCCTATGGCTAAGCTTCTGGGGTCTTCACCGCTGGCATAGTCCGCCGTTCGAACCCAGAGATACCTTGAAGTAATCGTGACCTTGCTCTGCATCCCCTACTGCACGTGAGCGTGTTGCGCTCCGCATTGCAGACGCTTTTTGGACGCGAACGATCGGACAAGACAGATTGGAGGACCAAGCCGTTGAACATCCTTCAGAGCCTGTTTCAGACCGCACAGCAACCTGCTGTCCCGCCCCACATTGGTGAGGCCTTCAACGTTTGGACTTACTATGTGGGTGCCAAAGAAGCAAGGGTAATCTGTTTGATGATGCTGAACCATACTAACGATCCCGATCTGAAAGAAGCGATTGAGCACTTTGTCAATGACGTCCTGGAGCCTCAGGCCAAGCAGGTGATGGACTTCCTCCGTAACGAAGGCATTGACATGCCTGCAGGAACGGGAGATAAGGCCAAGGCGGACGAGCGCGAGATCCCCCCGGGGGCGAAGATGACCGACAACGAGATCGCCAACATGCTGATTGTCAAGATTAACGGGCTACTTATGTTCTGCTTCTTTGGGTTGTTCAGTGGTATACGAGACGACATTATTGGC
The DNA here is from genome assembly GCA_050262655.1 of Mycobacterium leprae. Lineage (GTDB taxonomy): Bacteria > Bacillota > Sulfobacillia > Symbiobacteriales > Symbiobacteriaceae > DASXVX01. The sequence goes on along the minus strand of JBLNEM010000285.1, from coordinate 3,464 downwards.
ATGTTTTTCAACTTCCAGACTCATGTCATGGCCCAGGGGTACACACTCAAGAAGCTGATGCAGAAGCGTGGATGGCTCCTTGTGCCGCCCTATTATTACGCCGGTACTGGTGCGCCCAAGAGCTAGCCAGACGTCGACCACGACGACAGGTCGTTTTCGGGTCCATCCCCAGATTGGGTCAGCAGTGCCTTCGTGCAGTGGTCCATCGCGCCACCCAAGCTGGAAAATCGGCGAGACGTCAAGCTCGAAAGCGAATGAAACACAATCAAATTGTGTATCATTCGCTTTTTTCATGGTTCTTGTGAAGGCCATCCAGGGGCGGGCAAAGAAGAGGTTCCCCATTCCGCATCAGCGCAGGAAAAGTCGTATGGCCAGCCGCGGGACTGAACCACGAGCCGGCCGCTTTTCTTGCGCCGGCGCCGCGACTTAAGGAAGTCTTAAGGAATTATCGGCGTGGGGATTAACGAGTTCCCGGTAGGCTGTGTGCAGAAAGAAAGGCATGGTCATTCCCTCGGGCAGCGATGCCGCCGTCACCATGCTGGCAATCATCAACGGTGTTGCGCTGGTGGCCCGCCAAGGTCCTGATGTAGAAGCGGTGTTACCCACGGCCGACCTAGTGATGCGAATGTTCAAGGCATAGCAGAGGTTGATCCGGCGTCGCTGACACGCCAGGCGTCGGGGAGATGCAGGCAGAAGGAGTGCTAAGTATGATCCTCCCGAAAGACCGAGACCCTCGTTTCGTGACGATCCGCCGCGGTGGGACCCTCACGGATTCGGATCACCAGCTCCTCGCCCTGTGGGCGGCAGCGTGCGCAGAGCACGTCCTTGACCTATTCGAGTCGGCTCAGCCTGAGGACCCGAGACCGCGTCAGGCGATCGAGCAAGCCCGCGCCTGGGTGCGTGGCGAGATCACCATGTCCCAGGCTCGCACGGCGGCCTTCGCTGCAAACGCCGCGGCTGGAGACTTGAGTGGGGCAGCACGGCATGCAGCGTACGCCGCCGGCCAGGCCGCGGCCGTCGCAAACGTGGCCGCACACGAGCTTGGTGCGGCTGCCTATGCGATCAAGGCCGCGCATGCCGCCGCGCCGGAAGGAGAGGGCGAGAACGCAGGGCGACTCGAGTGTCGGTGGCAGCGCGACCAGCTCCCGGAGGCGATTCGCGAGCTCGTACTCGACGACCAGCGGTTGCGGAACGACATCTGCTGGTCGGTGTTCGACTGCTGAGAGTGCGTCGGGATTGTCATGTTGTCGCCGCTAGCCTGTTGCCCGCTTGAACTTCTCCCCTGAACCTGACGTCTGATCCTTTGAAGCGGGGTCTACCCTCAAGGGGGGAGTGCGGATGGGGAAGAAGGTTGGCGCTGCGGCAGCATGCGTCGTCCTCTTGGCGTCAGTGATCCTGGTCTACCCTGTAGGGGGCGCGGTGTGGTCGGCTCAACAGGTTGACCGGCTCGCCGTGGTGGATGGTGAACTGCGGAGTGAAACGGTTGGGCAGGCGGCCATCAATGAAGCCCTCAGCGGAGTCCGAGTTGACCGCTTCAGGCGTGTTCTCAGCGTTGTGACGAACCGCAGGTGCCACCCGCTGCACTTGGAGTTCCACACCAAGACGGGATGGGTCTCTGCTACTGTCCAGTGCCCCGGTGGTTTCTTCCTGGACTTTGTCCCACGACCTGGAATGTTTCGGCCATCTCATCCATGACAAAAGGGGGCCTGAGGATCATCGATAAGGTCGAACAGTTTTACGACGCCAACGCCGAGTACGAATGGAACCGGCTGGCACGGCACCGGATGGAGTACGAACTGACCATGCGGCTGCTGCACGATTACATACCCGCCCCACCAGCCCGCGTCCTGGATATTGGCGGTGGCCCCGGGCGGTACAGTATTGCGCTGGCGGGCCAGGGCTATCAGGTCACCCTACTGGACCTGTCGGCCAGCCACCTGGCGTTCGCCCGGCAGAAGGCGGCGGAGGCTGGCGTGACGCTGGCGGGGACGGTACACGGCAACGCCTTGGACCTGAGCGCATTTGGCGACGCCAGCTTCGACGTGGTACTGCTGATGGGGCCGCTCTATCATCTGCTGGACGCAGCGGAGCGCACCCGTGCGCTGCAGGAGGCCTGCCGGGTGCTGAAGCCCGGCGGCATCCTGGGGGTGGCATTCATCAACCGGTTTGCCCGCCTGCATACCCGGGAGCCCCGGGAGTTGGTGGCGCATGCCGCAGAGATTGAGGCGGAGTTGGCGACCGGTTCGCGGCATGACACTGACGGGGGCTTCACCGATGCGTACTGTGCGCACCCCGCCGAGGTGGAGCCGCTGCTGGCGGCCTATGGCTGCACCCTGCTGGCGATGCTCGTCAGCGAAGGGATTCGCTTCGACGCGGAGAGCGCCGCCCAACAGTTGAGCGGCGCTGACTGGGAGCGTTGGGTTGACCTGAACTACCGGGTAGCCCGTGAAGAGTCGGTGTGGGGCGCCGGCATCCACCTGATGGCGGTGGCCCGTAAGGGTCAGGGCTGATTGCGCTGCCGCAGCGAGTCGGCGACCGACTCCAGGGCCTTCACCGCTCGGGTGGCCATGACCAGCACCCAGATCGCCACGCCGATGGGCACCAGCCAGATCAGGAAGATCATCATGATTTCGGCGATGCCGATGTTGCTCATCAATTGCAGGCACTCCTCTCCACTATCTCTGGTTGCGCTCACGCAGGGACTGTGCAATCGACTCCAGGGCTTGCACCGCCCGGGTGACCATGATCAGCACCCAGATGCTTACACCAAGCGGGACCAGCCAGATCAGCAGCACGGCCAGAATCGAGAATCCTGCCATATGTATCTACCCCTTTCGTGGTCATCGCTTATCAGACGATGGGGCTGCCCAAAAAGGTTCAGACCGCAGCGTACTTGCGCTGCGGTCTTGCTCTCTGCGGGGTTATGCGTTTGCGTCGCAGTAATGCTTCATGGCGTCGCTCCAGAACTGCGCCAGGCCGGGCTTCACCTTGTCGTAGTTGGCCGTGAACCGCTCATCCTGGACGTACATGTCGGCCAGGCCCCGGAGGACCTCCAGCGAGCAGGTATAGAACCGATCGTTGATCGTCTGGTGCCAGCGGCGGACCCACTCCTGAACCGCCGGGTCAGCCGGGGAGCGGTCCATCAGGGCGGCCACCCCCTGCCAGATCGCCTGCATCTCCTGCTGGATCGCCGTCCAATCGGCTTTGGTGTACTGTGCGGTGCGCCGTGCCGAATCGGCGTACTCCCGGGTCCCGCCCCAGCGCTGCTTCACTTCCGCCTCGTACTGCGAGGGCTCAAACCCGTCGAATAGCTCTTTCTCGTCCATTGTGATACCCCTTTCCATGGCAGCGAGCGTGCGGTCCACCGACTCCATCAACCGGGTGAGCCGCACCTGCCGTTGCCGCAGCATCTGCTTGTGCTCAAGCAGCGCCTGCCGGCGGTCGAAGTCCCGGCTGTCCATGAT
>JBLNEM010000284.1:0-2909 GCA_050262655.1 Mycobacterium leprae | reverse complement strand
TCGGCCACGCCGCCCGGCCCCATGGGTACCTTGGACCTGGCCCAGCCGTTGGCGTAGTTCTCGTTCTCATAGGCCGAGCCGCTGTAGAGCAGATAGTAGAGGCCATTGTGCCTGGTAACCGATGGCGCCTCCATGATGCAGCGGTCCTTGCACTCCCAGCCTTCGGCCTCGGTCACCTGGGTCAGGTGGCCGCTCAGCTTCTGCATGGTGACCAGTTGATCCACCACGTTGGCGTTGCCGGAGCAATCGATGGGCAACCGATCGCAGGTTTCGGTCCAGTACAGGTACTCCTTGCCGTCCGTGTCCATGAAGTAACCCGGGTCATAAGAGTACACATCGGTCACGTCGCCCTGGAGGACAAAGGGGCCGGCGGGGCTCTGACTGGTATAGAGCCTCACCCGACGACCGGGTTCGCCCCCGCCCGGCTGCAGAGTGGCCGCGTAGGCGTAGAAGGTGCCGTTCTTGTACGTGACGCTGGGCGCCCAGCAGTTGACGCGGTCTTGCAGCATGGGACCGATCAACTTCCAGTTCACCAGGTCGGGCGAAGTCAAGACCAGGCACGGGTCGCCGGTCACGTAGGCGTAATAATCGCCGTTGTACTTGATCGCCGTCGGGTCTGGCGCTTCCGGCAGGTTGTCCTTGCCGCCTACGTAGACCGGGTTGCTGAAGGTGCCCGCCCTGCTCGAAATTGCCTTGGGCGGTGCAGCGCAGCCAGCCAGCACCAGAACGATCAGCAGCAGGCCGAGTGCGGTCCGCAGGCGTCTCATCGCGCAATCCCCTCCAGCTCGGCCAGGTACCGCTCCGCCTCCTGGGCTGCGTACAGGGTGAGGCCCACGCTCCAGGCGTGCGAGAGCGTCAGCATCATGCCCTTGGGCTGGAAGCAGTGGGTGTTGTAATACCGCTCGGTAATCATGCCCTTGTAGGCGTTGAAGTCGCCATCTTCCCGGGCGATGAACTGGAGGAAACAGGCCAGGTTGTCCCGGGTGCGCTCCCGGTAGTACCCGTCGCCGGTGTACGCCGCCAGCCGCATCATCTCCGGCAGGGCAAAGAGGCCATAGTTGTGCAGATGCTGGTTCGAAGGCGAGGCGTGGTCGGCGCCCCGGCTGCGGAAGTCGAACTGCGCCAGCATCGAGTGCCGGGGGAAAGTCAGGTTGTAGGTCCAGCGGAAGGTCATGGTCCAGTCCGCGGCCCTGGCCGCCAGTTTCAGCCACTGCGCCTCCCGGTCTGCCTCATAGAGCAGCAGGTAAGCGACCGTGGCGTTGTAGCCATCCTCGGAAGTCGGCGCCAGGTGGACATCCTCCGGCGCGCCATAGATGAACTCATCCGCCACGTAGTGGGCGTAGTACTGGCCCGCCTGCTTGGCCGCCACCAGAAAGGAAGGCTCGTTGAAGAACGCCGCGCCTTCCACCAGACCGGCGATCCAGAGAATGCCGCCGGCGCCGGTCCACTCCACGACCTCGCCAGTCTCCATATGGTAGTAGGTGCCGAAGCTACCCTCCCGGCTCTGGTGGCTCACCACATAGCGCAGGTTGGAGAGCACCGCATCCCGCCAGGCAGGGTGCTCGATGCCCTGCTCCGTCTCGAAGCGCAAAGCCCTCAGCATGAAGAGCGTGGCCTCGGCCAGGGTGCGGGTGTGCAGCCACTGGCGGTTAGGCGTCCATCCCTGGCTCCAGCCCCGATCCGCCCGCCATTCGCCGTAGAAGGTGCCGCAGGGGGCGATGCCGGAGGCGATCTTATCGATCACCCGTTGGGCGGCAATGGTGTATTCGAAGCGCTCGTGCCTGCGCCCATAGGTCAGCAGCGCATAAGCATAGGGCACGCCACTGACCCAGGCCACGTGCATGTTGGGCCGGTCCTTGCCCGAGCCCTCCCGGTCGAAGGTGGCCGTCTCATAGAGCAGCGCCTCCGCCGGCTTGTAATGCCACGTGTAGAGTCCATGGGCCGACAGTTCTGCCGCCTCGGTCAACCCCATCCAGGGGTGAAGCGGGTTGCCCTCCCGGTCCAGGTCGTACAACTCCCGCACGAACGGATCGTACGCATGCAGGTCGGGGTCGCCCACATAGACCCGGTAGCGCAGGGTGACCGGCTGGTTGGGCTGCCAGCGATAGAGCGGACAGTCGGGCGCCTCGGGCTTGCCCGGCGCGGCAAAGACCACCGGCTCTTCCCGATAGGGGAAGTTGAGCCAAACGGCGGTCTGCGTTGCGTTCCCGACGAAGCCCATGCCGGTCAGACCCACCGCACTCATTTCCGCCGTCTGCATCGCCCCACACAACTGATCGTTCCAGCCGAAGACCGCAGGGAGAGCCGCCCGGTCAGCCCGGAAGGACCAGGAGTCGGAGACCAACTGCAGCGGGTCGCCGCCTTCATAGTCCCAACGGGGGTACATGCGCTCGCACTCCTGCAGCCGGTTCTCCCGGTAGAAGGAGCCGGGCACCAGCCAGGTGGGGCGACCGGCGCCGGCCAGCCCCAGGCTGACCTGCACCCCCGCCTCCACCGGCGAAGAGCCGGTATGGACCAACTGCAGCGTCACGTCGTAGTAGTGGCAATGCGTGCCCTGCTGCGCCTTCCAGGTGGCCTCGGCGGTGAAGCCGTGGCCTTCACCCGTAAGCCGCAGCCCGTCGGCCGATTGGAGCGCCCCCGCATAGGGTACGGGCAGCAGCTCCGTCTCGGTCATGATGGCGGCAATGAGACCCGATTCCAGGTAGCTCCCCGACTGCTTGCCCCGCACTCGAAGCCGGCGGGCCTGGCTGTCCCAGACGTGGTTGATCACAGGCTCACCGCCTCTGCTTTCCAGGCCCGCACGGCGATCCACCGGTCACCCGCCGGCACATCGGCGGTCCACGCCACGGCCACCGTCCGGCTTTCACCGGGCAGCAGATCGAAGTGGTTCGCACCAAAGTACACGTAGC
>JBLNEM010000283.1:0-5322 GCA_050262655.1 Mycobacterium leprae | reverse complement strand
GTCTTCCGGGCATGGTCGGCAATCACCTGCAAGATGTGTCGGACTCGCTCCTGGGGCGACAGTCGCGCCAGAAGCGCCCCCTCAACCAGCGCCAGTGCACCGGCATCGGCAGCCAGTCCATGGCATTCGTCGGGATGCTCCCGGTACCGGGGAAACTCCCCCCGCACAAAGGATTCGGTTACGTGGAGGAGCTGCACCCAGGTGCCAAGCGTGGCCGAACGGACCTCCCGCTTGTGTCCCTGCTCGACTTCCGACTGATAACCGACGCTGGGCCCGCCGTTCGCTTCAATCCACCGCAGTGTCCGCTCTTGCTGGGTTCTGGCCCAGCGGATTCGCTCGCCGTTGAGGCCGGCCGGCATGGTGATCACCGCCTTCCATCACCACCATAGCGCGATCAGGGGGGCAATACCATAACGGCAACGCAAAGACCGGAGCCAGGTGGCTCCGGTCTTAACCGGCGAGGGGCTCTATCGAATGGGCAGCAACTGGGGCAGGAGCCGCCACAGACGTTCCATCACCCTTGGCGTGTTCTGGACATAACTGTCATGCTGCGTGGCGTCCGTCACATACGGCGTGTCCGACACCCCGCGCAGCACCAGACAATCGACCCGGTTCATCTTGCATACCTTGGCAGCGGCGCCCGACTCCCAGTCGGCCACCAGGCCGCCATACAGACGGTAAAGCGTTTCGGCACTGGCGGGGGTTACGTCTCGGTCGCCGGTGAGTACCGTGCCGACGTGAATGGACGAGTCAACGGGGAGGTGCGGGACCGACAGCAGGGTTGTTAGATCCCGGATGTTCTCGTCGATATTCCCGCCGACATCCGACACCATGTCATAGACGATGGTGCGATCAGCGACAACAACATCCAGCACCGCCAAGTCGGGCGAGACGGCGCCGCTTGTCCCCAGCACCACCAGTCGGTCCGGCCGCCAGGTCAGAATGGCGTACTGCGCCGCAGCTGCAGCATTCACCTTCCCGACGCCGCTATGTACAGCTACGAGGGATGCGTTGTCGTAATGGATATCGACAAACTCGCCAATAGGGGCTTCCTGGATCGCAGAATGGTTGCCGAGCAGCTTCAGCAGACTGAGCCATTCGTTTTGGGTGGCGACTAGAACGACAATGCGCATGGGGGATGCCTCCAGTGAATTTTGGGGCAAAGACCGGAGCCGGGTGGCTCCGGTCTTTGTTCAGGGTGATCTCCCTTACTTCTTCAGGTATTCGTTGAACCAATCGGTGATCATGTTCAGCCGGTGCACCCGGTGCCAGGGCTTGCCGTCACGGCTCATGCCATGGAACTCGCCCGGGTAGCGGATGAACTTGACGGCCTTCTTCTGCACCTTCAGGGCGGCATAGAGCTGCTCGGCCTGTTCGATCGGGCAGCGGAGGTCGCCTTCCTGATTCTCCAGCAGGAGGGGCGTGTTGATCTTGCTGGCGTGGAGGAGGGGAGACTGCTTCAGGTAGGGCGCCATGTTCTGCTCTTCCCACCAGTTCTCGGTGCCGAACTGGCCGATGCGGTTGAAGCCGGTGTCCGAGGTGCCCATCGCGGACCAGCGGTTGACCACGGAGCGCATGCTGACCGCGGCCTTGAAGCGGTCGGTCTGGCCAACGATCCAGTTCACCATGAAACCACCGTAGGAGCCGCCGGCCACGCCCAACCGGTCCGTGTCGATGAAGTCGTAACGGGCAATGGCGGCGTCGATGGCGGCCATGCAGTCGTCGTAGTCCTTGTTGCCCCAGTCGGCCATGATGACGTGGCAGAAGTCACGGCCATAGCCCTGCGAGCCCCGGGGGTTGGAGTAGACCACCGCGTAACCCTGAGCCGCCAGCCACTGGAACTCGAAGAACATCCGCACGCTGTACATGGCCATGGGGCCGCCGTGGATCTCCAGGATGGTGGGATACCGCTTGCCAGGCTCGAAACCGGCCGGCCGCAGCACCCAGCCGTCCACCTGCGGCTCGCCTTCGCCTGCCTTGAAGAGGAAGCGCTCGGGCATCGGCAACTCAAGCCCGGCGAAGAAGGCACCGTTATGATCGGTCAGGGGCACCTCGAGGATGCCGCCGCCCTGGAGGATGGCGCAGCTGTTCTGGACCCGGGGCTCCGGAGCCGGCTCGTCCAGCTTGGCTAGATAGACGTCGGCCGGGGAGAGGGCGGTGCCGTAGGCCAGGGCGGCCCGACGGCAGTCGGGGGTCAGGCTGAAGGCGTGCACCGCCTTGTCGCCGCCGGTGATCGGCACCACCGCTCCGGTCAGGGTGCCCACCTTCACCAGGTGAACCTGGCCGGCGTCGGAGACCTGGGTGTAAATCCAGCGACCATCCGGGGACCAGGTCAGCTTGCCGCCGGCCGGCGAAGGCAGGTCGGATCCGCCCTGGTTGTCAAAGCCCCGGTCGAGGCTCTCCGCCAGGCGCCGGATGCTGCCGTTGGCCCGGTCCAGCAGGTAGAGGCCCGCCAGGCCATAGCCATGCTCGTCCGGGTCGGTGCCGATGAAGGCCACCAGGTTGCCATCGGGCGACACGGCGGGGGTGGAGGCCGACAGGTGCGTCTCGCTCGCGGTCAGGCGAGCCAGTTCGCCGCCCTCCCGGGGGACGTACCAGAGATCGACATGCCAGGGCTGCCAGTCGGCATCCTCCTCCCGGTTGGCGGAGAAGACCAGGCCACGGCTGTCCGGCGTCCAGGCCGGGGTCACGTGGCTGAAGTCGCCGCTGGTGAGCTGCGCCGGCTCGCCGCCTTCGACCGGGATCACGCAGACCTGCGGTCGCCGGTCGGTGTAGTAGCCGACCCCGTCCATCTTGTACAGCAGGCGGGTGATCACCTTGACGTCCTGGTTGTACTTCTTATAGAGATCCTTCTCCTCTTCATCCTTGGCCTCCGGCTTGAGGCCGTCGGCGTTGAGGGATGCGGTGAAGGCGATATACTTGCCGTCCGGGCTGAAGACAGGGCCCGTGGCCCCACCCTTGACGCGGGTCAACTGCCGGGCTTCGCCGCCTTCCAGCGGCAGGAGCCAGACCTGGTTGGAACCGCTCCGGTTCGAGACGAACGCCAGGTAGCGACCATCCGGCGACCAGCGGGGGCTGTTATCCTTGGCGCCGCTGGTAAATTGAACGGGGGACTGACCCTCACGCGCCAGCCAGATGCTGGAGGTGTACTCGTTCTTCTCCTTGCTGATCTCTTGCAGTGTATAGGCCACACGGGACCCGTCCGGCGAGATCTGGCAGTCGCCCGCCAGCTTGATCGCAAGCAGATCCTCGGCCTGGAGCTTGCGCCGTTCCGTCAAAGGTAGTCCTCCCCCAAATAGTTCGTTGTCCTAAGTAATTGGCTGTGGAGTGCGAAGGTTCCTGCCCGGGGAGACTGACGATTGATGGTGTCGGCTGCAAAGCGGTCAGGCCGAATCCCGGTCGTCAGCAGTTTCGTCCAAAAGCCGCAAGGGAGGGAGCGCCATGTCGTCGAAGGTGACGGTCTACAGCACCAAGACCTGAGGCCCTTGTGCTGCGGCGAAAGGGTACCTTTCGTCTCGAGGTGTGCCGTTCGTGGACAAGAACGTGGTGGGCGACTTCGCCAACCTGCGGGAGATGTTTTCCCTTAGCCAGTCCCGGACGACGCCGGTGATCGTCATCGGGTCCGACGTGATCGTCGGCTTTGACCGTCGTCGGCTGGATGAGCTCCTGCGGGAGCATGGACTGGTGACGGAGAGGCCATAAAGATGAGGCCGGCGACAACCCATGCGGATTGTCGCCGGCCTTCTGCTTATTCGTGGGCGATATACCGGTCGAACCAATCGACGATCGTTTGTAACCGGTGCACCCGCAGCCAGGGCTTGCCGGTTCGGCTCATGCCGTGGCTGGACTCCGGGTAGCGCACGAACTCTACCTCACGTCGCAGCATCTTCAGGGCGGTGTACAACTGCTCCGCTTGCTCAATCGGGCAGCGACGGTCCTCCTCCTGGTGCTCGATCAGCAGCGGCGTGCGGATCTGCTCGACGAAGGTGAGGGGGGAGACCCGCCGGTAGAAGGACATGTCCGTCCAGGGGGTGGTCGGATAGGTCATCATGTCGGCAAAGCCAAGGTCGCTGGTGCCTACCGATGATGCCTCGTTCACCACCGAGCGCATGGTGACTGCGGCCTTGAAGCGGTCGGTATGCCCCACTGCCCAGTTGGTCATGAACCCGCCATAGCTGCCGCCGGCAATCCCAACCCGGTCGCCGTCGATCCATGGGAAACGCGCCAGGGCTGCATCCAGTCCGGCCATCACGTCCAGGTAGTCGAGGTTGCCCCAGTCCGCCTGAATGCAGGCGCAGAAGCGCTCCGCGTAGCCCTGGGAGCCGCGGGGATTGGTGTAGATCACCACATAGCCGGCCGCGGCCAGGCACTGGAATTCCATGAAGAAGGTCCAGCCATACATACCCATGGGGCCGCCGTGTACCTCCAAAATGGCCGGGTAACGCCTTTCCGGGCTGAACCCGACGGGCTTCATCACCCAACCGTCGGTTTCAGTCAGGTCATGCAGACCGGAGGCGGCGACGAAGGGGTTGCTGCCCTCGGCGGTGGCAAAGCGGAAGGTTTCCACCGCAGCCAGGTCCAGTTCGGCAAGCAGGGACTCGTTGACGTTGGTCAACCGGGTCAGGTCGGCCGACTCCACCAGGAACAGGTCGCCGGGCAGATCGGGCCGGGTGATGCTGACCACCAGCTTCTGGCCGGAGCGGTCCAGGCTCCAACTGGTGATGCAGTGATCCCCGCCGGTCAGGGCGATGACGTTGCCGTTTTCGGCATCGACCGCCACCACCTGCTGCCGGCCGCTGTCCGACACCAGGGTGACCAGCGCTGTGCCGTCCGATGTCCAGACCAACTGGTCTCCGCCCGGAGCCGGCATGTCATAGATGACAGCGCTATCGAAGGTGCGGTCCCAGTCGCGGTCCACCCTGGTCAGGCCGCTGCCATCCCGGTTCACCATCCAGAGCCGCTCAGCTGAATAGCCCTTGTAGGGGGTCTCATCATAGCCGCGGAAGGCGATTCGCTGCCCATCCGGGGAGAACGCCGGGGTGCTGACCGAATAGGTGCCGGGGGTGAGCCGTCGCGGCTCGGTCTCGGGCTCGGCCAGGTCTTGCAGCCACAGATCTTCCCGGAATGGCGTATAGTCGCCGTCCGGCTGCCGGTTCGCGACGAAGAGCAGTGCGCCGCCTTCCGGCGACCAGACAGGGGTCCGATGGTTCCAGGCCCCCCGAGTCACCTGCCGGGGCTCGGGCCGTTCTTCGTGCACGTTGATCATGAACACGTGGCTATGCTTTTCCGGGTCCAGAATGCCGGCGCCGTCCAGCTTGTACC
>JBLNEM010000282.1:0-5006 GCA_050262655.1 Mycobacterium leprae | reverse complement strand
CCCACTCGTCGAACTGTCGTTTCAGGGGTGAAGTATGTCCCGGACCCGAACCTCTCGGCTCATCCGCTCGTATTAACGTTTAGCTGAGAGCGAAAAACGCTCCGGCTGGTAAACGGCGGGTTCTGGGCGTGAGGGAGGGGCAGACCAGTGAGGATTTCTGGAGAACCGAGGGAAGCGGGCTTCACCCTCATCGAGCTCATGGTGGTGGTGGCGATCATCGCACTTCTGACGGCATTCGCCTTGCCGCGGCTGATCAGGGCGGTGGATGACTCCCGCCACGTGGTCGGGGACGGTGACTTGCGTACGCTTGAGACGGCTCTGGAGCGGTACCATCTGGACGAGCCGGACAACACGTTTCCGCACGGTACAGAAGCCGACATCCGGGCGGCGTTGGCCTCGTACCTACGCCCTGGCGGCCGTGCAGACACTGCAGCGCACCTTACCAACGGACACTACGAAAGCTACCTGATCACGGGCGCTGGGCGGGGATACGTCTATCTCTTCGATCCCAAGGGCCAGTTCTTCATCGTGGTCGATCCGGGCAAAGCGCCGGTCGACACAGAACTGGAAGTAACCTGCGGTGACTCGACCAATCAGGCCACCGACAGCGTTTCAGTTGGCCGGGTGTTCCGGGCCATCGCTGTCACGCACATCACCAAGGATCATGTGGCCAGTGGTTGCACCCTCCCCGTCGATCTCACGGATCTGGGTTTTGCCCTCATCACCAACTAGCCCCACACCAGCCCCATCCACCCGGATGGGGCTTTTTCGCGCCCGCAGGTATGGACTGGCAAACATCAAACAGTTAATGTAGTAATACGATTGACGAACGTAGAGGAGGCCACCGGGGTGGGAGAGGAAACCGCCTACTACACCGCTTGTGCCCGCAACTGTGGCTCCAAGTGTATCCTGAAGGCCTACGTGCGGGACGGCGTGATCACCCGCATCGGGAGCGACGACGCAGTGCCGGACAACCCGGTCAACCCACAGCTGCGCAGTTGCCTCCGGGGCCGCTCCTACCGGGAGCGTGTCTACTCGCCCGACCGGCTGCAGTACCCGCTGAAGCGGGTGGGGCGGCGGGGGGAAGGGCGTTTTGAGCGCATTTCCTGGGATGAGGCCCTCGACCTGTATGCCCGGATGATCCGGGAGATTCAGGCGGAGTATGGGACGGAAGCGATCTACTCCATGGACGGCTCGGGCACCATCGGACTGGTGCTGCACAACACCTGGCGTCAGTTGGGTCCCCGCTTCCTGCGCCTGCTGGGCGGCGGCACTGAACAGACGCTGAGCTACTCCTCCGGGGCCACCTCGGTGGCCGCTCCCTATACCCTCGGGACCATTGCCAACAACAGCGCACCCAGCTTCAAGCAGAGCAAACTGCTGTTGATGTGGGGCTGGAACCCGGCCGAGGGCGGCACGGGGACCAACACCGCCTACTTCCTGATGCAGGCCAAGGAACAGGGCTGCAAGATCTACGTGGTGGACCCGCGCTTCACCGATACGGCGGCGGTCTTCGCCGACGTCTGGGTGCCGCTGCGCCCCGGCAGCGACGTGGCGCTGATGAGCGCCATGGCCTGGGTGATCATCACCGAAGGGCTGCATGATCAGCCGTTCCTCGACCAGTTCACCACCGGCTGGCAGGAATGGTCCGACTACATTCTGGGCCGGGCCGACGGCGAGCCCAAGAGCCCCGAATGGGCGGAGCCGATCACCGGTGTCGCCCCCGACCTGATTCGGCAGATGGCTCGGGAGTATGCCTGTCTGAAGCCCTCCGCCCTGGTGATGGGGCTCGGGCCGCAGCGTTCGGCATACGGAGAGCAGGTTGCCCGGTGTGGTCCCGCACTTGCGGCCCTCACCGGCAATATCGGCATCGAGGGCGGTTATGCCGGCCTGATGAACTGGATGCTGGCCTTCCCGAACGACGGCGTTCCTGACCTGCCGGTGCCCGGCAAGCCCGCCTTCCGGGTGCCCTGCAACCAGTGGCCCGACCTCTTCTTGCACGGGAAGGAGGCCGGCTATCCGGTCGACATCCGCATGGCGATCGCCACCGGCGCCAACTACCTGAACCAGCAGGGCAACGTGAACCACTCGGTGCGGGCGCTGCAGAGCGACCGGCTCAAGTATTTCGTGGTGCATGAGCAGTTCATGACGCCCACCGCCAGGTTCGCCGACCTGCTGCTGCCGGTCAATACCCTCTTCGAGCGGATGGACGTTGCCCACGCTAACGGCGCCACCATCTTCATGCCGCCGATCATCCCGTCCCTTTACGAATCCAAGTCGGACTGGGAGATTTTCACGCTGCTGGCCGGGCGGTTGGACCTGGCGGCGGAATGGACCGAGGGGAAGAGCGAGGAGGAGTGGCTCAAGCAGCTGGTATCCGCCTCGCCGCAGATGCCCGATTGGGAGAGCTTCAAACGGCAGCAAATCGTCCGGTGGGACATGGCGCAGCCCATTGTGGGCTACCGGGAGCAGGTGAGTGGGAGGAAGCCATTCCCCACCCCCAGCGGCCGCATTGAGATCGGCTCCGACCGCCTCCGGGCGGCGGCCAACCCGAAGATGCCGCCCGTCCCGCAGTATCTGGCGGACTGGGAGAGCCCCCGGGATCCGCTGGCGGCCCACTATCCGCTGCAGTTGATCTCGCCGCACAACAAGCGCCGGGTCCACTCCACCTTTCACAACAGCCCCTGGCTACAAGAGGTGGAGCCACACGCTCTTTGGATCCATCCACAGGATGCAGCGGCTCGGAGGCTGAAGCAGGGGGATTCGGCCGCAATCTTCAACGACCGCGGCGAAGTTCACGTGCCGGTGCTGGTGACCGAGCGGATCATGCCCGGTGTGGTTGCGCTGCCTCAGGGGGTCTGGTACGACCCGCTGGAGCCCGGGCGGCCGGGCAGCGTCGATCGGGCCGGCTGTGCCAACGTGTTGACCAGCGAGCGGCCCACGCCGTTTGCCGGCGCCACGGCGCAGCACACCTGCCTGGTCGAGGTGAGGCGGCTTGGCACGCAGCGGGGAAGGGAGGGACGGCCTTGACACAATGGGGCTTTTTCCTGAACCTGGGCCGGTGCACCGGCTGCCACACCTGCGAGATCACCTGCAAGGAGCAGAACGATCTGGGGGCGGGCCCCCGCTGGCGGCGGGTCCGCACGGTGGAAGGCGGCACCTACCCGAATCCCTTTGCCTATTTCATCGCCATGAGTTGCAACCACTGCGCCGACCCAGCCTGCGTGCGTGCCTGCCCGGCGGCTGCCTACACCAAACGGGCCGACGGGCTGGTGATCCATGACCCGGAGCAGTGCATGGGCTGCCGCTACTGCACCTTTGCCTGCCCCTACGGCGCCCCTCAGTATGATGAGGTGGCGGGACGGGTCGGCAAGTGTAGCGGCTGCTACCAACTGGTGGATCAGGGCAAGGAGCCGGCCTGCGTGGCCTCCTGCCCCATGCGGGCACTGGAGTTTGGCCCTCTGGAGGAGTTGAAGACCGCCCATCCGGAGGCGGTTGACCAGCTGCCCGTACTGCCCGACCGCAGCCTGACGCAGCCATCCGTGCTCCTGGCGCCCCGGAAGGCAACCGCGGCTTCGCCCCGGCGCATCATCGACGGGGTGAGGGTACGCCCGCTAGGAGGTGGACCGGCATGAGCGAATGGCCTCTGGCACTCTATACGCTCCTGGTGCAGAGCGCGGTCGGCATGATGGTGGTAGCGGCCCTTCAGCTTCGGTTTGGGCCATTCCACCCTCTGCTGGGGGTTCTGCCACCCATGCTCCTGCTGTGCGGACTGCTGCTCTCCTTTTTCCACCTGGGCCGTCCCGCACGGGCGGCGGGGGCGCTGCGTAATCTCCGGACCTAGTGGGTCTCCCGGGAGATCCTCCTCACCGGGATCACGCTGCTGGTCAGTTGCTTCAGCCTGGCAGGCTGGCGGTCGTTGGCGGGCGTGGATGCACTCTTGGGGTTCTTCCTCGTTTATGCTACGGGGCGGGTTTACCAACTGCCCGGCCACCCGGTATGGTCTCACTGGTCCACCGTAAGCCAGGGGTTTGCCACGGCCCTGCTCCTTGGGCCGTTGGCAGCGGCTGCCCTGGGTGGGAACCCGCGCGTCACCGCCTGGCTGACCTTGGCCGGCGTCGCACTGCTGCTGATCAGCCAGGCGGCCCGTTGGGCCCGGCGTAGCCCGTGGTTCTGGTCGCATATAGGCCTCAGCGCCATCCTCCCCGCCATCGTTGCAGTGACAGGGGCGGAGCCAGGCGGGGCCCTGACCTGGGTCGCACTGGGTGCGGCGTTCCTGGGCGAAGGAATCGGGCGCATTGGCTTCTATCAGACTGGCATCGAACAGCTCCCCCCGTTCTAGCAAAGGTGTGAGCAGTATGGAACGCATCGTCCTCATCGGCTCCGGCGGCGCCGGGAAGTCGACCCTGGCCAAGCAACTTGCGGCGAGGCTGGACCTGCCGGTGCATCACCTGGACGCACTGTATTGGAAGCCCGGTTGGACACCGACGCCTCGTCCCGAGTGGGAGGCGATCCAGCGGCAGTTGGTGACCGGCGACCGCTGGATCATCGATGGAAATTATGCCGCCACCATGGGGATCCGGCTGGCGGCGGCGGACACCGTGATCTATCTGGACTATCCCCGGCTGCTCTGCCTCTGGCGGGCGTTCAAGCGGGTCCTGCAATACCGGAAGCGCACCCGTCCCGACATGGGGGAGGGCTGTCCCGAGATGATCGATCGGGAGTTCGTCCGGTGGATCTGGCGCTTTCCGATCGACGAACGGCCGAAGCTTTTGGAGCGGCTGGCGGCCATGGCGAACACGAAACAGGTGATACGGCTGCGCTCACCCAAAGCGGCGGCCCGGTTTCTGTCAAGCCTATAGGTGAGCCCCGGGCCTTCCTTTCAGGGAGGGTCCGGGGCGCCATTTTTCGCCGCTACCCCTGTCTATATGGGTGAAAAGGCCTAACCATATATATTTTTTGACGGTTGATATTGTGTGTGATAAATTTGATGATAGTTAGGTTCG
>JBLNEM010000281.1:0-17481 GCA_050262655.1 Mycobacterium leprae | reverse complement strand
GGTGGGAGGGTTGGCAGTATACCCAGAGCCCGGACGGCCGGTACCTGGTGCTTTTCACCGGTGATCGCCAGAATGAGCTTCGGCGGGTCCCGGTGGCGGCGCCGGACGCGGGAAAGGTAATCGACTTCGGCGTCACGCTCTGGTCTCGCAAGGTGGGCACCGGTACCTACTGGTCCCCGGACGGCAAGTATCTGGCCGTCGAGCCGCCGAATGCGCCGGTGCGCGTGATCGACGTGGAGGCCTGGCAGGTGGTGGCTACCCTGCCCGAGGGAGGGCGGTTGCAGGTACATGGCGGCTGGTCGCCGGACAGCAAGCGGCTGGCCTTGCGGCTGATCCCGCAAGAGGGGGAGCCCGGCTGCATCACCGCTGAAGGCGACCGGGTGGCCGCCCGCAGGCTGGTAATCTGGGAGCCGCTCCCCGGGAAGCTCATAGAGTCCGAGCCGGTCCCGGGCCGCTGGCTCTTGCCCTGGGGCGCCCGCTGGACGGATCCCAATCACCTGCGGCTCCCGGTGGTGCCGGAAGGGCCTGTCCGTGAATGTACAGAGCCGGGCTTGGCACAGCCGTATTACTATGAGCCGGGGACCGGCAGCCTGACGTCACAGGTTGAGATGGATGCGGCGGCCCTGCTGCAGATCGGCGACGCCGAGTTTTCGCCCGACCGTCAGTTTGCCCTGGTCCGGATTCCCACCGGCAGCAGCGTCAACCAGGTGCTGTTCCGCAGCGCCGACGGCGCAGTGGTCAAGCGTGTGAGTGACCAGGATTGGCAGCTTGGGCCGTGGGCCGGCAATGCCCTGGTCGTCCTGGATCCGGCCTATGGTACGGGCGGACGCCGGATCGGCTTGATGAGTACCGCCGGCGAGGTTCGCCTTTTCGATACGCCGCCGAGCGGATCGGATTTGCCTTTCAAACCCGTCTCGCCGGACGGACGATGGTATGCCTACCGCCAAACGGAGGGCGGGGCAGAGTGGCTGGTGGTGAAGGCGGTGACCCCGTGAAGGGATTCACTCCACCTTTCGTGAATACTGTGTGAACCATGCACTGCGGGGTGAACCATTTGGCTGAGTCATCGACATCGACCTGGCGCCTGCTGGGCTCCTGGGCCACCTTGATCACCGGCCTGCTGACGGCGGCTGTTTTCGCTCTCTCCTGGGGCTGGGCGGCGGCGCTGGGCGTGACCATTCTCCTGTACATACACGAACTGGGGCATGTGCTGGCGGCCTTGTGGCGGCGGGTTACCGTCCGGCGGGCGCCGGTTTTCATTCCCGGGCTGGGCGCCTTTGTGGTGGTCGACAACGGCAAGGCCTCGGTCTGGGACGAGGTTTGGGTGACGCTGGGCGGTCCGATTCTGGGCACGGTGGCAGCCGTGGCGGTGAGCCGCATGG
This sequence comes from Mycobacterium leprae, assembly GCA_050262655.1. Taxonomy (GTDB): domain Bacteria; phylum Bacillota; class Sulfobacillia; order Symbiobacteriales; family Symbiobacteriaceae; genus DASXVX01. The sequence continues at coordinate 16,099 of JBLNEM010000281.1, read as the reverse complement.
CCCACGAATGGCATTCGCCCTCGCTGGCGTTTGCCGGCACCATGGGCGTGGTCATCAATCTGCTGAACCTGCTGCCCTTTGCCCCGATGGATGGTGGACGCCTCTCCCTGCTGACGGGCTGGCTGGGCCTGATCCCCACGGTATTGGTGGCGGTCGGACTCATCCGCTTCGTCGTCGTGGACCCCATCATGCTTTTCATCGTTGGGGTAGGGGTTTGGCTGGCATTCCGCTCGTTGCGGGGCGGGCGCCCCGTGGGTTTTGGCACCCGCCTCGGCATCCTGGGGACTCACCTGTTGGCCTTTGTGCTGACTGCATTGGCGCTGCTTTTCAGCGGCTTTGCGCCGGCTGTACGTGTCCATCCGACCCCCTATCTGCCTACCACCTGGCAGGTCGTCAGCGCCCTCTTCTGGGCGCTGGTGGTCAGCAGCCTCCTGCTGCCTTACACGCAGAAGCCCGGTGTGTCGCCGCAGGTTCGGTATGGCGGGCTGCTCCTGTTCGGTTGGGTGCGGGCGGTCACCAGCTTCCCGGGGATGATCCCCATTTACTGCTGCCTCGCGGCCCAATCGCTTGGGCTGCCCGGACTGCTATGGCTGGAGCGGATGATCGACCGACGCGCCCCGAAGGAGCCGATGATGGGGATCGCAGCCGCCATGGGCTACGACTACTGGGTCTACGTCGGGCGTCCCGATGCGGCCGCCGAGTGGGCCAGCCGGGTAGGGCCGGTGCTGAACGCGGCCGGTGGGCCGGCGATTGGCTCGTTCGTAGAGGCGCTGGTGGGCTATCGCTACCACCAGGCCGCTTACGCCTGGCTGGAGGCCTGGCTGGGCAGTGAACCGGTCCCCGAGCCCTGGATGTCGGCCAACCTCCTGAACAATATCGGGTGGGTCATGGTGGTGCGGGGCCATGCGGCGCATGCCTTGCCGTTTGCCCGGGCCGCCGTGGCCCTGGCGCCTCGCAATGCTGCTTGCCTGGACACCCTCGGCCGCCTGCTGGTGGAAACGGGATCGCCCATGGAGGCGGAGGGCTGCCTGCGGGAAGCGGTACGCACTGCACGGTTTCCTGACTCCCGGGTCTTCCTGGCGAGGGCGCTGGCCGATCAGGGGCGCTATGCCGAGGCGGTGGCGGAAGCCGAGGCGGCCCTCAAGTATCAGGGCAAGTGGCCCGCTGACGCTCCGACGCGAGAGGCCGTGCGCTCCTGGATCGAGGCCTGGCGAAATCCAGTGAGCCTGCCCGAATAGCCAAAAACGGCGCCCTTCCCGTGGGAAGAGCGCCGTTCCTATTTGGCTCTAGGCGCCGGCCATCGCCGTCTCCTTGAACTTCAGGTTCTCCCGGTTCTGCATCACGTAGCGCAGCGACCACTCGTTGCGGAAGAGCACCACCGGGCGGCCATCCTTGTCGATCACCGGCAGGTTGTCGGTGCCGCTGAACTGCCGGGGGCTGTAGCTTTCGCCTTCCACCCAGCGGGCCACTTCGTACGGCAGCCGGCTCAGTTCCACTTCCACGCCGTATTCGGAGCGCATCCGGTGCTGGAAGACATCGAACTGCAGCTCACCCACGGCGCCCAGAATCGGGTCGCCCACGCCCGTGGCGGGGGTGAAGAACTGAATGGCGCCCTCTTCGGTCAACTGATCGACGCCCTTCTTGAAGTGCTTCGACTTCATCGCGTCCCGGTAGCTGACCTTGGCGAAGTGCTCCGGCGAGAAGCTGGGAATGCCCTCAAACTGGACCGCCGGCCCCTGACACAGGGTGTCGCCGATCCGGAAGATGCCGGGGTCGAAGACGCCGATGATGTCGCCGGCGTAGGCCTCCTCAATAATCGTGCGGTCCTGGGCCATGAACTGCTGGGGCTGAGCCAGCTTGATCTCCTTGCCCAGGCGCACATGCTTCACCGCCATGCCCCGGTCGAACTTGCCGGAGCAGATACGGATGAAGGCGATCCGGTCCCGGTGGGCCGGGTCCATGTTGGCCTGAATCTTGAACACGAAGCCGCTGAAGCGCTCGCTCACCGGCTCCACGACGCCTTTATCCGACTGGCGGGGCGAGGGGGAGGGGGCGAGGCGCAGGAAGTACTCCAGGAAGGGCTGCACGCCGAAGTTGGTCAGGGCGCTGCCCCAGAAGAGCGGGGTCAGTTCGCCGCGGCGGAAGCGCTCGAAGTCCCAGGGATCGCCGGCCACGTCCAGCAGGAGGATATCCTCCTGGAGCTTCTCGGTCAGCGGCTGCCCGATGATGGAGGGCAGGGTGGGATCGTCCGGGCCGCTGGTCTGGGTCGTCACCTTCTTGGCGCCGTGCTCACCGCCGCCGAAGAGGACCACATGGCCTTCCTCACGGTCGTAGACGCCCTTGAAGCTGGAGCCCATGCCGACCGGCCAGTTCATGGGGCAAGAACGAATGCCCAGCACCCGCTCCAGCTCTTCCATCAACTCGAAGGGGTCCTTGCCTTCGCGGTCCAGCTTGTTGACAAAGGTGAAGATGGGGATGCCCCGCATCCGGCAGACGGCGAACAGCTTGATCGTCTGCGGCTCGACGCCCTTGGCGGCGTCGATCAACATGACCGCCGCGTCGGCAGCCGCCAGGGTGCGGTAGGTATCCTCCGAGAAGTCCTGGTGGCCTGGCGTATCCAGGATGTTGATGGCGCAGCCCTCGTACTCGAACTGCATCACCGACGAGGTGACGGAGATGCCGCGCTGCTTTTCGATCTCCATCCAGTCCGAAGTGGCGTGCCGAGCGGCGCGCCGGGCCTTGACCGAACCGGCCAGCCGGATCGCTCCGCCGTAGAGCAGGAGCTTTTCGGTCAGGGTCGTCTTACCGGCGTCCGGGTGCGAAATGATGGCGAAAGTCCGCCGCCGGCGGATTTCGGTTTGTAGTTGCTCCAGAATAGCTGCCATATGGCGATATTCGCCCTTTCCTCAGGTTGTTTTAGTTGGCCTCGGTGGGCGGGGACGGTCATAACCCATAAATTATTGCATGGTCCGCCGGTTACGTCAAGGCAGCGTTGTCCGCAAGGCGACATAAGATGGGTAGAAGGGAGGCTGAGCGAATGCAGTTGAACCCGATGCAGGCGCAGCAGCTTCTGACACTGCTGCAGGCGGCGCAGCAAGGGGCGGGCCAGGTGTTCTTCAACACCGGCAGCAGTGGCCAGAGCATCGACATCGGCGGTCTGTTAGGCTTGGCCGGTAACGCCATTTTGGGCTGTCTGACCGCCCAACAGCAGATCGCAGACCTTCAGCAGCGGCTTGCCTCGTGTCAGTGTCAGTTGAGGGCAGAGATTCGCTTAAGAACGGAAGGCATTGGTTCTCCGCCCTGCGGCTAGGCATCATGTACGTGGGAGCAGAGAGGTGCTTACCCTATCCGGGGAGGCGCCTCTCTTTATGTACTGATAAGGTTGCTATCCTCGGACCGCCGAACTGACAGAAATATCCTTTATAGGATTTACACTACACTATGTAGTATTAGTTGCCATTGAAGGCTGTTTCAAGAAGGAGTATGAACGTGCGCTTACGACTGGTGTGGCGTATCCTGGGGGCGATGATTCTCGTGAGCCTGGTACCGTTGGGAGCCGTCGGTTACTACCTGTCTGCACAATTGAGTACAAACCTCACCGCAGATGCTCGACAGCAGCTAACGCTTTCAATGGCGAAGGCTTCGGATTCGGTCACCGGGTTTATTGATCGCAAAGCTGATGTCATCCGTGATGCGTCTGTCCTGCCCGCTGTTACCAGCATGGACCCCAAGGCGCAGACGGCGGCCATTGTGGCGCTGAACAAGGCTGACAAGGATTTCGCCGTGCTTCATATCCTGAACCTGTCGCTCATGGACGTGGCTCGGTCGGATGGGGGGCAGTTACTCTCATTCGCTGATCGGCCATTTTACAATAACGCCATCAACGGGGCGGCGCCAGTTTATCAGACGGCCGTTTCAAAAGCTACGAACAAACCGGTATTGAGTATCGTGTACCCCGTGATGCAGGGCGGAAAGGCGGTCGGGGTGATCGCTGGCACGCTGAACCTCGATGTGATCGCCCAGCAAGTCAGCGAAATTAAGATCGGCAAGACCGGCTATGCATGGCTGGTCGATGAGAACAACAAGGTGATGGCCCATCCGAACGCGCAGTTGGTGGCGAAGCAGGCGAGCCTCGCAGATCATCCGGCGATCCAGTTAGCCCGTGCGGGTACCACATCCATTAGCGTCATGACTGAAGGCGGCAAACGCTTGTTGACCACCCAGCGGGTCTTGCCGCAGGGGTGGGTTCTGGTGCTCCAAATGGACGAGTCCGAAGCCCTTGCAACGGCTACCCAAGCCCGGGCGGAATTGGTCCGGACTCTGCTCATTCTGTTGGTCCTTGTGCTGGTGGCTGCATTCTTCCTGTCCCGCAGTCTGACCCGGCCGATCCAGGTGATGGGGAAGTTTGTGCGGCAAATGGCGACGGGCGATTTCACCGGCTCGCTTCAACTGAGGCGCTCCGATGAGATTGGTGAGATGGCGCTTGGACTGCAGGAGATGCGGGACAACCTGCGCGCACATGTTTCCGCAGTCCAGCAGGCGGTTGCCGGGGTATCTGGCACTGCGGCGGCGCTGGCGACCGCGGCTGGGCAGGCAGCCCAGTCCCAGGCGGCCATTGACCAGGCATTCCAGCATACCCTTGCGGATGTAGAGCAGGCCACTTCATCGCAGCAGGAGCGGCTGGCCGGCACACGCACCGTTGTGGATGAACTGGTCGCGGCGGTGGAGCAGATCGCCAACTCCTCTACCCACCAGGCGACAGAGGTCAGTCAGGCTGCTGAGGTAGTAGGAGGCGTAGCCGCAGAAGCAACGGTAGTCTCTCAGGGCATCGAGCATCTGGCGGAAGTGGTGGAGCAGGCGGCCGGTGCGGCCTCCCAGGGTCAGAGCACAGTGCTGGCGGCACTGGACGGCATTCGGTCGACGAAGGCCAGCGTCGATGAGGCGGCGGTCACTGTCTCCACGCTGGGCGAGCGTTCTGCGGCCATCGGCACGATTCTGGCGGAGATCACGGCCATTGCCGACCAGACCAACCTCCTGGCGCTGAATGCGGCCATTGAAGCAGCACGCGCCGGTGAGGCAGGCCGCGGGTTCGCGGTGGTAGCCGAGGAAGTGCGCCGGTTGGCCGACCGGTCCGTCCGGTCGGCGCAGGAGATCAACCAGATTTTGGTCGACGTACAGGCTGGCGTCTCGCAGGCCGTGAGCGCCATGACCGCCGGTACGGCCGCAGCTACGGAGGGCGCCGATCGGGCCAACCAGGCCCAGATCGCACTGGAGGCCATCCTGAGTGCGGTGAAGGGCAGTGCCGCGGAAACGGACCGCATTCGGGCAGCCGTCATGCAATTGGTTGAAGGCCATGAACGGCTGGCCCAGTCGACGCAAAGCCTCGCTGCTGTGACGGAAGAGAACTCCGCCGCAGCCGAGGAGATGGCCGCCGGCAGCGAGACGGTGAAAGACGCAGTCCATGCCCTGGATACCCTGGCGATGCAGAACTTCGCCGCCATCCAGGGAGTGGGACAGGAACTATCGGCCATCGCCCAGTCCGTGGACCGGATTGGCGATGGTGTATCAGCGCTGGAGGAGGTCAGTGAGAGGCTGGCAGCCTCTGCTGCCAAACTGAAAGCCTAATGCCTCATGGGAAAGAGGTGCTGCCCGCGCAGGGCAGCACCTCTTTTTGCTGCGACTCGTCCTTCGCATTGATGCAGTGACCGAACTCTCCCCCCAATCAGAACGTATAGAGAGGTGCATGCCACGCTCGTCCCGATTGTAAGGAGGAACTTCACATGTTTCAGCCTGGAAGAAAGCTTCCCGTCTACCGCGTACCGATGGACCGGGTCTTCGGGGTCATCGCTGTGATTGCCTTTGTCGGTCTCTCCATCCCATACGGCGTTTGGGTCGGTCTGGCCGGCGGCCTCTTCTTTGCCTTCCTGTCGCTGGGCGAATGGGTTCAGAAGCGTATCTTGATGCGGATGGGTCTCTACGCCCGAGAACAGACCGTGGGCGAGATCGTCAGTGAGACGATTGTGGGCGGGATGATTGGCCGCGTCATCAGTTCAGTGACGATCGGCATTGCCCTCTTGGTCGGGGCAGCGGTCGCCTGCTGGATCCTCGTGACGCAGGGGTTTCCCGCAGCCTGACCAGAAAGCGTAAGGAGTGAACCTTTTGCCCTGTCAGACTAGTCTACCTCCATAGAAGCACGCTCGCGTCACTTTTCGAGGAGGGATGACCGGTGAAGTTGAGGGGCAAATGGCTCTATCCTGCGGTTCTGATCGTCGGCGCAGTGGCGCTGTTAGTTGGCGCAGCCGTGGTGTTTCTCTCAATCTACCCCGGGTATATGGAGCAGCGCTTTCGGGACCAACTGGCCGGCGCCACCACCGGAGCCGACTGGCGTGAGCGATCCACCGGACATTTCCTCATACGTTACAAGGAGAATGAACCGGGTCTCAGCGAGGTCGAAGAGGCGTTGCCCACTGCCTATGACACCGTATCCGCCTGGTTCGGCAACCTACCCGATCAGATACCGGTTTACCTTTTCCCCGACGTCGGCACGATGGAATCGGCTGTGGGCTATGATTTCAACGACGACGGGTCGGCCTCGCACATCGCCGGCACCCTCGTCGTCCACTCTCCGGCCACCTGGTCTGCCGCATTCCGTTCCCAGACCACCACGACGGCCATCGTCACCCATGAGCTAACGCACCTGGCGGCTCTCCGGATGGCCGGCAACAAACTCCCTAAGTGGATGAATGAAGGCATTGCCCCTTATGTCGCCGGCCAGTTCACGGCGAAGTCGGCCCAAGGAGTGGCGGAACGGGCCCATGCCGGGCAGCTTTACACCATCACCGAGATGAACGAGGCATTCCGTCTCCCCAATGATTCCGGCGGCAAGAACCGGGGCCTCGCTTACGCCGAAGGCGCAAGCCTGGTGGATTACATGGTCAAGACCTACGGCCGCGACAGCCTGCGCCAGGTCTTGACCGGCCTCGGTTCAGGCAAGAGCCTGGAACAGGCGTTCCGGGCCGCCCTGGGCGTCTCTGCGAAAGAGTTGGAAGCAGCGTGGCGAAACTCACTCTGACCACCGGTTGTGCGGTCCGTGGGCTACATACAAACGAAACTCGACCCCCGATGCTTCGGGGGTCGAGTCTGTTTCACGGGTTCCGTATGGCGAGTCTCTGTCCCGGGTAGAGAGCGCCACCCAGGTCCGTCTGGGCTCCGGCGGTCTCATCCCAGATGATGACCTTGCCGGCCTTCACCCGGGCGACTAGCTGGTGCCCACCCACCCAGTTCAGGGCGTGCTTGACCTCGGCGCCCCGAAAGAGTTGGACAGGCTGCCCGTCCACCGTCACTTCCAGTGGTTCGAATGCCATGACTTACCGCGTCTTCAGGAGCTCGGGGTAAGCGGCGTTGAACTCGTTGGTGACCGGGCTGTAGTTGGTGCTGCCATCCTTGCTGGCGTCGTCACGCACCTCGTCGCTGTTGAAGCGGATGGCGGTGCCGATGGCCGCAGCAATCTTGTTCAGCTCAACGGGGTTGGAGTTGTTGTTGTAGTCGGTCTGCGAAAGGAGGATGACGTTGCCGCCGCCCGCCACGTAGTTCTGCAGCACCGCCAGTTCGTCGGCGGTGTACACATCCACGTCGCCAGGGGTGGAGATCACCAGGACCTTCACGTTGGCCAGCTTCGCCGCGGTGAGGGGGGTGTTGGCACCGCTGAAGAGAGCGGTGTAGCCGCGGGCGCCGATGAAGGCGGCCGCCTGGCTCATGTTGGAGCTGTCGTAGTACTGGCCGTGGCCTTCGTCAAAGAGAACGGTGCCGCTGGCGGTGCCGGTCAGGTAGTCCAGCAGGTTGGTGAAGTACTGCGGATTCTGGTAGGTGGTCTTGTAGCCGTTGGCGACCAGCAGGGCGCCCGAGCCGACCACCTTGCCGCTGCCGACGCTCTGCATAGCGAGCACGGGTACGGGCTTGCCGGGGTTGATCACGGTGAAGTTCTTGCTCGTCGGGCCAGGCGTGCGGTCGACCGTGTAGCCGGTGGACTCGGTGGTCACCAGCACGGTGGCCTGGTTGGTCAACGGCACCAGGGCGCCGTTGGCATCAGCCGCAAGCAGGCTGGAGGAGTTGTAGAAGTTGAGCTTGGAGACGGCGGTCGGAGCGCTGGGCGTATAGGTCGTGATGCGGCCTTCGGAGGACTTGTAGTTCACAGTGCCAAGGTGCTTGATAAACTCGACCATGGCGATGGCGTCGACTTCCGAAGACATTTCGATCGGCGTCGGGAACGTGGTGTCCTTCCAATAGGTGGGCGTCGTGGCAACGTAGTCGCTGACGGCGAGGGTGTAGACCCGGTTCAGGTCCACCGGCTGGCCGGCGACCTTGAGATCGATGTGGTCGAGGGTGCCGTCGATCTTCTTGTAGGCGACGTAGCTGGCGCCGGAGATATGCAGGTCGATGCTGTTGTACTTGCCAAAGGAGTTGGCCAGCAGCTGAACCATCTGGGCGCCGGTCAACTGGACCTTCCACGGAATGTTGCCGAACGGCAGCACCTTGTAGACGGAGTTGTAGGTGATATCACCCTTGGGCAGGTCCGCCCGGATGCCGCCGTTGTTCCAGACGCCCATGTCGGCGTCCATGTACCAGCGGAGGCTGTCGGCGATCAGGTTGCCGAGGGCGATATCGTTGGTGGTCTTGGAGCCGGTAGCGGTCAGGGTGGCGGGGGTGTAGCCGATCTTCTGGCTGAGGTACGGCGCCATCTGGGCGTTCCAGTTGTCGACGACGGCCTTCACGTCGGGGTCGACGGCGGTCATCTTCGAGGTGGCGACTTCGTATGCGCCGCCCGCCGCACCGGCCTTGACCTCAACCGTGTTGGTCTGGGTCATGACCAGGTCGCCCACGTTAGCGCCGCTGGAACCGACCTGCACGATCGGGACGCCGGCGACGGTAAGGGGCTTCGTCAGGTTGGTGTGGGAGTGAGCGCCGATGATCAGGTCAGCACCCTGCAGCGCCGGGGCGTTGGCGGTATCCCAATCAACGCCGTTGTGGGAGACCACGACCAGCAGGTTCACCTGCGGCCGCAGTTCGGCGATCAACTGCTGAGCGACAGCGAGGGGGTCGTTGAACCGGAGGCCGATCTGGTTCTTAGTGCCCGTGGCGGGCGGCGTCTGGGTCAGGCCAATGAAGGCGATCTTCTGGCCCAGTTCGTTGGTGATGATCTTGTAGCCCTCAAAGGGCTGGATCGGGGTGGCGCTCTGATCGATCACTTCCGTGTTGGCGCTCAGCCAGGAGAAGTTCGACAGGCCGCGCAGCATCTGCATATTGGTCGGATTGGGGTCGAAATCGTGGTTGCCCACGGTGAAGACGTCGACCGATGAGAGGTTGAGGGCCTCGATCACCGGCCGGCCGTTGTTCAGGTCGGCGACCGGGTTGCCGGAGAAGTTATCGCCGGCGTCCACAAAATAGGTGTAGCCACCTTCGGCCTTGGCGCCCTTGACATACGCGGCGATCTTGGGCAGGGTGTCGATGGCGGCGTGCAGGTCGTTGGTATGTAGGACGCGGGTGGTAAAGGCGGGAGCCTCCACCTTGATGATGGCCTTCTCGTTGGGCTTGCCCAGCGCCTGAACGTCCAGCGTGTTGGCGCCGTACTTGATCAGGTTCGAAATATCGAAGCTGACGTTGCCCGTGCAGTCCGGGGTGAAGAAGGTGTTCAGGTTGAGCCGCTGACCGTCGATGGCGACGTCCAACTCGCAGATGCCGTTGTTTTCGATATCCAGCTTGGCGACGTTCGCCTTGACCGCGAAGTCGAAGCTCTGGGTCTCGCTCTTGCCCGGATCACGCTGAGCCGTGACGTTGAGCGCATCGTACCAGTCATAGGTCTGCGTGGAGGTCCAGAGCGTTGGCGTGATGACGCCGTTGCCCTCTTCGGCGAAGCCCGGAGCGGCTGCGCTTGCGATGAGGAGGATCGGGAGAAGCAACGCGAGTAGGTACCTGAACTTTTTCATCCGGCAGGTCCCCCTTAGCTAATACTTGAGCAATGTCGAATGATACGACCGTACCGGGCGAAATTCCTTTATAATGTGGAAAGAATGGTAGGAGAAATGTTAGGGTAGGTTGTCTGCACAGCTCACCATGGCCGCACAAAAATGCCCTCGACTGTCACGGCAGTCGAGGGCATTTCACATATATACCGACTCCACTTACATATTTACCCTGCGCAACCAAATGTGATATGTTCGAAGCCCTGGCTACTGCCACGCAGGCCAGAGCCAGCCTGACGCAGGGAGCGCTCGAGGCTATCCTGAACGCGGTGGAGGGAAGCGCCGCCGAGACAGAACGCATCCGCGAGGCGGTGCGGCAATTGGTGGAAGGCCACGAGCGCCTGGCCCGGTCAACGCAGAGTCTGGCGGCCTCAGCCTCCAACCTGAAGGCGTAACGCAAAACATGGAAAGAGGCGCTGCCCCAGTCGGGCCGCGCCTCTTTCGATTTCATGCACGCTTATCGCCGGGTGGCCTGCGTGCCGCCCGTGGTGTTGTTGCTGAGCTGGTTGGCTGCCTGGGCTTCCTTGTTGGCCATCTGCTGCAGGGTCTGCTTGTTCTGGGCTTCCTGCTGGGCCAGGTTGTTCATCGCGGCGGCATTCGGGGCGCCGGTGGCGGCCGAAGCGTTTAACTGAGCGGCAGCGGCGCCTTCCTTGTTGGCCATCTGCTGCAGGGTCTGCTGGTTCGCGGCTTCCTGACTGGCCAGGGCCTGCTTGTTCGTGTTGCCGCCCATCGTTGATGACATAGGTGAAGAGCCTCCCTTAGAAGTGAAGGTGGAACCTTGATAGCATGCGCCATGGCACCAGCGAGATATTCCGCTAATAGCAGGGCCCAACCGGTATAGTGCGGACCTGGGGTTGACCGGCCGGACCTTTTGCGCGATTCTTGCTGTGTGAAAGGGGCGATGCTTTATGCATCCGAAGGGCCGTCCTCGTTAAGCTTGACTAAGTAGCCGAGCCGTACCGGCTGCCGTGGGGGCAAAGAGACCCCGACGGCTATTTCTGTTTGTCGCCCCTGCCCGTGCACCCCCTTTGCCCGTTCGCCCTCTGGAGAGCAGAACGAACAACGCAAAGGAGCGAGCGGCATGGTTGTAGAGGTGAAGTCTGTCCGGCGGTTTGCCGGGAGTGAACTGCACAGTACCGACCGGGTGATGCGCCACCTGCAGAGTGGTGGCGTGGCCGTGGTAGATGGGGAGTGGCCGGAGGTTTGCCGGCTTTACGATTGGCTATATGCCCGGCGTGACCAGTTAACCCGCCGGGGGAAGGAGCGCATGGGTGGACGGCAGTGGGAGAACGCCCGGCTGGCTCTGCTGGACAACCTGGTGGTGGACGGCGTCGACGGCCTGCGGCCGGTGCGGCATCTGCGCCAGTCCGAAGCGGCTCTGGCACAGCGGCATCCGGTAACGGCGCTGGGCGGGGCAGAGTTGCTGGCCGACCGTGAGGTGCTGGCCCCCAGGTCGCAGGAGACGCTGTGGCTGATCCGCCGGGCGATCGAGGGCTGCCGTGCGTCTCTCCCGACTGAACCCCGCGTGCTCGACATGGGGTGCGGCTCCGGAGTCTGTGCTCTGCTGGCGGCGCAGGCGCTGGGAGCAAAGGCGCAAATCCTGGCGACGGACCATCTGCCGGCAGCGGTGGCGACCACCCGGACCAACGCCGAACGCCTGGGGGTGGCCAACATCACCGCGGTCGGCCCGGGTGATCTGTATGAGCCGGTAGCCGGAGAACGCTTCGACCTGATCATCTTCAACGCCCCGTGGGTGGTGGCTCCTGCCCACAACCCGGCCGAGACGGCGCTGAACGACGCCGGGCAGTCCACCGTTGCACGGTTTCTGGGTGCCGCAGCGGCGCATCTGAACGTCGGCGGGCGGCTGATTCTGGGCTATGCCGATCACTCCGGCCCCGCTGCCATCGAACGGCTGGAGGCGCTGATCCAGCGGGCGGGGCTGGTGGTGGAGGCGAAGTTGAGCGATCGCATCCGGACCCACCGGCACAACCGGGCGTGGGAGACCGTGTTCGCCTATGTGCTTCGGTAGATGAAAAAGGGCCGGACTGGTTTGGTGGCCCGTCCGGCCCTAGTCTTACTTGGTCAGGGTGAAGCTGTCCAGAATCGTGTCCAGAGAGGAGCCGCTCCCGTCCGGCGTGGTGCCCAGCAGCACCCAATCGGCGGTGTCGGTGCTGATGATCCGGAGGGTGAAGTGAACCGGAGCACCCATGAAGTTCGCACTGCCCCTGGCCGTGACCTGCCCACTGGCGGGCACCGTGCTGTCGACCGTGGGCCCGGTCAGCAGCAGGCTGTACTGGGTCAGGACGCTGCTGACCTTCGCGTCGGGGGTGCTGCCGGTGGGATCCATGCGCTGCACGGCGACCACGCTGTTGCCGTTCAGGCCGGGCTGCACCAGCGTCAGCAGTGCGACCGGCATATCCAGCTTGAAGAAGCTCATCGGCGCCCGCAGGCTGAACTGGTTGGCCGGCATCGACCAGATCTTGTCGGTGCCATCCACCTGGGACGTGGCGTAGGTCTGCGAATAGACCTGCACCGTGTTGGTCGTGCCATCCCACCCTACGCTGGCGCCCAGGGCTTCGGCCAGCGGGCGGGCCGGCACGTAGGTCCGTCCCTGATCCACATAGAGGAAGGGGGCCTGCTCCTCCGGAATCGCCACCTGCTGCCCGTCCACCTTGATGCTGATGCCCTTGTACTCGACCGTAATGCTCTTGCGGAGGCTTTCAGCCGTCGCACCCGCCGCCGCACCGGTAAGCAGCAAGGCGGCTACCGTGATGCCAATCCAGATCTTACGCACGGGGGAAACCTCCTTACAGATTCCATCCATCCACCAGCAGCGCCCGGGTCTCTGCCACGGCCACCTGCCAGATCGCCTGCATCTCCGCATCGGACCGCTGGTAGTAGCCGCCGTAGTTGCCATCCCCCAGGACACGGCGAGTCGTGGCCGGGTCGGCGGGGCGCATCCGGGCAAAATCGACCATCGGCTTCTGGGTGGTCGGCAGTGCCACGTCGGCGAGGCGGGTCCAGGGGAAGTTCTCCATCCACGAGGCGTGAGAGGCCACGGGGTCGATGGCTGTTACCTTGGCCCAGGTCTCGGGCGCATTCCACCAGTTGTGGAACTTGACCCGGCAGGCGGGGTGGTCGGCCATCCATTCGCCGACGAACGACTGAGCGGGCACATTGCCGCCGTGGCCGTTCACCACCAGGATCCGCCGGAAGCCCTGCTCCTGGAGATTGTCGAGGATATCTTTGATCACCGCCACGTAGGTCTGGACCCGCAGGGTGATGCTGCCCGGGAAGGCCTTGAAATAGGGGGTAATGCCATAGGCCAGAACCGGCATCACCGGGATGCCCAGGGGCTCGGCCGCTTCGATCGAGACCCGCTCGGCCAGGATGGAGTCTGTGCTGAGGCTCAGGTAGCTGTGCTGCTCGGTGCTGCCAATAGGCACCACGATCCGGTCATCCTGCCGCAGATAGGCCTCGACCTGCATCCAGTTCATGTCGGCGATCTTCATATGGAAGAACCTCCTCACAGTTGTCGAAAAGTGATACCATACGAATGTATGTTAAGTTTGTCGTAAGAAGTAGGAGGGCGGCCATGCAACTCTGGCAGCGGAACAGTTATCTGCTCTGGCTAGCCGTCTTCATCACCTCGGCCTGCTGGTCGATGGTGATGCCGTTTATGCCCGTATTTTTGGCCCAGGAACTGGGCGTCACCAGCGGGGTGGCCACATGGGCCGGCGCCCTGGGGGCCGTCAATGCAGCGGGCATGATGATCATGTCGCCGATCTGGGGCGCCTTGGGCGATCGGGTGGGGCGCAAGGCGATGATGCTGCGTGCCGGAGGCTTTCTCTCTCTGGCCTACGCCCTGATGAGCCTGGTGCAGGGGCCCTGGCAGCTCCTGGGCGTCCGGGTGATGATCGGGATGCTGACGGGTTTCATCCCCACGGCGACAGCGCTGGTGGGGACCACCACCCCCCAGGAGTATGTAGGCAGAACACTGGCCATGGTGGCAACGGCTTCGCCGACCGGCACCATTCTAGGGCCCATGCTGGGCGGCCTCTTGGCCGACCTGTTCGGCATGCGGATGACCATGGCTTCCGGGGCTGTGTTGACTGGCACCGCTACCCTGCTGGTGCTGGTCGGTGTGAAGGAACAATTCACGCCCCAGCGGGGCGAGGGGTTTCATCCGGTGCGGGACCTGACGGACGTGCTGCGCCTGCCGTCCTTCGGGGCGATCATCATGATCACCCTGCTCTTCAACGCCGCCGTCACGCTGTTGGATCCCATGCTGGTGCCCTTCATCGCTTCGATCCTGGGCAAAGGAAGCGCCAACTGGTTGGCGGGGCTTCTCTACGCACTGCCGGGCATTGCATTCCTGCTGGCCAGTGGCCGTTGGGCCCGTGTCGGTGAAGGATGGGGCTACCGGTTGACAGTGACCGCAGGGATGGCGCTCGCCGCTCTCTTCAGCCTGTCCCAGACGATGGCCGGGAACGGCTGGGTGTTCGGTGGCATGCGGTTCGGGGCTGGCCTGATGCTGGCCGCCGTGACGCCCGGTGTCTTCGCCCTGATTGCGCAGGTCGTGCCACTCGAACTGAGGGGGCGCGCCTACGGGATCAACACCAGTGCCAATTCCCTCGGTGGCGCCGTCGGGCCGCTGCTGGGCGGTGCTGTCGCAACGGGGCTAGGTCCCCGGCCGGTCTTCGTGGTAGCCGCACTTCTGCTGGCCGCCGGCGCAGTCTGGACGTGGCGACAGGTCGCGCCTCACTCCGCCGAATCAGCCCTTTGGGCCTGGCGGAACTGGCGCAGGGCCTCTCGGCATTCCGGGTGACCCTGGAAAAAGGCCGTCAGGTCGTTCAGCGCCGTCAGTGTCACGGGGCTTACGTGGTGCTCGATGCCTTCGACGTCCCGCTTCACGGTCTCGTCCGGCACGCCGATGCTGCGGAGGAACTCCTCCAGCGCGGCGTGCCGGTTTTTCATGGCCTCGCCGAGCTGTGCGCCTTCCGGGGTCAGGACCAGGCCGCGGTAACGCTCATAGTGAATGTAGCCAGCCTCAGCCAGCTTTTGTACCATCTTGGTGACCGAGGAGGGCTGGAGGTTCAGCTCCATCGCTATATCGCTGACGCGCGCGTAGCCTTTCTCCTTGATCAACTCATAGATCTTCTCCAGGTAGTCTTCCATACTGGGAGTTGCCATGCCGATCCCCTTTCGGGTCTTGCTTCTCCCATCGTACCATAATCCAACCGCAATGGCACGACTTGAGCCCTGGGCGGCCCATGCCCTGCCCGCGCCAGCCAATTTTAGGCGTAACAAATCTGGTGCGCAGGACGTGCATCTTTATTCGTACACCTGTATAATGGATAGGCTTGACTAAATGGGTGAAGGAGTTTCAAAACCATTGATTACGGTTTCTGACGTCAGTCTTCGCTACGGCGACCGCAAGCTGTTCGAAGACGTCAACATCAAATTTACTCCGGGTAATTGCTACGGATTGATTGGCGCCAACGGTGCGGGCAAGTCGACATTTCTCAAGATCCTGTCGGGCGAGATCGAACCCCAGACCGGTGAGGTCTCCGTCACCCCGGGCGAGCGCCTGGCGGTGTTGAAGCAGGATCACTTCGAATATGACCAGTTCACGGTGCTCCAGACCGTCGTCATGGGCCACAGCCGTCTGTATGCGGTCATGCAGGAGAAAGACGCGATCTATATGAAGGCCGACTTCTCCGACGCCGACGGCATGCGTGCGGCCGAGCTGGAAGCCGAATTCGGCGAACTGGGCGGCTGGGAGGCGGAGGCCGACGCCGCGATTCTGTTGAACGGCCTCGGCGTGAGCGAGGAACTGCACGGCAAGCTGATGGGCGACCTCTCCGGCGCCGAGAAGGTCAAGGTACTGCTGGCCCAGGCGCTGTTCGGCAAGCCGGACATTCTGCTGCTGGACGAGCCGACCAACCATCTGGACCTACAGGCCATCGAGTGGCTGGAAGAGTTCCTGATCAACTTTGAGAACACGGTGATCGTCGTCTCCCATGACCGGTACTTCCTGAACCGGGTCTGCACGCACATGGCCGACCTGGATTTTGGCC
>JBLNEM010000280.1:0-3698 GCA_050262655.1 Mycobacterium leprae | reverse complement strand
TCACTGGATTGGGACAGAACACCCTAGCAGACGGCTGCGGGGTCGCTCAGCTTCGTTTCACTGGATTGGGACAGAACACCCTAGCAGACGGCTGCGGGGGCGCTCAGCTCATCCTACCAGGTGCGCCAGTCTGTGCCCACGATCCGCTGCTCCTTCAGGCCCTTCATGCTCTCGCCGCAGGTGCAGGGTTGCTCGCCCCGGGCGAAGCCGGCGATGGTGTGCAGCACCGGGAGGAGTCCGACCTGCCCCACTACCGTGAGGGCGGCGTAATGCAGCTCCAACTCCCGGGCGAGGAAGGCCTCCGGCAGCAGGCCGTTGCCGACCACATCGACGCCCCACTGGCGGTACATGCGCTTTTCGGCAGGCGTCGGGCGGCGGGGGCCGTCGGTACAGAGGTAGGTCGCGCCCCGGAAGGAGCGGGGCGTCAGCGTTCGGCACGCGGCGAAGGAGGCGGCGGAGAGGTCGGGACAGCAGGCGGGGTTCGTCGGGATAAAGCCGTACCCTTTCCCCGCAAAGAAGGTGAACGGGCGCAGATGGGTCTGGTCGATCACGTCGCCCGGCACCACCAGATCACCCGGTTCCAGGAGCCGGCTGACCGGCTCGACCGCATCGACCGCCAGGAGCCATTCGTAGCCCAGATCCTTGGCGGCGTACACCATGGCCCGGGCGTCCGACCAGAGGGGGCGCGGCAGCAGATGCAGACCGCCGACGGTGATAAAGCCATTGACCGTGCCATAAGGCGTGGCACAGGTGATCGGTTGACCCTCCCCGGCTCCGTCCGCCAGCGACGGCGGCACGATGAACAAGAGATCAGCGGCCATGCGCTCCTTCCTCCTCCAGCAGCTTCAGGATGATGCCGAACAGCAGCGCTCCCACCTCGGGCCCGAAGAGCCGCCGGGGTGGGCCGTCGAACGGGACCCCGGTGGCGTAGTTCGAGACCCAGCAGAGCGATCCGTACTGGAGCCCCAGTTCCCGGGCCAGGAAGACCTCGGGCGAGAGGGTCATCCCCACCAGCTCGGCCCCACAGCGGGCCAGCAGATCGATCTCAGCGGCTGTCTCCAGCCGGGCGCCCTCGGTGGCCGCATAGACGGCGCCAGGGGCAACGCTATAGCCCAGGGCCTCCCCCGCCGCTACCAGGGCCATGCGCAGTGCGGGATTGAACAGCGGCCCCTCCGCCCCCTGCTCCCCATAGGTGGTCGACCGGGCCCGGGTCCAGTCGATCAGATCGGCTACGGCGGCGATACTCCCGGGCCGCAGCGACCGCACCAGGGAGCCCGCACTGTTCCAGGAGAGCACCCGGTCGGCGCCGATCAGGCGGCCGGCATAGAGGTTGGCGTGGTAGTTGATGAAAGGCGGGGTCACCCCCAGCCGCCCCTCCCCGCCATGGCGGGCCAGGAAGGCGCAGCGTTCGCCGCTGACCTCGAAGAACTGCACCGGTCCGGTGGTGCCGAAGGGGGTCGCCAGCCGCTCCGTCCGGCTCACCGGCACGAACTCGGCCAGGTTCAGGTGATAGGCCGCCGTCCCGCCGATGATCAGGCTGGTCATGGCACTTCCCCCGGCGGTTCCGGTGCGTGCCAAAAATCGGCCAGGTTCCAGGGGCTGAAAAGGCCCCGCTCAGTGGCGATCACGCTCACAAACTGGGGCGGGGTGATGTCGAACGCCGGGTAATAGCCCCGAATCCCCTCCGCCGCCGTCCGCACGCCCCGAGCGTAGAAGAGCTCTTCCGGGTTGCGCTCCTCAATCGGGATGGCATCCGGGCCGGTCCGTTCCCGGTCGGGGCCATCGTAACCGAGCACGATAAAGGGCACGCCGAACTGATGGGCCAGCACCGCATACTGGAAGGTGCCGATCTTGTTGGAGACGTAGCCGTCCATGGTGATCGAGTCGGCGGCGGTCACATACTTGGTGATCATCCCCCGGTAGAAGAGATAGCCCGGCATGTTGTCGGTCACCAGGGTGACAGGCACGCCGATCTCCTTCGCCTGGGCAGCGGTCAACCGGGCGCCCTGGAGGTAAGGCCGGGTCTCGGTGGCGATCAACTCGATCTGCTTGCCGTCCAGCAGGGCCTGATAGAGCATGTGGTTGAGTGCGGCGCCGGCGAAGCAGTGGGTCAGGATCCGGTCGCCGTCCTGGAGGAGCCCTGCGGCATACTGGCCACAGAGGCGGGCGGCCCGGTCGCCAGCCCGCAGCCGCTGATCGACGAAGCTCACGATCGCCGCCTCCGCATCCTCACCCTGGCGAATCGCCGCCAGCCCAAGCCGAAGCGCCTCGTCCAGCAGTGGCCCGAGATCGGCCCCGGTGGGGCGGGTAGAGCGCAGCGCCTGCCAGGCCAGTCTCAGTCGTTCCTCCTGTTCGGCAGCGCACTGGTGGCGGTGACGGCGGGCTGCCAATGCCAGCCCGTAACCGGCCGCGTAGGCCAGGGGAGGCGCCCCCTGGATTACCATGGCGGTAATGGCCTCCGCCACCTCCCCGTCGGTGGCGCATCGCACCCAGACCACCTGCTCCGGCAGCTTCCGCCGGTCCAGCATCTGTACCGTTCCATCCGCATACTTCAAGGTATCGGCCCGATTGGTCAGAATCGGCAATTTCGGCGGATTCATGGGTCCCTCCATCGGTTTGAATGTTTTGCAGGATATGCCAGTGTACGATGCTGAACGCCATGCCAGTACCGATTCCCCGTACATGGGAGGTTGTTGCAGTGGGTGGTTTCCTGGTGAACGTGTTCGTGCGTTGCGATGAGCAAAAGGCCGTGACTGACGCGGCGAAGGCGGTGTTCGCCCCGCTGCATCCCGGTACAACAGCAGCCGACAGTCTGCGGGCCAAGCTGAAGGCCAGCCTTGCCCCCGAGGTGGCCGCACGGTTCTCATCCCTCCTCGCCCAGAGCGGTCTGAGCAAGCCAGAGCAGCCCGCCTGTTTCATCTCCCACAGCAACGGGGGATGGGTGGGCGTGCATGATGAAGCCATGCAGAGCCAGGATGAGGCGCTTTGCAGCCAGGTCGCCCGGGAGCTCTCCCAACGACTCGATACGACAGCCATCGCCTTTCTGATCCACGACGGCGACTTCCTTTGCTACTGGCTGGCCCGGCAGGGTGAGCTGCTCGACGCGTACAACTCCATGCCCGGCTATTTCGACGAGGAGGCGGAGGCAACGGGCCCGTCGGGCGGTGATCCAACGCAACTGGCCGAGGCATGCGGCAGACCCGACGTACAGGCCGAACTCTCGGCCGTGTTGGCTGAACCCGACTCCGACGCGTTCAACCAGTTGGCGCAACTCGGTTCGCTTCTCGGAATCCCTGACCCGCATATCGACTACAACCTGCTGACCTACGTGCCGCCCCAACTGCCGCCGGGGGTGACGATTCCGGTCCCCGAGCCGGAGATTCCACACCGGGACGAATATGTGGCCCTGACCCTGGACGACTTTGAGGCATAAGAAGACCGCCCTCCAACGAGGGCGGTCACTTGCTTCATGATGCAGGCTCGACCTTTCCCAGGCTTTGCTTGTCGCCTCGGGTGGTAATGCTGGTGCCGGCCGTCGGCTTGCCGATGCCGTCGGCGCTGGTCACCCGGAACGTCAGCGGCTCCTTCACCGCGCTGGCGTCGATGGTCAATCGCTGCCCCACCTTCACCCGGGCCGTGATGGTGGCCGAGTTGAAGGCGGCAACCGGGGTCCCGTCCACCAACAGCCGGACCGTCGG
>JBLNEM010000279.1:0-4510 GCA_050262655.1 Mycobacterium leprae | reverse complement strand
TTATACACCATTCAGGTAAGTGCATATTAGCCGAATGATTCTTTTAATGGATCGCATGCATAATATAAGCGGGAGCCACACTGCTAACGGCGGCAGTGCGCCTCCCTTATGCTTACATATCCATAGGCGTCACGGTGCCGGATTCGCCGTCGATCACCATCTGGTCCCGCCGGCCATTGACCGGGTTGGCAGTGAAGAGGATGCCGGCCACATCGGCGGTAACCAGGCGCTGCACCACAACGGCTAGTGTCACTGCAGACGGGGCGATGCCGTGGTTCGCCCGATAAGCGATCGCCCGCGGCGTCCAGAGCGAGGCCCAGCAGCGCCGAGTCGCTTCCAGCACCGCCGCTTCCCCGTCTATGTTCAGGTAGGTGTCCTGCTGGCCGGCGAACGATGCGCCGGGCAGGTCCTCTGCGGTAGCCGATGAGCGCACGGCCACCAGTCCTGCCCCCAGGTCCCGGTATGCCGAAGCCACCGCCTCGCCCACCGCGGCCGGGATCTGCCCCTGGGCGAAGAGAGCCCGAATTGCCTCAGACGCAGCATCCAGCGATGCCGTGTCGTCCGGCGAGGCGCTGTTGGCCAGCCGTTCGATCTCGTCCTGAAGGCCGTTGGCCGTCACGAATGCCCGGTAGGCATCGGTCAGCAGTACAAATCCCGGGGGAACCGGCAATCCGGCCCGCAGCATCTCGCCGAGGTTGGCACCCTTGCCACCGGCGAGGGCCACATCGGCGGCCCTCAATGCGGTGAACTCACGTATCAGTTCCATCGTCCGTTCCCCCCTGTGCTATCGCTTCAGCAGCCCTTCGCTCATCGCCCGGGCGGTCGCTTCTGCCCGGGAGGTAACCCCCAGCTTATTGAAAATGCTGGCCAGGTGCGCCTTCACCGTGCGCTCCGTGATCCCCAGTTCGTCGGCGATCTCCTTGTTCCGCTGGCCGTCGGCCACCAGTCGTAGTACTTCCAACTCCCGCTCGCTCAGCACTGGGTCGGCGGGCGCCGTCGCTCCCGACGAGCCCTGGGCCAGATGTGCCACAACGCGGGCCGCTACCGCCGGCGGCAGCAGGGTTTCACCCCGAGATGCCGAGCGGATGGCGGCGTAGATGGCCTCCCGGGATGAATCTTTCAGTACATACCCCCGGGCGCCAGCCTGGAGCCCCTGGACGATGTTGTTGTCGTCATCGTACGTGGTGAAGATGACCACGGCCAGGTCCGGCCACTGCCGGCGGATCGCTCGGATCGCCCCCAGGCCGTCCAGCCCCGGCATGCGCAGATCCATCAGAATCACATCGGGCTGAAGCTGTCCGGCTAGCTGGACAGCTTCTTCGCCGTTGCACGCTTCGCCCACAACTGCCATGTCGTCTTGAATCTCCAGCATGGTACGAACGCCTTCCCGGACCACCAGGTGGTCATCGGCGATGAGGATGCGGATGGGGTTTGACATGATCTACTTCGCCTCCTCGGCGGGGACCGGCAGTACGATCTGAATCCGCGTTCCGGCGCCGGGGGCGCTTTCAATCTGGCAGGTACCCCCCAGAAGCCGCACGCGCTCCTGTATCCCCATCAGGCCGAAGTGCTCGGCCGGCACAGCGGTGGGATTGAAACCCACGCCGTTGTCGGTCACCGTCAGGCGCACCGCCGAGGCCACCGCCGATAACTGGACCGAGACCTGACTGGCATGGGCATGCCGTTGGATGTTGGTCAGGCATTCCCGAACGATCCGGTACAGTTGCTCACCGGTGTTGCCCTTCACCGGCAGGTCACCGGGGCCCACTTCAAGGACACAGGAAATGCCGCTCTCCTTGCGAAGCGTGGCCACCAGCTGTTCGATAGCGCTCACCACATTCCCCTGCTCCAGCGGCGTGCGCAGGGCGGCGATTGCGGTGCGGGCCTCCGCCAGGGTGGTTCGTGCCCGCTGCATCGCTCTGCCGGTGATGGCCTGCGCCCGTTCGCTCTCGCCCCGGCTGAGCAAGTCATCCACCGCCTCCAGCTGCATCACCAGGCCGGCCAGCCCTTGGGCGAGGGTGTCGTGCAGTTCCCGCGCCATGCGCTGCCGCTCTTCGGTGATCGTCAACTCCTCGACCCGCACCGCGTACGACTGGAGCCGCCGGTTGGCCGCCGCCAGTTCATCGGCCAGCCGTTCCGCCAACTGCCGCTCGAGCATCTGGCGGTTGAACAGCACCA
This sequence comes from Mycobacterium leprae, assembly GCA_050262655.1. Lineage (GTDB taxonomy): Bacteria > Bacillota > Sulfobacillia > Symbiobacteriales > Symbiobacteriaceae > DASXVX01. Next base: position 2,332 of record JBLNEM010000279.1, on the reverse strand, counting down.
CGTAGACTCCCACGAAGAGCAGGGAGATGGCGGAGCTGGGCAGCAATTGCATCAGCATCTGCCGGTCTCCACCGAGCCACACGGCGCCCGCCCAGACCAGCAGCACGCCGCCCACCGCCAAAAGCCGGCCCGCCACAGAGGGAAACAGGCCGAAGGTGACGCCCACCAACGGGAAGAAGAGGGCGATCACCAGGGCTGAATGCCCGGCCATCAGCACTAGCCCTGCGGCCAGCAGGGTCTGAACCGCCAGGAAGAGGATCCGATACTGAATCAACAGGACGGCCCGCCACATCAGGCTGTACCCTATGCCGTAAAGAACCAGCAGTAGGGTAAAGGGAATGGGCCAGGCGATTTGCCGGTAGCTCATCAGCCAGACGAACGCAACGAAGGCGTAAACGAGCCAGATAAACGCCTGATTGGCATCCCGTTTCATGGGCAGCAGCTCCTCTGCGTGATTGACCAGAAGTACAGTGTACGATCGTACAGGTGAACGCGCAAGGCAGGTACGATGTGGCAACCGGTCGCTCCATGGCATCATGAGGACGTAATGAGGCCCGATCGAAGGAGTGACCGTTGATGAACGCAATCGAAGTCAAGGACCTGATAAAGCGCTATGGCGACCAGACCGCCGTGGATGGCATCAGCTTCACGGTTCAGGCCGGCGAGGTTTACGGCATGCTTGGCCCCAACGGCGCCGGCAAGACGACCACCGTGGAGTGCGTGGAAGGGCTGCGTCGGCCCGACGCCGGCAGCATTCGGGTATTGGGCCTTGACCCGCAGCAGGACGCACGGGCCATCAAGGCCCGGTTGGGGGTGCAGCTTCAAAGCACCGGTCTCTTCCCGAAGCTGACCGTACGGGAGATCATCGACTTGTACGCCACCTTCTTCCCCAGGGCTGTGCCCACCGAGCAGTTGATGGACCTGGTGGGGTTGCGGGCCAAGGCGAAGAGCATGACCACCCAACTCTCCGGCGGCCAGCGGCAGAAGCTGACCCTGGCGCTGGCACTGGTGAACGACCCGGAGATCCTCTTCCTGGATGAGCCGACCACCGCCATGGACCCCGCCGCCCGCCGGGAAGTGTGGGGCCTGGTGGAATCCCTGAAGGCCAGGGGCAAGACGATCATTCTGACCACCCACTACATGGAAGAGGCGGCAACGCTCTGCGACCGGGTGGCCGTGGTCGATCGGGGGCGAATCATCGCCGAAGGCAGACCGGACGACCTGGTTCGGCAGCACTTCGCCGAAACGGCCATCGAGTTTGCCACGCCGCAGCCCGCCGTCCTGGCCGAGTTGAAATCGCTGGCAGGAGTTTCCCGAGTGGTCACCGAGAATGGCACGGCGATGCTCTTCAGCAGCAACGTGCCGGAGACGGTGGCCGGGCTGCTGGCCCTCTCCCGGGAAGCGGGGTTCCGGCTAGACCGCTTTACCGTTCGCAACGCCACGTTGGAAGACCTGTTCCTGCGGCTGACCGGCCGCAAGATCCGTGAGCAGTAAGGAGGCTATGTACATGCAGGCGTTAAGCGCTCTCTATAAAGCTACTGCCCGTGAGTTTCTCCGTGATCGGGTGGCTCTCCTGTTGACGGTGTTGCTGCCGCTCATATTGGCCGCCTTTTTCGGCATGATCTTCAGCAGTGCGACCGGGCAGGCCGCTCTTTATGTGCCGGGCATGATGGCGTTGGCCATCCTCTGGATGGGCGTCTTCACGGTGGCGCCGCCGCTGGTGCAGATGCGGGAGTCGCAGGTGCTGCGTCGCCTGGGAGCCACTCCGCTGCGCCGGAGCACGCTTCTCGGCGCTCAGGTCCTCTTTCGCCTCACCACCGGTCTGCTCCAGGCGGCCCTGCTGATCGGCTACGGCTTGATCGCCTATCGCATGACGGTGACCTGGGAATGGCTCCTGATGCTGGCGGCCCAGGTCCTCGGCACGATGGTGATGATCAGCCTGGGTTTCCTGCTGGCGGGACTGGCCCGCTCGAATGAGTCCTGCGTGGCGCTCGGTCAGCTCATCCAGTTCCCCATGATGTTCCTCTCCGGTATCCTCTTCCCGCTGGAGATGCTGCCCAGTTTCCTGCGACCGGTGACCAACCTGATGCCGCTGACCTACGTGAGCGATGCCCTGAAGCAGACCATGCTGGGCGCTCCGGCCCTCTTTCCGCTCTGGGTGGACTTCGCCGTGTTGGGCGGGTTCCTGATCGTACTGGCCGGTCTGGCGGTGCGATTCTTCCGGTGGGAGTAACCATATGTGACAGTAGGCGGCGGCCGGGTCGTCCGGCAGCCGCCGGCGCAAAAATCGACAGGGCCCAAAGGGGTTTTAAATATTTTTTTTAAAAAATTA
>JBLNEM010000278.1:0-7100 GCA_050262655.1 Mycobacterium leprae | reverse complement strand
GGCTTTGGTCTGGGCCTCACGATGCCGCTGATCACGCTGGGCGTGCAGCAGGCCTTCAACCGCAGCAAGCGGGGCGTGGTTACTTCCGCCACCAGCTTCTTCCGCAGCATCGGCTCCACGGTCGGTGTCACCGTCTTTGGCGTGATCTTCAACAGCCAGATGAGCCACCAGTTCACGGTGCAGATGGCGCCGAAGCTGAAGCTGCTGCCGCCCGCCATGGCTGCGGCGTTTGGCAAGATCGCCGAGAAGCCGTCTGACCTGGTGCAGGTCCTCTTGCAGAAGCCGCTTCAGGAGATGATCCCGACCGCCATTCGCGGTCCGGTGCTGGATGCCATCAAGCTGATGATGGCCGACTCGATTCACCCGGTCTTCTGGGCGGGTCTCTTCACCATTCTGGTGGGCGCTCTGGTCGGTCAGTTCCTGGGCCGTGAATCGCTGATGGCCCAGATTGCCCGCCACGAGGGCGAAGATCAGCCCGAAGCCGAGGGTGAGCCGGAAGCGGCCTTTGTGGGCCACTAGCCCGTTGCTACGAAATAGCCCGACCTGCCATCTGGTGGTCGGGCTTTTTTCGTGCAACTGCACTGTAACTCTAGGGGGCTATTCTACCATCAGGCGTAGTTTAAGTTCTTGACACCTGAATCGTATGGAGCAGGGGGCATGCTGTGTGAGCGCGCTGATTGATCGCCTTTCCGCCAATCCAGCAGACTTGCTTACGCCGGTTCCGGGCACCGGCAGCGACCAGGAGCGGGTCAACCAGGCTCTCGCCCAATTGCGCGAGACCTTCCTGATCGTCGAGGAGTCGGTCCAGCGGTCGGGCATCACGGAAGCAAGGGCCCGGCTGGATCTGGAGACGCTGCGGCAGACCATTCTGCAGCAGTCGGACGCCGTCAAGGAACTGCTGGCCGCGATTGACGACGTGGCCGGTCGAGCCACCGAGGTGGCGGCGGCGGCTGAGACCGGCAGCAGCGGCGCAGCGAACCTGAAGGCGCTGGCCGGATCGGGGCAGCAGGCCCTCGACACCGTGTCGGGCCAACTGGGTGCGGTGGTCGTCCAGGCCAAGGCGACCCAGGCCCAGGTCGAGGCCCTCTTGCAGGAAGTGGCCGCCATCGGTCGGATTGCCGATGCCGTCAGCCGGGTGGCCAACCAGACCAACCTGCTTTCGCTGAATGCGGCGATTGAAGCCGCCCGAGCCGGCCAACAGGGCAGGGGTTTCGCCGTGGTGGCCCAGGAGATTCGGAAGCTGGCGGATCAGGCGGCGCATTCCGCCCGGGAGATCACCAGTATTGTGGAACGCTCGGACGTGCAGATCCGGCAGACCAGCCAGGCGGTCAACAGTCTGGCGCAGGCCGCGACGGACGCGGCAGGCGCCTCCGGCCGTACCGCCGGCGAATTGGGACAGATGTTCCATCTGGTGGACGAGGTAGCGTCATCGATCGGGCAGACCGCTGAGGTGGCGATCTCCCAGGCTGCCCTGGCGGAAGAGATGGCGGCGGTTGGTACAACGGTCGGCAAGGGCATCGAGCAGATGGCGAATCTGGGGGCGAACTTGAACCGCCGTCAGTCCTCTACCTTTGTGGAAAAGGCGGAGCAGGCGCTGGCACGCTACCGTTATGGCGGGCGCTCCGAATTTGTCCTGGACCTGGGGCTGGAGACTGCGCGGGCCCTGGAAGAACGGTTGGAAGCCGCCGTCCGGGGGAATCGGGTGCGGGTGGAGGATCTGCTGGACACCGACTATGTGGAGATCAAGGGGGCGCTGCGCTCCCGCCTTAGCCACCTGTTCGATGTGCGGCGGGTCCCCGAGAGCGGCTTTACCCCGCCCAAGTATGGCACCCGTGGCGATCACCTGGTGGATGCCGACCTGCGGACGGTGCTGGACCACTACATGGCGGTGGGCGGCAAGGCCGTGATCTCCATGGGCGTCGTGGATCTGAACGGCTTCGCCGTGGCATTCCCCAGTTTCGCCTGCCAGGACTGGACGGGGGACTCATCACGGGACCTGCTGTCGAACCGGGTGAAGCGGATCTTCGATGATCCCGTGGGGCTGCGGGGGGCCCGGGTGGGCCTTGCAGCCGATGCCGTTCCCCAAAGGGCGAGCCGCAGCCAGTTCGCCCGGGCCGGGGTGGACCTGGAGCACGCCACCGCCCCCGGCACCTTCCTGGCGCAGACCTATGCCCGCGATACCGGGACCGTCTCCACCGATATCGCCATTCCGCTTCACGTGTTGGGCCGCCGTTTCGGCGCCCTGCGGGTGGGCATCACCCTGGAGTAAAGCAGAAGCCCGACCTCCCAGCAGGAGGTCGGGCTTTTTCATGTCGCTTTACCGTTCGGCCTTCAGGACTGCGGCCAGCCGCTCGACCCCTTCGGTCATCGCCTCGGGGGGGAGGTAGCTGAAGGAGAGTCGCAGTTGCTCGAGGCCGGTGCCGGGCTGGAAGTAAAAGTGCTTCCCCGGAATATAGGCTACGCCGGCCTGGAGGGCCCGGGGCAGCATCGCCATGGTGTCGACACCCGGGGTGTTCAGCCAGATGAAGAAGCCGCCTTGTGGCACGCTCCAGGTCACCCACTCGGGCATGTACCCTGCCAGGAGCGCCAGCAGATGGTTGCAGCGGACCCGGTAGGCGTTGCGCAGCCAGTCGACTCGGGCCGCCATGTCCACGCCGGCCAGGTACCGGGCGGTGACCGCCCGGATTGCCGAATGATCCAGGTCCTTCTTGAACAGGCTCATCGCTTCGATCACTGGCTGGGGACCCAGTGCCCAGCCGATGCGCAGCCCGGGCGCCACGACCTTGGAGAGCGAGCCCACATGGATCACTCGCCCCGCCTGATCCAGCGCCTTCAGCGGTACCGGCGGCTCGCCAAAGGCCAGCTGCCCGTAGGCATCATCCTCCAGCACCAGGAAGTCGTAGGCTTCGGCCAGGAGCAGCAATTCACGCCGCCTTTGCAGACTCAGGCAGGCGCCGGTCGGGTTCTGGAAGGAGGCGATCGTGTAGAGCAGTTTGGGCATGGGGAGCCCCTTGCTCTGGCGATTGGCCAACTCTTGCGCCAGGATATCCACCCTTAAGCCCTGGTCGTCGACCGGGCAAGAGAGAATGTGCGGTGTGTAGTTGCGGAAGATCTCCAGGGCCTCCATGTAGGTCGGTGCTTCCACCAACACCAGGTCGTCGGGCCCCAGGAGGGCACGGGCCGCCAGGTCGATGGCCTGAGCGGCACCGGCGGTCACGAGCAGCTCGCCTTCCTGCGGGGCCATCCCCCGCTGGGTTGAACGGGCGGCCAGCAGTCGGTCCAGCTGCGCCATGGAGGGACTGCCCAGATAGTGGAACGGGAGATCGCCCTCGTCGGCTACAAGGGCGGCAGTTGCAGCGGCCAGGTCCGCGTCGGGAATCGACTCCCGAAATGGGTAACCGGCGCTGAACCGGATCGAACCCGGTGGCAGCGCCGGCATCCAGGAGCCGGGGGCGTCGTAGCCCAGGGCGGCCCGGACGGAGGCCGGGAAGAAGCGCTGGTACATCATTACACCCCCGGAATGGCTTATCGGGTGGCGGCGTTCAGCTTGCGCTCAAGCCGGCCCGATAGCAGGGAGAGGGTCAGGGTCATGCAGAGATAAATCAACGCCACAGTGATGTATACGGGGAACGGCTGGTAAGTCCTGCTGGAGACCAGCGTGCCGGCACGGGTCAGCTCCACGATGGCGACCGTCGCGACCAGCGAGCTCTCCTTGATCAGGGCGATGATCTCGTTCACAAGAGGCGGAATGACACGGCGCACAGCCTGGGGCAGGATGATGCGCACCATCGCCTGGAACCGGGACATGCCCAGGCTGCGGGCGGCCTCCATCTGGCCCTTGTCGATCGACTGAATGCCGGCCCGGATGATCTCGCTGACATAGGCGCTGGAGTTGATGCTGATGGTGATGACGGCGGCGGTGAACTCGTTGAAGTTAATGCCCGTGATCTCCGGCAGGCCGAAGACCACCAGCAGCAACTGGACATACAGCGGCGTGCCCCGCAGCACCTCCACATAGACTCGCAGCAGCCAGTCGAGCCACTTGATGCCCGAGGTGCGCCCCAAGCCGACCAGCGTACCCAGGATAATCCCACAGGTAGCGCCAATGGCGGTCAGCTTGAGGGTCATCAGCGCTCCCTGAAGCAGAAATGGCAGGGCCTGGACTGCTACTTGAACCATTTGGCCACCAACTGATCCATCTGGCCGGACTTCTGCAGGTCGGTAATCACCTGGCTGACAAAGGTGGTCAGGTCCGACTCATCCTTGCGCAGCGCATAGGCGGTGGGGTCGGACGGAACCTCGAGCACGACCTTCAAATTCTTGTCATGCGAAGCCATGTTCTTGGCCACGTCGGCGGAGATATACATGGCGTCCGCCTGCTTGGCGCTGACAGCCTGGGCGGCGTCGGTGAAGAGGTTGTACTCCTTGACTGTGACACCGTTGATCTTCTTGAGGGCATCGGCCTGGACGGTACCCACCTGAGCACCCACCTTGTGGCCGGTCAGGTCTTCCAACTTGGTCACCGGGAAGGGGGTGTTGACGTTCTCGACCACTGCGTTGTTGCCGGTCACGTAGGGAACGGTGAAGTCCACGGCCTTCTTGCGCTCGTCGGTCACGCTGACGCCGGCGGCCATGATCTGGAACTTATTGCCGGTGGTCAGGGCCGGAAGCAGGCCGCCAAAGTCCATCTGCACGATCTCCAGCTTGACGCCGAGCTTCTGGGCCACAGCGTTCATGATGTCGATGTCGAAGCCGATTACGTTGTTGCTGTTATCCAGGGACTCAAAGGGCGGGTAGTCGGGCGAGGTGCCGATGACCAGCTTGCCGTCCTTTTTGATCTTGTCGAGGGTGGGGGTGGTGGACTGAGCCTGGGTCTTGTTGTCCGACGGGGCCGGCTTGGCGCCGCACCCGGCCAGGAGGCCGACGGCCAGTACGGCGGCGACGGCAGCGGTAACGATGCGTTTCATGGGGGAAGACCTCCTTGGGTAATGAGATGCAGGGTAGGTGCTGCGGTAACAATGCATAATTATACATGCGTCTGCATGGCTGTAAAGAGGGGAAAGAAAAACTTTAGTTGGCTTCCCAGCGATTGGGACGGGTATGCGCCCCTTCGCATATATGCAGTGTGTCCGCATAACACCTGCAGTACGCCGGATGTGGTGGCGTTTCGGCCCCCCGGACCGTTGCATCTATGCAGTGACTCTGCATAAACGCTCTTGCGGGTGGTGACGGTGGAAATCTCCTTTGGTTTGATGTTCTCCGCTTCTGAAGCCTCTGATGCAAGCGATAATGAGAAAAAGGCCTCCGCAGTTCATTGACTGCGGAGGCCCTTAGGTTCCCTGTTGCCTGCTAAACCTGATACAGGTCGCTGCTGAGGTAGCGTTCGCCGTTGTCCGGTGCGATCGCCAACACTTTGTGGCCCGGGCCCAACTGTGCGGCTGCCTTCAGCGCAAAGAAGACGCTGCTGGCGCCGGAGGGGCCAAGCAGAATGCCCTCCTCCCGGCCAACCCGGCGGGCGGTCTCGTATGCATCCTGATCTTCAATATGCAGCAGTTCATCCCAGATCCCCGTGTTGAGAATGCGGGGCACAAACCCCGGACCGGTGCCGGGAATCTTGTGCGGCCCGGGCTTGCCCCCGGCCAGGACGGGCGAACCCTTCGGCTCCACCACATAGATCTTCAAGTGCGGAATCCACTTCTTCAGCTCTTCCCCGGTGCCTGTCACGGTTCCGCCGGTCCCGGCCGTGCAGACCAGGACGTCCAGAGAGGTGCCGAACGCCTCGAAGATCTCCACGGCGGTGGTGGTCCGGTGGGCATCGGCGTTGGCCATGTTCTCGAACTGCTGGGGAATGAAGCTGTCGGGAAGCTCTTGCGCCAGCTTCTCCGCCAGTGCAATCGCGCCGCTCATGCGCTCGGCGGCGGGGGTGAGATGAACCTCGGCCCCGTACGCGCGCATGATCTTGATCCGCTCCTGGGTGGCATTGTCCGGCATGGTGATGATCATGCGGTATCCTTTCGCCGCCGCCACCATCGCCAGGCCAATCCCGGTATTCCCCGAGGTCGGCTCGATGATCGTGCTGACCCCGGGCTTCAGTTTTCCTTCTGCTTCAGCCCGTGCAATCATGCTGGCCGCCGCCCGGTCCTTCACGCTGCCGCCGGGGTTGAAGAACTCCAGCTTCACGTAGACCTCGGCGCTACCCGCCGGCACCACACGGTTCAGTCGGACCTGCGGCGTATTGCCAATCGCCCCGATCACGCTGTCAAAGGTAGCCATCTCAAATCACCGCGATTTCTTCGTTAGTCTGCAGCAGTTAGGGAGGCATGGTCGCTGCCGGAAAGCTGAGAGGGATAGTATGCCGCAAAACCCGTCAGGCCACCCCGCTCGGGCGTCAAGCTGTGACGGCAAAACCCTCCGCATTCGGGGAGGGTTTTCTCTTGACATCGCATTACAGGACCCTCACAATGGGTGACTGACAATCATTCATTAGGCAGGCGATACCCATGGCAGGTAAATCCCCCAAGCGCCGTTCTCCCCTGACCTGGCTGTTGTTGATCGGCTGGGCCGTCCTTCTCATCATTGCAGCCGTGAATGCCCCCAGGCTCAGTTCCGTTGTGACCAAGGGTTCGCCGTCGATCCCCGGCAGCGAGAGCGACCAGGTGCAGGCGCTCAAGCGGGCTGAGTTCACCGGTGGCTCTGCGAAGACGCTGGCTCTGGTCTTCACCAGTGAGACCCTGAATGTGTCGGACCCGGCCTATCAGAGTGCGGCTGAGGCCATCTTCACCCGTGTCAGCGCCATTCCCGGCGTGACAAAGTTGAAGAGTACCTGGAACGGCGGCGGCAAGGATCTGATCGGCCGTGACGGCCGCAGCACCTTCGCCGTTGTCACCGTTGATGCCAAGGACTCGGACATGCAGGGGCGTATCGTGCCGGCGCTCCAGGACGCCGCCAAAGGGGCGCCTGCCGACCTGAAGGTTTACGTGACGGGTGAGTCTGCCGTCAACTACGACCTGATGGAAGGCATCATGGTCGATGTGGGCAAGGCTGAGAAATTCGTCGTGCCTATCATCCTGATTGTGCTGACCATCATCTTTGGTTCGGTG
>JBLNEM010000277.1:0-5083 GCA_050262655.1 Mycobacterium leprae | reverse complement strand
CTGGAGAGCCGCCCGGTTTCGGCCACCGTCTGAGCGAAGGTGGTGTGGATGCGGCCATCCCGTGCAATCAGGCTGCCCAGCGCATCCACATAGGTGGACTTAATCTTGGTCAGCGTACGGTAATCCAGAATCAGGGCCACAACCTCATGCTGCTCGGCCAGTTCCTCCAGCACCGCTGCGTCGGTAGAGTAGCCACCGGTCTTGGTCTTCTTGCCCGAAGGCAGGCCCAGCTTGCCGAACAGCACCTCGCCCAACTGCTTCGGGCTGCCGATGTTGAAGGAGAGCCCGGCCTGTTCGTAAATCTGCGCCGTCAACGCCTGAATGCGCTGCTCCAGTTCCACGCCCATCTCCGCCAGGGTCTTCTGGCTCACCGCAATACCGGTGGCCTCCATTTCGGCCAGCACCGGCATCAGCGGCAGCTCCACCTCCTGGAAGAGCTTCAGCAGATCCTGCTCGGTCAGCGCTTTGGTCATCGCCTCGGCCAGCGGCCGGAGCACCGCCGCCCGGGTGGCCCAGCCGTCGGGGCCGGACAGTGCCGGCAGTTCGCCCAGCCCATAGGGGCGCATCAGATCATCCAGCGGATAGCTGGTCCGCGCCGGATCCAACAAGTAGGCGGCCAGCGCCAGATCGAAGGCCGGCGCTTGCGGCCGGAAACCATGGCCGTAGGCCCAGTTGTAAAGCGGTTTCAGGTCATGGCCCACCAGACCCTGGCATCGCTCCAACAGGGTGCCGACCACCCGCCGGAAGCGCTCCTCGGCATCGGCCAGGGACTCGTTCGCCCGCAGCATCGTCTCCGGGCTGATCCAGAAGACCGTCTCCCCGGCTGCGACCGCCATGCCCACCGGCTGGGGACGCCCCGGGTCGTAAGCCGGCACCGCACAGGGCGTCAGCACGGCCAGCTGCCCCGCCGCTGCGGCTGCGGCAGCCCTGGCCAGCAGGTCGTCGCCATCGGCAATCTCCACTGCATTGACCGTCGGCTGCGCCGCGGTCTGCGTTACTTCGGCCACCTGGGCCACCGCCTCGGCCTTTTCCGCCGGCGGAGTCACCTTCGGCAGCAGGGACTTGAATTCCAGCCGCTTGAACAGCGCCACCGCGTCCGCATAGTTCGGGTCGTGGCGGGCCAGGTCGCGCTCCTCGAACTGGACCGGCGCCTGTAGCGAAATGGTGGCCAACCATCTGGACTTGTAGGCCAGCTCCCGCCCGTTGGCGAGCTTCTCTTTCAGGGCGCCCTTGATCTCATCCAGGTGCTCGTAGACGCCATCCAGGCTGCCGTAATCGGCCAGCAGCTTCAGGGCTGTCTTCTCGCCAACGCCGGGCACCCCCGGGATATTGTCCGAGGCATCGCCCATCAGCGCCTTCAGGTCGATAATCTGGCGCGGCTCCAGGCCATACTCCGCCTTCAGCGTCGCCGGGTCATACTTCACCACGTCGGTGATGCCCTTTTTGGTCATCACCACGGTAATGCGATCGTCAATCAACTGCAGGGCGTCGCGGTCGCCGGTGACCACCAGGGTCTGGACTCCCTCGGCCGCGGCCTGCTTGGCCAGAGTGCCCAGCAGGTCATCCGCCTCAAAGTTCTCTACCCGGAACCAGGGGACATTCAGCGCGGTCAGCACTTCCCGCAGCAGGTCCAGCTGCGGCCGGAACTCGTCCGGCGGAGCCTTGCGGGTGCCCTTGTATTCGGCGTACTCCGCGGTCCGGAAGGTCACACGACCCTTGTCGAATGCCACCGCCACGTAGTCCGGCTTCTCCTCGTCCAACAGCTTGTACAGCATGGTGAGGAAGCCGTAGACGGCGTTGGTGTAGACACCGTCGCTGGTGGAAAAGAGCCGCAGGGCATAAAAGGCCCGGTTCGCAAGGCTGTTTCCGTCGAGCAGCACCAGTTTCTTGTTCTCGGCCAAGGCGATCACCCCTTGAGACAAATAGCTTGACCCTGCGATCCTCATGTTATGATGCCATAACGCCAAATGCGGAGGGGATCTCCCCTCCGCGCTCTATTCTACCACTTAATAGGTAAAGGTGGCCTTTACCTGAGCCTTGAAGAGCATCCCCGCCGGCGATGTCAGCACATTGGGCGGCGAGTCGGTGGGCAGCACCTCAATGGCAGTCAGGTCGCCAATCTTCTCCCCCTGGCTCTTCAGAAGGGCGGTGGCCCGGGCCTTGGCGCTGTCCAATGCCTGCTTGGCCGCCGTCTGCTTCGCCTGCTCCGGATTCTCCAACCGGTAGGAGACGCCCTGCAGCGAAGTAGCGCCAGCGGCCAGCGCTGCATCCACCACGGCCTGACTCTTGCTCAGGTTTCTGACCAGCGCCCGCACCGTGGTCCGGCTTTCGTAGCCGGCAATATGGCTGGTGCCGGAGTAATCCTGCTGGGTAGTGGCGCTCAGCCCGTCCTTGGTGGCTTCGAACTGATCCGAGTCGGCGCCGGCCGCCACCATGGCAGCCTCGACCTGTTTCACGAACGCGCGATTTAAGGCTTCCGCATCGCTGGCAGAAGCCCCGCCGGTCCATATGCCAATGGTCACCAGCGCCTGGTCCGGCTTCGCCTGGACCTCCGCCTCACCGATCACCGTAATGGTGCGTACCGGGGCGGCCGCTTGAGCCTGGGTGGAAGCGGTCTGTTGTGGTTTGCCGGCGATCAGAGCCACGGCGGCCACCAACAGAACGCCTGTCACAATCGCAAAGTGTTGCGGCTTCACGTAATGCAGTCAACTCCTACCGGGAGGCCGGCTGCAGCTTTACCGTAATGGTGGAGCGCTGCAGGCTTGCATTCAGGCTGTCCAGATTGCGCTGGGCATCGGCCACCTGCTGCTTGTACATATCAAGCTGCGCCTTGGCGGCCGCCTGTTCAGCCGTCGACATGATATTATACTCCTTCTGGAACCGATCCAGAAGGGCTGTGTTCGTATTCACGGCATCGGTCCAGATCTGAATCTGCGACCCCAGGTCTTCCTTGACCGGCTCCACCGGTGCGACGCCCAACTGAGCGGCAATCGCCTTCAGGGCCTCGTCAAACTTGGCGGTGGGAACCTGGATCGTCAGCGTATCTTCAAACTCAGAGCCGCCGTATTGAGCCTCCAAGGCCTTCCACTGCGCCCGGCTGTCGACCGGTGCGTTCAGCACGACGGAGAAGTGGATCTTCGGTGCAGCCTGGGGCGTGGTCGTGCTCTGCTTGCCGGGATCGCCGGTGGCGACAACTGCCCCACCCACCGGGTTGATATTGCTGCCGGTCGGCACCACGTTATTGCTCTGGGAATCCTGGGGGCCGGCGCTGCTCTTTTGCGTAGTGGTAGTGCCGGTGCCCGGCTGGGTCACCTGCGGCTTATCGCCGGTGGCCGGAGTCGTTTCGCTGCTCTTCGGCTGGTCCACGTTAACCGCTACAGCGGTGTTGTTAGGCGTAACAACCGGAGTGGCAAACTGACCGGTAGGAGCCTCCAGCCCGGGGGCAGCCACCTGCGGATAAGAGGTGAGGCCAATCGCAAGGGCCGCAGCGGCCGCAGCAGCGGCTGCCGGGATCGCCCAACGACGGGTATTGTTCCGGGAACGATTCGGCAGGGTGGCGACGTGGCGCACTGGCATCATGACAGATGGGCCGAGGGCCACCAACCGATCGTGCAGCGCAGCATGGAAGCCAATGGGCAGTTCCACTTCATCGAGGCTGGAGACGAGCGCGACGGACTGACGGAGGGAATCGACCTCGTCTGCGCACCAATGGCAATGCCGGAGGTGCTGCTCAACACGCAGCAGTTCACCCGGGGAAAGCTCACCATCGAGATAGGCAGACAATAGTCCCTTTACTCCGTCACAGTTCATTGCTTTTTCTCCTCCTCGAGTTGTAGACGACTCTCGGCGTCAAAAGTTCCCGGTCACCGAGCATTTCTTTCAATGCATGCCGCGCCCGATTCAAGCGCGATTTGACGGTGCCGATATTGATCGCCAATGCGTCCGCAATCTCGTTATAGGAATACCCTTCAATGTCTCGCATGATTACAACGATTCGATACTCATCGTCCAGGAGACTGATCGACTCCTGCACCACCCGTTGAACCTCGACACGCTCCAGGGCCTGCTCGGGTCCATCCTGAGGGTTAGCGATCGCCAGCTGACGCTCCATCTCGCCGTCGTCGACGGCCAGCGGTTCGTCCAGCGAAGTCATGCGCTGGCGCCTGCGTTTGCGCAGTTCGTCCAGACAAGCGTTGTTCACAATTCGCATGAGCCAGGTCTGAAACGAGGAGTCACCCCGGAAATCGGGGAGCGAACTGTAGGCCCGGATGAAAGCTTCCTGGGCTACGTCGCTGGCGTCCTCGTGATTGCCCGTCAACCTGTACGCGATGTTGAACACCTTTCGCTCGTACTGGCCGATCAGCTGCTCAAACGCCTGAACGTCACCCCTCTTCGCTCTCTCTACGAGCAGTTCGTCGAGGGACTTCGACACCTGGTTCACTCCTCCCCCGCATCGGGGCATTGGTGTAGACGTAATAGTAGGCAACATTGTTCCCTGACAACGACAAAATTCGTGGTGTATCTCCATTTTTATAGGGTCACTTGAATACGTTAAAATATTGTACACGATTTAGGGCCACGCGTAAAGAAATCTTCCGGCGGTCCGGCCGCAGCGCACGCCGCCGCATTCGGGCCGGTTGTAGCCCTGCTGCGGCTGCTCGGCACCCCCGAGCCCGCAAATGCATGAATCTGTTGCTTTTTGACCACCTGGCCAAAAACGAGGTGGTCAGAAAACAACAATCAGGTGCGATTCAGGCCCCTCGCACAGGGCTGTGACCTCCATTGCCGGCGTTTGGGGTCGATCTGGGGGCTCAGCGCGCCCGCAAACGCATGAGATTGCTACTTTTTGACCACCTCCTCACAACCGAGGTGGCCAAAAAACAACAAACAGATGGCTTCCGGGGTTCGCCAACCTTCCCACCGGAGAATTCGCCCCCGGCCATGCCGGTTCGCACCGCCGCCAGGCCGATACCACCGCCGACATAGTTACGCCGCCCGCTGCTCGGCTCATGCCTGCCGTCTCTGATTCAGTTCGAGATGAACGCCGCAAGTTCCTGGATTCATGGTAGCTCCATGCGCCGGA
>JBLNEM010000276.1:0-9705 GCA_050262655.1 Mycobacterium leprae | reverse complement strand
TGAGGACCGTCTGCGGGTTGGCTATCTGGTAGGTGGACTGGCGGCAGCACTGCTGGCCTGGGCCTACCTGAGCCTTGCCATGGCCGTCGAGGACCACCTGCGCCTGGAGGTAAAGGGAGTGCTTGGTGCGGCCGCCGCGCTGCTCTCCTGGTCGACCATCGCCCTGGTGGCGCTCTTTGACATCATCCCGCATACCGCCAGACATGGGCTGGCCCGCTTCGACCCAGTCTGGCTGTTGGGCGGTTTTTCACCCCTGGTGATTCTGGTGGTAACCTGGTGGTTCATCGCCAACCGGGAGCGAAACCTGATCGAGGGGTTGATTGCGGCGCTCTTTCGCTTCTCGGTGCCGTTGTGCGGGCTGATTCTGACCGCTAAGCTTCTGGGATTGCCCAAGCAGTACCGCTGGCTCTTCCTGTTCACCGGGGTGATGTTTCTCGTGTTGGATGGGCTGGGGACTGGGCATGATCTGCCATTCGTCGGAAATCGCTCCACGAAACAGCAGTGAGTTAGGGTCGGCCTGACAGGGCAGCCATGAACCCGTGGGTTGCTTTTGGCTTGCCGCGGGAGTATAATTTTCAACAGTAATCGGGGCCCCACCCGTGGATTAAGCAGGTGCTGCGACACTTGCATCAAGGAGGGTACCGCATATGAAAGGCTATCTCGTTTTGGCGGATGGCACCGTTTTTGTGGGTGAAGCGTTCGGTGCCGAGGGTGCCACGGCAGGAGAAGTGGTTTTCAACACCGGGATGACCGGCTACCAGGAAGTTTTGACCGACCCGTCGTATTGCGGCCAGATCGTGACGATGACTTACCCCCTGATTGGCAATTACGGCATTAACCCGGAAGATTTTGAATCTCGGGTGCCGTGGCTCAGGGGTTTTGTTGTGAAAGAGCTCTGTGATCAGCCGAGCCATTGGCAGGCGGTCAAGAGCCTTTCTGTCTACTTGGCCGAGAATGGGATTATTGGTCTGGCTGGCATCGATACCCGGGCGCTGACCCGCCACCTGCGGAGCGTCGGCACCATGCAGGGCGTCATCGCCTCCAGCGAGGCCGACGCCACGGCTGAGCAGATTGCCCAGTGGGTGGCCATGGCCAAGGCGTTTGTCCAGCACAACCACGTTCAGGTCGTGACGACCCCCGTGCCTTACCGCATCTTCGGCGGCGGCCACCGGGTGGTCGTGATCGACTACGGCGCCAAGGCTGGCATTCTGCGCTGCCTTTCCGAGCGGGACTGCAACGTGATCGTGGTGCCCGCCAATACTTCGGCTCGGGACATTCTGGAGCTTCGGCCGGACGGCGTGATGCTGACCAACGGCCCTGGCGATCCTACCGATGTGCCCGAATCGATCGCGACCGTCAAGGAACTGCTGGCGCTGGGCAACCTGCCGATGTTCGGCATCTGCCTGGGCCACCAGATTCTGAGCCTGGCGATGGGCAGCAAGACCTACAAGCTCAAGTACGGACATCGGGGCGCCAACCAGCCGGTAAAGGACTACCTGACCGGCCGGGTCTACATGACGACCCAGAACCATGGGTTCGCCGTGGATGAGAGCACCCTGAGCGCCGATCTCGTTGTGACGCACCGGAACCTGAACGACGGTACTGTGGAAGGGGTAGCGCACAAGCGCCTGCCCGTCTTCAGCGTTCAGTACCACCCGGAGGCCGCTCCCGGGCCCGAGGAGAGCCGTTATCTCTTTGATCGGTTCATCTCGCTCATGGATGCGGCTGTTCCGGCTCAGAAATTGGCATAATAAAACGAAGGCTCGCCCGAAAGGGCGAGCCTTTGAGCGTATATTCGCAGGAGGAAACAACGAAGCATGGCAAAGCGGGAAGATCTGCAGCGCGTAATGGTCATCGGCTCTGGCCCGATTGTGATCGGGCAGGCGGCCGAGTTTGATTATGCCGGTACACAGGCTTGCGAGGCGTTGCGGGAAGAGGGCATCGCCGTCGTACTGGTCAACTCCAACCCGGCCACGATCATGACGGACGAGGAGATGGCAGAGGCCGTCTACCTGGAGCCGCTTACGCCGGAGTTTGTCGAGCAAATCATCGCCAAGGAACGGCCCCAGGGGCTGCTGCCCACCCTGGGCGGCCAGGTCGGCCTGAACCTGGCCATGGAACTGGCCGAGAGCGGCGTGCTGGATAAATATCAGGTCAAACTGCTGGGCACGCCGCTGACCGCCATTCGTAAGGCGGAAGACCGGGCCGAGTTCCGGGCCCTGATGCAGGAGATCGGCGAGCCGGTGCCGGAGTCGACCATCGTGCACTCCACCGAAGAGGCCCTGCGGTTCGGCGAGGAGGCGGGCTACCCGTTGATCGTCCGTCCGGCCTATACGCTGGGGGGATCGGGCGGCGGCATTGCCAAGGACGCTCGGGCTATGCAGGAGATCGTGCAGAAGGGGCTCAAGCTTTCGCCCATCGGTCAGTGCCTGATCGAGCGTTCGGTGGCGGGCTGGAAAGAGGTGGAGTACGAGGTGCTGCGGGACAGTGCCGGCAGCACCGTCGCCATCTGCAACATGGAGAACATCGATCCGGTGGGTGTCCATACCGGCGACTCGGTGGTGGTGGCGCCCTCGCAGACCCTCTCCGATCGGGACTATCAGATGCTCCGCTCAGCCGCCTTCCGCATTATCAACGCGCTGGGGATCGAAGGGGGCTGCAACGTTCAGTTCGCACTGAACCCGCTCAGCCGGGAGTACATCGTCATCGAGGTGAACCCCCGGGTCAGCCGCTCCTCGGCGCTGGCCTCCAAGGCCACCGGCTACCCCATCGCCAAAGTGGCCGCCAAGATCGCGGTAGGCTTTACCCTGGACGAGATTCGTAACCCGGTCACCGGTACGACCTGTGCGGCGTTCGAGCCAACCCTGGACTACTGCATCCTGAAGATGCCGCGGTTCCCCTTCGACAAGTTTGTGACCGTCAGCCGGAACCTGGGCACGCAGATGAAGGCGACCGGCGAGGTCATGGCGATCGATCGCAGCTTCCCGGGAGCCCTGCTGAAGGCGGTTCGCTCCCTGGAGACCGGGTATGACGGCCTGCTGCACCCCGACATCGCCAAGATGAATGACCACGATCTGCAGGAGAGCCTGGCGACGCCCAACGACGAGCGAATCTTCGCCATCGCTGAGGCGCTGCGGCGGGGCATGTCGGCCTCGGCCATCCATGAGGTCAGTACCATCGACCCGTTCTTCATCGATGGCATTGCCAGGATTGTGGCGATGGAGCAGCAGCTCGCAAAGGAAACCCTCACCCCGGAGTTGATGCGCGCCGCCAAGCGGCTTGGCTTCGCCGACAGCTACATCGGCAAGCTCATCGGTCAGCCCATGATGGCGGTGCGTCGCCTCCGCCAGGAGATGGGCATCCGTCCGGTCTACAAAATGGTGGACACCTGCGCCGCCGAGTTTGAAGCGGCGACGCCTTACTACTACAGCTGCTACGATGGCGAGAACGAGGCCAATCCGCCAAAGGGCCGCAAGGCGGTGGTGTTGGGCTCCGGGCCGATCCGCATCGGCCAGGGCGTCGAGTTTGACTACTCGGCCGTTCATGCCGCCGGGGAGCTGCGGAACGAAGGAATCCAGTCGGTGATAATCAAAAACAACCCGGAGACGGTCTCCACCGACTTCAACACCTCGGACCGGCTCTACTTCGAGCCGCTCACCGTGGAGGATGTCCTGAACGTGCTGGAGTTGGAGGGCGATACGCCGGCGGATGTGCCCGTGGTCTGCCAGTTTGGCGGGCAGACCGCCATCAACCTGTCGGTGCCCCTGGCCGAAGCCGGTGTACCGGTATTGGGCACCCCCATCGAGGAGATGGACCGGGCCGAGGACCGGCGCAAGTTCGATGACCTGCTGACTGAACTCTCGATTCCCCGGCCGCCGGGTGGCACCGCGACCTCTCTGGCGGAAGCGGCAGCGGTGGCCGATCGGGTGGGCTATCCCGTGCTGGTGCGGCCCAGCTTCGTCCTGGGCGGTCGGGCCATGGAGATCGTGCACAATGAGAGCGAACTCCTGGGCTACATGAAGGGCGCGATCGCCGTTTCGGCCGAACGGCCGGTCCTGGTGGATCGTTACTTCATGGGCAAGGAACTGGAGGTCGACTGCGTCGCCGACGGCGAGCAGGTGATCGTGGCCGGCATCATGGAGCATGTCGAACGGGCCGGTGTCCACTCCGGTGATTCCATTGCCGTCTATCCCACCATGTCTGTCAGTGGCCGGGTTCGGGAGCAGATCCTGCGCTACTCGACGCTGCTCTCTCTGGCCCTGAAGGTGAAAGGCATGGTTAACATCCAGTACGTCGTCCACGGCGGCGAGACCTATGTGATCGAGGTGAATCCCCGCTCCAGCCGGACGGTCCCCTTCCTGTCCAAGGTGACGGGGCTGTCGCTGGCTCGGGTGGCGACCCAGGTGATCGCCGGGCACCGTCTGGCCGAACTGGGCTACGGTCCGGGGGCGGGCGCCCTGCTGGTACGGCTGAAGGGACAGCACGGGCTGCGGGGAACCGGCTGGCTCTGGCCGGAGCCCACCAGCCGGGTGAGCGTGAAGGCCCCGGTCTTCTCCTGGGGCAAGCTGACCGCGGTGGATACCGGCCTCTCCCCGGAGATGAAGTCCACCGGCGAGGCGATGGGGTCCGACGAAGACTTTCCCCGGGCACTGTATAAGGCGCTGCTCTCATCGGGCGTCAATGTGGCCCGTCAGGGCACCGTGCTCTTCACGATCGCCGACCGGGATAAGGCGGAGGCCATGGGCATTGCCAGGGCGTTCAGCGACCTCGGCTACAAGATTATCGCCACGAAGGGCACGGCCCGGGCCCTGGAGGCCTGTGCGGTGCCGTGCCAGACGGTGATGAAGCTGACCGAAGGCACGCCCTCCATTCCGGACCTGATTCGGGCCGGAGAGGTGCACCTGGTGATCAACACCCTGACCCGGGGGCGCCAAACGGACCGCGACGGATTCGTCATCCGGCGGACGGCGGTCGAGCATGGTGTGCCATGCCTCACCTCGCTGGACACGGCGCGGGCGGTCGTCAGCGTTCTGGCCGGCATCAGTGAGGGGGAGCCGCTCCAGGTGACTGCGCTTCAGCAGTGGGACTAGCGGGTGCAGTCTGGAGCAGGGCCCGTAGAAAGGATACGTCCTGTTTGCGGACCACAAATAACTGTCCACTGGAATCCAGGGAGGCCAGCAGCACGTCAGAGGCGCTGCTGGCCCCTTTTTCGTTCAGCCGGGACCGCAACCATGTCTCATCGTGCCCGAGCCGTTGTAGGGCCTCCTGGTGCAGATGGCCGTCAGCGATTAGCAACTGGCTGAGGCCGTCAGCCGGAGGTTGGAGTCCCAGGTCTTTGGGTGTTACCGGACGGGCTGAGGTCCGCGGGACGATGCTGATGCCGCCGCCGGCCTCCAGCAAGGCGTACTCCACATCGGCCGGATTCTGGTAGCCCTGTTCCCGCAGTGCGGACAGCAGTTCGTCGACGGTAATCCGGTGCTTGATCAGACTGGCCTGGAGGATCTGCCCTTTTTGAATGACCAGCGTCGGATGACCAACCAACCACCGCTTGGCCGGGTTCCACAGGCTCAGGAACGAGAAGAGGATATGCAGCGTGGCCAGCACGGCCAGGGCCCACAGGCCGTCGCTCAACTGCAGCCCTGGCTCAATCAGTACGTTGGCCGCCGCCGAGCCCAGGAGCACCTCCAGGGCGATATCATACGGCCTGGACTGGAACCGCAGGCCGCGGCCCATCAGGCTCTTGAACAGGACCACAATCGGGTAGATCAGCAGCGCCCGCAGCCAGAGCATGGAATCGCCTCCGGGGCTAGTATCTCCGCCGACTGCATAGAGAAAGGCCCACCCAACGCTACAGCGTCGGGTGGGCCTCTTCGGTTACGTTAACTACTTCACGTCCCAGTTGACGGCGTTCCAGTCGAGGCCGTTGGGGCCGGGCTTGGCGCCGATGACCCGCTTGTTGACCACCGCAAGGGTCTTGGTGGCGTACAGCGGCAGGTAGGGCACGTCCTGGATGAACAGCTTCTGGATCTGATCGTAAACAGCCTTCTTCGAGTCGAACTTGACCTCAGTCTTGCCCTGAGCCAGCAGAGTGTCCATCTGCGGGTTGGAGTACTTGCGGTCGTTGTAGCCCTGGCCGGTAGCGACCTGGCTGGAAATGTCGGGGTCGAAGGTGGCGGAGAAGCCGACCAGGGAGATCTGGAACTGGCCAGCAGCGGACCGAGACTGGCGGGTCGGGAAGTCAACCTTCTCGATCTTGACCTTCACACCGACATCCTGGAGGTTCGCCTGGATGATGTCGGCGCTCTGCTCACGGACAGCGTTGCCGGTCGGGGTCAGGATGGTGATTTCGGTGTTGAAGTCCCAGCCGTTGTCCTGGAGCATCTTCTTGGCCAGTGCAGGGTCGTACTGCAGTGCGGACTGGATGTCCTTGTTGTAGTACTTGTTGGTCGAAGTCAGCGGGGTGTTCAGCACTTCGCCCATGCCGTGCAGCAGGCGCTGGACGATCAGCGGACGGTTGATGGCGTGAGCGAAAGCTTCACGGATCGCCGGCTTCGAGAACATCGGCAGAGCGTCGTTGAAGTCCAGGTACTGGTAGGACGGAGCGGTGTAGGTCACCGGCACCAGGTTGGGATCCTTGGAGACCTGATCCCAGTCCTGGATCGAGATTTCACCGGTGCCGTTGCCGGAGGTGACGTCGATTTCGCCCTTCTGCACAGCAGCGGTGAACGAGGCCTGGTTGACGATCTTGAAGAAGACCTTGTCCAGCTTGGGCTTGCCACCGAAGTAATCCGGGTTAGCGGCCAGCTCGACATAGGAGTCGGTCTTGTACTGGACGAACTTGAACGGGCCACCGGAGACCGTGGGGTTCATGGTGATGTCAGCCTTGTCCAGGCCCTTCAGGTTGGCCTTGACGAAGGGCTCCAGGGTGTGCTTCGGCATGATCGAGATGCCGGCGGCCACCTTCTCCATGAAAGCATCCTTGTCGACCGGGGTCTTGGTGTCGAACTCGATGGTGTTGGCATCCTTCACCTTGATGCCCTTTACGTCGAGGCCGCCGGACTCAGAGACACCGTTCTTGTCCAGGCCCTGAATCGTATCGATCAGGGAGCGCCGGGTAGTGGGGGTGTCCTTCTGGGCGATCACCTCGATGGTGTAGGCCACATCATCGGCGGTAATTGCCTGGCCGTCGGACCACTTGGCCTTCGGGTTCAGGTGGAAGACGAACTGGTCCTGCTTGTCGTTCACGTCCAGGGAGGTGGCCAGGCTGGGCTGATACTGCAGCTGGTCATTCATGACGTAGAGCGACGGGTAGATCAGGCCGTAGACGAGGGAGCCGTAGGTGGTCTTGTTGGTGATGAAGTTGAACGAATCGGGGCTGGAGAAGATGCCGATGGTCAGGGTCTTGGGCCCGCTGGAAGAAGACGGCTGGGCGGAAGGGGCCTGTGCGCTCTTGCTGCCACCGCAGGCGGTAACGAGCAGCGACGTAACGACGGCGAAGGAAATGAGGGCTACACTCTTGTTGCGCACCATACCTGAAACCCCTCCTGTGCTCTTTTTCTGTGTGGGCCGGGACGGAGCGAACAAACTCTATCTACCGCTTCAACCGAGGATCCAGGGCATCACGGAGGCCATCCCCGATGAAGTTGATAGCAAGAACGGAAAGGAAGATCAGAGCGCCCGGCGGGACCCATAGCCAGGGCTGGTGTTCGATGACCGAGATCGACTGCGCCTGGATCAGCAGGTTGCCCCACGAGGACTGTGGCGGCTGAACGCCGAGACCCAGATAGCTGAGCGAGGCTTCGGTCAGGATGGCGGTAGCCATACCGAAGGTGGCGGAGACCAGCAGCGGGCCCATGGAGTTGGGCAGCAGGTGCTTGAAGATCAGCCGGCGGTCCAGCGCACCCAGCGCCCGACCGGCCTGAACGAAGTCCAACTCACGCAGCTGTAGGAACTGGCCCCGCACGATCCGGAAGATCGGCGGCCAACCCAGGAGTCCGAGCACGACCATGATGTTCCAGACCGACGGGCCGATGATGGCCACGATCACCAGGATCAGCATGATCTGTGGGAACGAGAGGACCATGTCAGCGAAACGGGTCAGCGAGATGTCGATCCAGCCACCGTAGTAGCCGGCGAGGGAGCCCAGGACTGCACCGATGACTACATAAATGCCGACGGCCACGAGGCCGACCGACAGAGAGATACGACTGGCGTAGATCACCCGAGAGAACACATCACGGCCTACCTGATCAAGGCCTAGTAGGTGCGCCTTCGAAGGCGCATCCGAGAAGGCGCTTGCATCGATCTGGTTCGGGTTGTGCGGGGCGATCACCGGGGCGAAAATCGCCATGAGCACCATCAGCGTGATGAAGATTAGTCCGGCAACTGCGAGCTTGTGCCGCAGGAACCGCCGAATCACGTAGTGCTTCCGTTCCGGTTCGAGTTCTTCCAGGCGAGCGGCGCTCGTTTCTTTTGCTTCAGCTTCAACTAAACTGCTCACGGCTTCTTTCTCCTCCTTTGCCCTAGCTATAGCGGATGCGGGGGTCGGCCGCTGAGTAGAGTCCGTCGGCCACGAGGCCACCGACCACAACCAGGGAAGCCGTCAGCAGGTTCAGGCCCATCAGCACGGGATAGTCTCGGGCAGAGATGGCCTGAATCGCCAACTGACCCATGCCAGGCCAACTGAAGACCTGTTCGGTGATCACGGCACCACCCAGCAGTCCGGGGATCTGAAGGCCCAGCAGGGTGATAATCGGGAGCAGTGCGTTGCGGAGGATATGCTTGTAAATGACGACCCGTTCGTTCAAGCCCTTCGCCTTTGCGGTCCGGACGAAGTCCTGACGGACCACATCCAGCATGGCGGAGCGGGTGTACCGGGTGACCGAACCCATGGTGCCCGCCGAAAGAACGAGTGCCGGCAAGATCAGGTGCTTGACCAGATCCACGAAGGAATCGCTGCCGCCCAACGTCTGCATCCCGCTAACCGGCAAGATGTTCAGCCGTAACGAGAAGACGAAGATGAGGCCGATACCGAGGAAGAAGGCCGGAATGCTGACACCGACCAGAGCGGCGACGGAACTGCCGTAGTCGATCCAGGAGTACTGGCGGGTGGCCGAAATCACACCCACCGGGATCGCAACCAGGTAGGCCAGCACCAGAGCGGTCAGGGTCAGAGTCAGAGTCGGTCCGAGACGTTCACCGATTCGCTTTGCCACCGGTTGGCCATTCGTGTAGGAGAAGCCCAGGTTCCCCTGCGCCGTCTGCTCGAGCCACTTGGCGTAACGGACGGGGATGGGGTCGTTCAGGCCGAGTTCCTGCCGAATCTGCGCCTTGTCGGCGGCGGACATGTTCGGGTCTACCATTAGGCTGACTGCGTCGCCGGGAGCCAGGGAGATGATGAGATAACTAATAATCGTAACGCCCAGGATCACCGGTAGAGCAATCAAGATTCGCTTGACTAGATACTGGAGCATATCTCCTGTCCCCCCCTTTTTAACTATTGCCAGAGTCAGAATGGCTGACCAGGGTATTGGAGATGTTAAATTCACCTCAGTCGACATATATCCTCTCGCCCAACTCTAAAAGAACTCTAAATGCTTGTTACCGTTAAAGATTGTTGCACGACGAATTTGACAAAAATAAACACGAAAACCGCCTCCCGCAAGGCGTTTTTCGTGTTCACATGGGGTATGGGGGGTTCGGTCA
>JBLNEM010000275.1:0-3994 GCA_050262655.1 Mycobacterium leprae | reverse complement strand
CATGTCACCGTCAGCGGCGGGGGCACCTATACGTACGAGGAATGGGAGCCCAACTGGGTCTGGGTGCCCAACCTGGTGGAGGAGACCTACATCGACCCCCGGACTGGTCAGACCGAAACCGTGCTGGTCGACCGGGGCGCCATGGTGGACAAGGGGCGTTTCGTGACAAAAACCGCACCCTGGTCGACCACTGATGAGGAGAAGCATTTCATCATTCAGGGCGGCCATGAATACGTCCACCCCGTGACGGATTATGATAACTAAACCCTCGCAACCGACCGGCCACCCCGTTCGTCCTAGTAACTGCTAACATACATACGGGAGTGACCATCGCCATGAAGAGGCTCTGGCTGGCCGTCGTCGCAGCCCTGCTCCTGGTTGGATGCGCCCGGACCGACGACGAACCCAAGGTACAGGAGTTGCAGCAGCAGGTCGATTCACTCACACAGCAGATCACCGCACTCACCGATCGGGCGGGTAAGGCCGAGGCATCGCTGCAGCAGGCCCAGGAAGAACTCAGATGGCTATACGGTGGTCTGGAGAAGCACCCGGTCAATGATCCGCCCCAATCGGCCGTAGAAGCCTACCTGACAGCCTACGTCCGCAGAGACGGCGCGACGGCCCGCCTCTATCTGGCCGAGCCCCTGAGAGGTCGCCTGCCGACCCATGGAATCGGCACTTCGGACTGGCCGCTCCGCCGGTACGAGATCCTGGGCGAGACGCAAGTGAGCGGGGCAAAGTATCAGTACCAGGTGCGGCTGTGCGGCGAGGAAAAGCCCTGCGCCGGGAAGCCGGAAACCTACACAGTCGAGAAGCTGAAAGGGCCTTCGGGGAACGAGTCATGGTTAATCAGCGATATCCGCAGCGAATAAGAAAGCCGGGGTCCGCACAGCAGGTGCGGACCCCGGTCTTGCGTAACGAAGCTCACCCATGCAGCCCCCGCACCTGCGCTCTGGCTCGGGCCCTACGGTCATTGTTTAGTAGGCCTGCCAGAGCAGGTCGGTTACCTCGGCCAGGCCGGCCTCCTTCGGATTGAGCAGCAAGGCGCCGTCGTTGATCGCCGTCTGGGCGATCAGCGGAATGTCAGCCTCGGTCACGCCCACATCCCGCAGGCGCATCGGCAGACCGCAGGCCTGATTCAACTGCCGGGTCATCTCGACCACCGTAGCGATGGCCCGCTCGGCCCGCTCGGAGGCCGGCGTGGCGGCATAGGTCTCCGGGCCGGCCAGGGCCAGCAGCAGCCGGGCGTACTGGTCGCCCAGCAGCGGCAGGTTAAACCGCATGACGTGCGGCAGGAGAATGGTCATCGCATCGCCATGGGCGACCTTACTCACGCCGCCGCAGGCATGGCCGATTGCGTGGACCAGCCCCACCATGGAGTTGGAGAAGGAGATGCCGGCCATCAGCGAGGCGTTAGCCATCGCCATGCGGGCCGTTTCATCCTTCCCGTTCGTCACGGCAGTCGGCAGGTAGTCCCGGATCAGTTCGATCGCCGCCCAGGCATATGCGTCGCTCAGCGGGTTCTTCTGGTTGCAGGTGTAGCCCTCGACGGCATGAACCAGGGCGTCCATGCCGGTGGAGGCCGTAATGCGCGGCGGCAGGGAGACCGTCATGCGCGGGTCCAGCACGGCCAGGTCCGGCAGCAGGTGATAGGAGATGAACTCCATCTTCACATGCCGCTCGGGATGGGCGATCACGGCAACCAGCGTCGCCTCGGAACCAGTCCCGGCGGTGGTGGGAATCACCACGAAGGGCACCCGCTTCCCGCGACGCAGGATATCGACGCCCATGTACTCCATGATGTCGTCGGTCTCCTGGCTGATCAGGATGTGCAGCCCCTTGCCGGTATCGATCACGGAGCCGCCGCCCAGGGCGATGATGGAGTCGCACTGGTTGGCCCGGAAAAGCCGGCCGGCGGCGTTCACCACATGGATGGAAGAGTCGGGTGGAATCTCTTCAAAGAGTGCCCCCACGGTGATGCCGGCATCGCGGAGGGCTGTCTGCACGATGCCGGTCAGCCCAACGCTGGTAAGCATGCTGTTGGTCAGCAACATGGGCCGGTTGGCGTTCAACTGCGACAGTTCGAAGGCGATGTTCTCCAGGGCCTGACGGCCGGAGAGTATCTTTACGGAGTTGTAGAACTCGAAGTACTGCGGAATCATGGCAGGTGGCTCCTCTCATTAGTCGCCGTGGGCGGCCAGTAGCGTTGAAAGATAGATGCGGCCCATGGAGACCGCACGCTCCGGGACCCGCTGCATGATCTTGCGGGTGATCAACTGCGGGAACAGGTAGGCCTCGACCAGGAGCATCACCCGAACCACCGACATGCCAAAGGTGATGTCGCCCCTCATGGTCATCCGCCGCTGCGCATAGCCCTCCGCCACGCTGGTCTGACCCAACAGCACGGGCAGTGCAGCGTCGAGATGCTTGAAGGCGATGGTCAGGTGCGCACCGGGCACTGCTCGGGTGCCCAGGAATCGTACCCGGTCGCCGCGCTTCACCAGAGACACGGCCGGCCCGTCGGGGCCGACCCGCATCACAATCCGGGCGCCTTCCGCCCAACTCCGGACCTCTGCCTGCACCCGGCTGTCAGCCGCAGCGCATGCGCAGATGCCCCGGCCCAAGAACCAGAGGATGAACCGAACCAAAGCCGCCTTGAGTGACCTCAACCCGAATGCCCCCCTCTCCCCCAAATACCCATCGCACTATTAAGTAGGGACTGAATTAAATTGTAATGTCTGTCTGTGTGACCATTCAATAGTCCCGGTAAGTATTCGGTAACTTTTTTCCCGGTAAGGGCGTCAGAAATGGTAAACTGATGACAAGGTCGCCCGTACCAACGAGCGAGAATGCGAGGGAGAACCGATGCAAATCGTCATCGCCGGCGCCACGGGATTCATTGGCAGGCGCCTGGTGCAACAACTGACAGACCACGGTCATAGTATCACCGTGCTGAGTCGCAACGCCGCCGCTGCCACCGCCCTGGAGGGGAATCACGTCCAGGTGGTAGAGTGGGGAGCAGGCTGGGGGGCTTGTCTGGACGGCGCCGATGCGGTGGTCAACCTGGCCGGAGCGCCGATCGCCGACCGGCGTTGGACAGCCCGGCGAAAGCACCTCCTGCTGCAGAGCCGGGTCGAAACGACCCGCTCCATCGTAGCGGCCATGGCGCAGGCCCGGCGGAAACCGAGCGTCCTGATCAATGGATCAGCCGTCGGCTATTACGGCCCCACGACTTCCCCCGTAGACGAGACCGCCGCCCCCGGCAGCGACTTCCTCGCCCGGATCTGCGTGGCGTGGGAGGCCGAAGCCCATAAGGCTGAGGCCTTCGGGACACGGGTCGTCTGCCTGCGGACCGGCGTCGCACTGGGACCACGTGGTGGAGCGCTAGGCCGCATGATGCTGCCGTTCCGGCTCTTCGCCGGCGGTCCCTTGGGCTCTGGGCAGCAGGCCTTCCCCTGGGTGCATCTCGATGATGTGGTCGGCCTGATCGATTTCGCCCTGACCAACCCCCGGGTCGAAGGGCCGCTGAATGCGGTAGCGCCCCAGTCGCTGACGAACCGTCAGTTCGCCCGGGCATTGGGCCGCTCGATGGGCCGCCCCAGTTGGCTGCCCGCCCCCGCCTTTGCCCTGCGGCTTGCCCTCGGCGAAATGGCGGATGCCATGCTGCTCTCCGGCCAATTCGTTGCACCGGCAGCCGCACTGCAGCACGGCTACACCTTTCAGCACCCCGATGTGGATGAGGCGCTCACCGCGATCCGCGAGGCATAAAGAACGGCCCGGGCGATCACGCCCGGGCCGTCTCCTATTTCAAACGCTGTCCCGCCACAATAGCCTCCAGCACCACCGCCACGCCATCCGCCATGTTCCCCGCCGTGGTGTGATCGGCCACGGCTTTCACATCCGGATGGGCGTTGGCCATGGCTACGCTGGTGCCGGCGGCTGCCAGCAAGTCGAGATCGTTCAACCAGTCGCCCACGGCGACGCACTGCGATCG
>JBLNEM010000274.1:0-6848 GCA_050262655.1 Mycobacterium leprae | reverse complement strand
CTGTTTTGCAGACGCACTCCAACCTGGAGTGCGTCTTTCTTTTTAGCTAGGAGGGTCACCGATGGACATTTTGCTGCCGATCCTGGAGATGGGGCTCGTCTGGAGCCTCGTGTCGCTGGGCGTATACCTGACCTTCCGCGTGGTGAACGTGCCGGACCTGACCGTAGACGGCACCCTGACCCTGGGGGCGGCGGTGGCAGCACGGCTCCTGATCGGCGGCACCAGCCCGGTGGTCGCAACCCTGGCGGCGGTCGGGGCGGGCCTGCTGGCCGGCGCCGTGACCGGCCTCCTGCACACCCGTGGCAAAATGCAGCCCTTGTTGGCCGGTATCCTCACCATGACCGGACTCTATTCGATCAACCTCCGGATCATGGGTCGGGCCAACATCGCCCTGCTCGGCACGAAGACGCTGATGCCCGATATCGGCAACACCTACGGCCGGGTGATCCTGTTTGCCATCGTGATCGCCGCTGTGAAGCTGCTGCTGGACCTCTTCCTGAAGACCGACCTTGGCCTGGCCCTGCGGGCCACCGGCGACAACGATCAGATGGTTCGAATGCTGGCCGTCTCCAGCGACAACATGAAGGTGCTCGGTTTCGCCCTCAGCAACGCACTGGTCGGCCTGGGCGGCGCCTTGATCGCCCAGTACAGCCAGTTCGCCGACGCCCAGATGGGCATCGGCACGGTGATCATCGGTCTGGCCTCGGTGATTCTGGGCGAAGTGGTCTTCGGCGCCAAGACGGTGGTGCGGGGCTCGCTGGCCGCTATCCTTGGTTCGGTCCTCTACCGGGGCATCGTGGCCCTGGCGCTGCGGGCCGGGTTCGCCGCTTCCGATCTGAAGCTGGTGACGGCCGTCCTGGTCATCATCGCCCTGACGACGCCGCAGTTCAAGAAACTGGTCCGGGTAGCCCGGTAGAAGGAGGGTGAAAGCGATGTCTGAACTGCTGATTGCTGGGTTGGAGAAGAGCTTTTTCCCTGGCACGCCGAACGAGACCCGGGCCTTGCAGGGCATCGATCTGCGGCTGGAACCGGGCGACTTCGTCACCGTGGTGGGCTCCAACGGCGCCGGCAAGTCGACCCTGCTGAACGCCGTGGCCGGCGTGGTTCTGCCCGACAAGGGGCGGGTCACCCTGGGCGGCGAGGAGATCACCCGACAGGACGAGGTGCAGCGGGCCCGCCGGATCGGCCGGGTCCTCCAGAACCCGGCAGCCGGCACCGCACCGACCCTGACCGTGGAGGAGAACCTCTCGCTGGCGGCGGCCCGTGGCAAGCGGCGCACCCTGCGCTGGGCGGTCAACCCGCTGCGGCGCAACCAGTTCCGCACCCAACTGGCGCAGTTGGGACTGGGGCTGGAGAACCGGCTGGGCGAGCGCATCGGCCTGCTATCAGGCGGTCAGCGGCAGGCGCTCAGTCTGCTGATGGCTACCATGAACCGGCCGGAAGTGCTGCTGCTGGATGAGCACACGGCGGCACTGGACCCGCGCACCGCCACGCTGATTGCCGAACTGACCGCCCGCTGGGTGGCCGAACACCGGCTGACCACGCTGATGGTGACCCACAACCTGGAGCATGCGATCCGCCTGGGCAACCGGCTGATCATGATGCATGAGGGGCGCATCCTGTTCGAGGTGAGCGGCGCCGAGAAGGCGGAACTGACCATCGAGGGCCTGCGCAAGGCGTTTGAGCGGGTCCGGGGCGAGAACTTCGTCTACGATCGGGCCGTGTTGGCCGGGGACTAGCATCGGGCTCCCACCCCGTCAGGGGCTGAACATACATCCTATACACTTGGGGGAACACAGCATGAAACGGCCCGCTACGGCTCTTCTCTCCATCGCCCTGGTCGGCGCACTGCTCGCCGGCTGCGGCTCGACCACCACCGACAACAAGGCGTCGTCCGCGACCCCCGCCGCGCCGAAGGTTTTCAAGGTCGGCCTGACCCAGATCGCCCCGCACCCGTCGCTGGACACCGTGCGGCAAGGCATCATCGACGGCCTGAAGGCGGCCGGCTTTGAGGACAACAAGAACCTGAAGATCGACTTCCAGAACGCCCAGGGTGACCAGAGCACCGCCACGCAGATCGCCCAGAAGTTCGCTGCCGACAAGAAGGATATCATCATTGCCATCACCACCCCCAGCGCCCAGACTGCGCTGGCGGCCACCAAGGAGATCCCCATCGTGTTCGGCACGGTGACCGACCCGGTCGGCGCCAAGCTGGTCGCCTCCTTCGAGAAGCCCGGCGGCAACGTCACCGGCACCTCCGACATGACCCCGGTGAAGGATCAGCTCGCCCTCTTCGCCAAGCTCGGCGTCAACGTCAAGCGGGTCGGCATCATCTACAACGCCGGCGAGGACAACTCGGTTTTCACGGTGAAGCAGGCGAAGGCTGTGGCCCCGGGCCTGGGCCTCGAGATTGTGGAAGCCACCGTCACCAACGCCAACGAGGTGCAGCAGGCCGCCCAGTCGCTGGTGGGCCGGGTTGACGCCTTCTACCTGATCACTGACAACACGCTGGCCCAGGGCATTCAGTCGGTCCTGGCTGTTGCCAACGCGAAGAAGCTGCCCACCGTCAGCGTCGAGAAGTCCTACGTCGACCAGGGCGCCCTGGCCACCCTCGGCTTCGACTACTACGACCTGGGCAAGCAGACCGGCGCCATGGCCGCCCAGATCTTGCAGGGCAAGAAGCCGGCCGATATCCCGGTCGAGACCAGCAACAACCTGAAGTTGACCATCAACACCAAGACCGCTTCGAGCCTCGGGCTGAACATCCCCGCCGACCTGCTGAAGCAGGCCGAGCAGGTGAACAAGTAGCTTGCGGCAACGGTGGCGCTCCGGTAGACTCTAAGCTGTCATAAGCGAGGTGATCCGTCGGGTGGAGAATCGTAGCATTGAGGTCGGACGGGCAGCGGCCCGCATGGCCCTGACTGCCAGTCGGGAAGAGGAACAGGCCCTGAAGGTGGCACTGGCTGCCCAGGGG
Source organism: Mycobacterium leprae (assembly GCA_050262655.1). Classification (GTDB taxonomy): domain Bacteria; phylum Bacillota; class Sulfobacillia; order Symbiobacteriales; family Symbiobacteriaceae; genus DASXVX01. Next base: position 3,874 of record JBLNEM010000274.1, on the reverse strand, counting down.
ATTCAGACCGCTGCGGCCGAATACGGCGGGGATTTCATGAACCTGCTGAAGAAAGGCGTGGAGCGGGCGGTCTCGGCCGCAATCCGGGAAGGGCTTGTCTCGGATGCCGAAGGCACCACGGGTGAACAGGGCGTTGTGGCCGGCGCAGCGCACGAAGCGATTTCGCAGATCCTGCCAAAGGCCCTCGGTCTCTCGGTAGGTGGCAAAATCGGCGTCGCCCGGCGGGGCGTCGACGTCAGCGTAGCGGTCTTCCTGAGCATCGGCCTCCTGCACCTCGATGAGGTGGCCATGGGGGTCGGACACCGGGGAATCGTGGGGAAAAGTGAAGGGTAGGCGTGGGTGAAAGCCCGGGTCGTAATCAAAGGAGGCCGTCCGTGGGGGACGGCCTCCTTCTGTCGTTAGTAGGTGTCGGGCCGGACCGGGTCGAGAATCCCGTCCGGGTCGAACAGGTCTTCCAGGATGAAGTGCTGTTTGGCCAGCGCCAGACCATCCACCCGGCGCCGGTCGAAGAGCGCGTACCCCGGGTTGATCTGCAGCAGCGGCTTGGGGTTGATGCCGGCGAAGATCCGGAACCCCGCCTTCTGCAGGTACTGGAACTTCGGATCGCTGGGGGCGGCACGGCTGCCGAAGGGCCAGATATAGACGGGCGTCGGGCCGATCAGCGGCTCCACCTGTGCCTTCCACCGTTCTGTGTCGGCCACCAGCGTCGCGTAGTTGACCTTCGCCATGTCCAGGTGGCCCCAGCTATGGGCGGCGAAGGACCAGCCGGTCTCCTTCAGCCGCTGCACGACCTTCAGGGCCTCCCGCTGCTCGCTGTCGTAACCGGGGGTGTCGGGCCGGGTCCGGTATCCGAGGATGCCCTCGTACCCGGTGAGGGCGATGACGCCCTTGGCGCCGTTCAGGGCGAAGTCCGGATGCACCGCCACGAAACCGTCGAGAATCGGGACGATGTCGTCGTTGTAGCTGGTGACGGGCTGTCCATGAAGATCGACCGAGTAGGTGGCGATGCGTCCCGCATCGTCCAGGACCAGTTTGAAGGCGTTGCCGTTGGCTCGCATGTAGTCGTAGTAGTTGAGGTCGTCGATGTCGATGATCAGCGGCCGTTTGCCTTCAGGCAGGTAGAGATCGCGGCGCACCACGGTGCTCTGGCGCTCCTCGAACAGGTCTGTCATGCGCACCAGGATGAAGTTGTTCCGGTAGAGTCGCTCCAGGATCTGCTTGAACTCGGGCACCGTCACCATCCAATCGTTGTAGCCGCGGCTCTGGCCATCGCCGTCGAAGGCCCGGGCGGGGTAGACGATCAGCGGGTGGAAGAAGATCTGCTCCACCGGCCCCTTGTAGGGCACGAGCGGGAGAGGCGGCGCTACCGCTTCAGCGGGCGGCTCAGGCCGCACGGGCATCACCGTGGAGGGCGACGGCGACGGCTGGGGCGCCGCCGGGGCCGCCATCGAAGCAGGAGCCAGCTGGTACCCCAGGTAAGCGCCGCTGGCCAGCAACGCCGCCGACGCTATCATCACGGCCAGACCCCACGCAATTCGCAAGCCCCAGATGCGCATGTCGCTCCCGCTTTCGTTTTGTCAATGCTGCCATTGACCATAACGGGGTAGATGCCCAAAAGGTATCGGGGGATCGCGAAATCGGGACAGAGGCCTCGCCTGGTGGCGTTGCCTCTGTCCCGATTTGCTGTTGGCTCAGCGGACAATGTTGCCCAGATCAATGGTTATCTGAGTACGGATTATCCTGCATCCAGAACGAAGTAGAGGCTCCGCCCAGGTTACCGACAGTCTGGGTGGCTGTCACCGAATCCCCGCTGTCCTCGTAGGTACCAGTGCCCTGATGGACATGGTTGGTCACAGGCGGCATGCTCATGTAGGCATCCGGGCCGGGCGGGCTGTCCTTGCTGTGCCATTCCAGAGCCATGCCCTTCACATGCTTGGAGAGGAATTCCAAATGGGAGTGAGCACCGCCGCTGCATGCCCCCGTCCCGTTGTAAACGGAGCCAATCGAGGCGCCCCACAGGCGTTGAACGACACCGCCAGCCTCGGTAGTCCATGTGGCCGACGGCGTTTCAATTGTTCCCCCGCTCGGTCTACTGAAGCTCAGATGATTCACCCATATGGTGCCGATGAAGCCGGCCGTGCTTCCTTTGTGTTCGATTCCTGAACGGTCCGTGAAATCAACCTTAATGTCATACTGCTGGTAGTAACAGGCGGCCCCACCGGTTGTGGCGGTGGCCTTCGCTTCAGCGTAGATCCTGATGTTCTTCGAATGGTCAACGCCTACGCTGTACTGGTCGGCATAATACCCGCCGTAGTCCACATAGAGGCTGCTGCTGCCGAGCAGGTTGATATCCATCGCCCAGTCCCCGCTGTGGGGGAGATACCACTGCTGGGTCGTGCTATTGTAGTCATGCTCCCGACCGCCGCTCGTTACATTGCCAGAGTGGTCGGCGCCCACCGTCAGAATGATGTGGGCGGGGTTCAGGTAATGTGTATCGGGTGCTTCCTGCCCACCGCTGCCTGAGGTCACATGGGTCTGTGATGCCCATGCAAGGGTTTGGAACAGCAGGACTGAGGCCAGTACGATTATGACCGGCACGATTCGCTTTCCAGTCTTCACCGCAGATCAGCCTCCACTTCAGATAGTGCAGCTCTGGCGTTCTGAATGGCACGAATCCAGCCTGCCGTCGCACGCGGCTCTCCGTCGCTGGCCCGACCGGCTTCAATCGCATGACAGGCGCTCTCAATGGCACCCAACACACGCCCGTTTACCTCTGGGCGGTAACCCGCCGTCTTTCTCAGCCCTTCAGGGTAGATCCGGCCACAGCGGGTTTCCAGCACCTCGACCACTTCAGTGAAGTCAGTCACGAGGTTGCAGGGTTGCGGCTCGTTCTCACAGCTAATCTCTTTGTTCGCCACGCGGACGGCGAACAGAAGGCTTTTGGCCTCATCCATAATGTTGGCCGTTACTTCGGCCGGGTCGGTGCCGGACTCAAACGGGAGGCTTGGCGGGGTAACCGATTGGCGACGGGGTGTGACAACCAGGGCTCTGCCTTCGTTGCGCCCAATAGCTACGGCCACAAAAGTTGCGGAGATGAGTGCGAGGAGTGCGGCGATAATGAACCAGCGGGTCCATCTCTTAAAGCCAGACATGTTCTCGACTCCTTTCTGCCGGGATGGTGATGGTTCGTGCGCCATCCCCAACGCTATGATTATCAATACGTAAACGAGTTTCCTTTTAGATAAACAATTCTTGACTATGCGTTTGGAACATAGAAACGGCCTCGCCGAAAGGCGAGGTTTCTGTGTTAACCCTGCCAGCGCTTCCATGGAAAGATCCGGCGGTTGCCCGCAATCGTTCCCACCCGTATGATAACGACAAGGTGTTATTAGCACTAGGTCATAAAACGGGAGGGCGAAATCATGCGCAAGCAAGTTGGACGGCTCCTGGTTCTCGTGCTGATGCTGATGGCCGTTGCAACCGGATTTCCTGCCCGTGCCCTCGGGGCCACTGCGGCGGGCGTCGGCAACGGCTCCGCAGCAGGGGTTGCCGGACGGTATCCCGTGATTTTCATTCCGGGCCTTGGTGGCACGGAGTTGTACGCTGGCAACAGACTGGTCTGGCTGAATCCATCGGAGTTGCTGAAAAGCCAACTGCCGGTGATTAACCTGTTTCACTTGGACGATCTGCTCCCCCTGCGCCTTCAGGCCAACGGGGTCACGCCGTACAAGGCTGGTGATCAGGTTCATGTCGGCGACGTGATGCGCCAGAGCGCCACCGACGCCTATGGCGGTCTGATCAGCGCCCTGAAACAGCAGGGGTATGTCGAGGGCAAGGACCTGCGTCTGCTGCCCTACGACTGGCGGATGAGCCC
>JBLNEM010000273.1:0-7493 GCA_050262655.1 Mycobacterium leprae | reverse complement strand
GACCCGGGCTGCCGCTTCCAATAACGGACGCGCCTGCGAGGCGCCTTCCAGGTAGAGGCCTACGGCCCGGGTGGAGGGGTCATCCCCCAGGGCATCCATCACCTCCGTCATGGTAACGTCCGCCATGTTGCCCAGGCTGATAAATTTGTTCAGCCCAACGGGTACGGGCCAGCCGCCCCACTCCAGGAACATCCAGGCGCCCATTGCACCACTCTGGGAGAGAACCGATATGCCGCTGACCGAACGCTCGACCCCGGTCAGGAAGGTGGTATCCACCTGATGCCGGTTGTCGATGACGCCGATGCAGTTGGGACCGATCAGCCGCACGCCCAGCTGCCGGCATGCTTCGGCGAGGGACGACTGCCATTGCCGACCCTCGGGCAGGCCCGTTTCGGCAAAACCGCCGGCGATCGCCACGACCACCTTCAGGTCGCCCTTCTGCTGCACCCGTTCCCGGATGGCTTCGATCATGGCCGGGGTAGTTTGAGCCGGCAAGGCCAATACCAGCATCTCCAGGGGGGCCGGGACCTGCGCCAGATCGGGGAAAGCCTTCACGCCGAGAATCTCGGTTGCCTTCGGGTTGATCGCATACAGCGGTCCGGGGTAGCCCGCTTCCAGCAGATTATGTAGGACCTGATGCCCGGGCTTGGCCGGGTCGGCTGAAGCGCCTGCGACCGCAATACCGCGGGGGTTGAAGCAATACTCCATGCCGGCAACCTCCTTTCGTTTCTTGTGGCTCAGGATTGAACCGTTTCGGGCCGTCGATTCTACCGTAAGGGTAAGACTTTGGCCCCAATGGGCATATTCACCGAAAGTATAAGAAAAGGTATAGTCCCAGTTTGGACTAGGGCAACTGCCTGAGTTTGGGGCGGTTTCGACTAGACTATTCTCGCTGAGTGGGTGCTTGGTATACGGAAATCCATGACGCATTATAGACAGGATCGGCATAAAACCCTACAATATAGAAGGAGTTCCATGAGCACCAAAGGAGGACGCCGAAATGCCATATCATATCCTCCTGATTGAGGACGACCCTGACATCCAGAAAATGGTCAGGCTCTCCCTCATGTACCAGGGGGGCCACCAGGTCTCCCTCGCATCCGGTGGGGTAGAAGGCCTGCAGAAGGCGGCCAATGAAAACCCTGACCTGATCTTGCTTGACGTGATGATGCCGGAGATGGACGGTTACGAAACGTGTCGCCGGCTGAAAGCGCAGCCGGGTACCCGCCATATTCCGATTGTGTTTCTAAGTGCCCGTGCCCAGCAGTCTGAGATCCAGAAGGGACGAGAGCTGGGGGCGGTTGGCTATTTGGTGAAGCCCTTTGACCCGATGACGTTGTCGAGCCAGCTAGACACCATCTTAGGCAACGGCGACCAGGAGTAGGAGGGGCACGGTTGGATTTTACCACCATTCTCCGGGAGGTTTACGGGCACAGCCTGGATGGGATCGTGATCTCCGATCGCGACACGGTCATTATGGACGTGAATCCCGCCTATGAGCGACTCACGGGCTATACCCGTGCAGAACTGGTGGGCCAGAAGACGAATATCATCAAGTCTGGCCTCACTGAGCACGCGGTCTTCAACGAAATGTGGTCAGAACTGTACACCCGCGGCAAGTGGGTCGGGGAGATCATCAACCGGCGCCGCGACGGGCGGCTCTGGTACTCCTATCTGTCGGTTACCCGGGTCCTCGACGAGAACGGCGAAGTGGCCGCCTACGTGGGCATTGCGCGGGATGTGACGCACCGCAAGGAGATGGAGCAGCGGCTCCAGCAAAACCTGGAGGAGATCAGGACTTCACGGGCCCTGGCCGACGCAACCGTGAATCGCCTGCGCTCCATTTTGGAATCGGTGGGCGAAGCGATCCTCATGGTCGACAACCAGGGGCTCTGCGTGGTGGCCAATCATCAGACCGGCGACGTGCTGGGGGCGGAGCCCGAGGATTTGGTTGGGCGTTCGGTACATGACCTGCGGGCGATGGCCGGCCGGGTCTTCAAGGGCGACGGCGTCATGAGTTGGCCCGTCACGGTCGAGGGGCTCCCTACGGCCGACCTGAGCATGTTGACCTTTGAGACCCGCGAGGAGCGTCCACGGGTCTTTCATGAGTTCTCGGCGGCGGTGCTGAATGACGGCGGAAACGTCATCGGTCGGATCTATGTCTACCGGGACATCACGAAGGAGACGGAAGTCGACCGGATGAAGAGCGAGTTCATCGCCACCGTCTCCCACGAGCTTCGTACTCCCATGACTTCGATCAAGGGGGCGCTGGGGCTGATTCTGGGTGGGGTAGCCGGCACGCTGCCCGATGAGGCGCGGGACCTGTTGGCGATCGCTCAGAACAACACGGACCGGCTGATTCGGCTGATCAACGACATTCTGGACATCTCCCGCATTGAGGCGGGGAAGATGGAGATCAAGAAGAACCCCCTGAGCATGGCGGATGCCATCGCACGGGCTGTCCGGGAGATGGAGTCCTACGCCCGGCAGCGCAACATTACCCTGCAGGTGCACGTGGCCGAGGATCTGCCCCGTGTGCTGGCCGATGCGGACCGGCTCCAGCAGGTGCTGGTCAACCTGCTCTCCAACGCCATCAAGTTCAGTGACCAACATACCGAGGTGGCGATCGCCAGCTCCCTGGAGGCCGGTGTCGTCCAGGTGACGGTCGAGGACCATGGCCCGGGCATTCCCGGGGAGCAAATGAGCCGGATCTTCGAGAAATTCCACCGGGTGGACAACGCCAGTACGCGCAAGACCGGCGGCACCGGATTGGGCCTGGCAATCTGCAAGGCGATTGTCGAAGAGCACGGCGGTCAGATCTGGGCCGACAGCGAAGTGGGGAAGGGCTCGACCTTCACCTTTACCCTCCCGGCCGAGGTGCCGGAAGATGAGATGCGGGTGCCGCTACATGTGGGCAACAAGCGTGTCCTGGTGGTGGATGATGATCCCGATATCGTCCGGCTGATCTGTCTCTCGCTGGAGCAGGAAGGCTTCCGCACCCTGGGCACCACGACGGGCGAAGAGGCCCTGCAGATCGCCCGGGCCAACCAGATCGACGCCATCACACTCGACCTGCTCATGCCGGGCATGCACGGCCTGGAAGTGGCCAGGCGGTTGAAAGAGGATCCGGTCACGCGGGAGATTCCGCTGGTCGTCGTCAGTGCGTACTCCAAGGGGCACGACCGCGAACTGGTGGCACTGGGAGTCTCGGGGGTTATCGCCAAGCCGATCGATGAGCACAAACTGCTCTATACCATCGGAAACCTCCTGGGCGAAAAGCCGGATACCGGCGGGCGCCCCTCTGTGCTGGTGGTCGACGACGACCCTGACGTGCGCACCATTCTGGGGATCATCCTGGACAAGGCCGGCTACGCCGCCCGGATGGCGGTGGATGGCCAGGAAGCGTTCCGGATGATCACCGCCCAGCGCCCCGATCTCCTGATTCTGGACCTGATGATGCCCAACCTGGACGGCTTCCAATTGGTGCGCCTCCTGCGCCAACGCCGCTGGACCCAGGAGATTCCCTTGCTGGTTCTGACCGCCCTGGACCTGACCGAGGGTGAAAAGACGCTACTGCGCCTGGGCCCCACCCGCCACCTGACCAAGGGCCCCGCCCTGCAGGACGAGATCGTGGCCCGGGTCCGGGAACTGCTAAAGCCCGAGTAGGATACAGAGAGGCCCCGCCCACGGGATTCACCCGATGGCGGGGCCTTGTCATTCTGCTCGGGTCGTCGGGTCGCCGTCCGATCACTCGAACTGCTTCGTCCCGCGCAGATCCTTGTCTGCCTCGTACCGGGTGCGATTCGCACAGACGGGGCAGATGTAGACGAACGGGTGCTTCGTTCTGCCCTGCTTTTCGGCCTCCCGGTGCTGAAAGGAGCGAACCGCGTACTCCGGGTCGCCTTCGGGCGAGCGGCCGCACAGCTTGCACCGTACTTCCTCCATGGCGCATGCCCCCTTGAAAGAATCCGCTGTGCCGCCCTCTTCGGCCAACACATGCCAAACTCCTGCCATTGAATCTGGACCGCCCACCACAAGGATATTGCGGATGGAATTAATAAGCAGGGCGGTGGGTGCAGGGAAATTGTGCCTGATTCTGTAATGGATAATGGCAAGGTTCTGCTGGTGGAGGGTTAGACTGTGGGATTACGAAATCGCAACGCATTGCTGCGGGTAGGCGTAGTGGGAGCTCTGGTGGTCCTGACCGGGCGGATGGCCTGGCTACAGGGTGTCAAGGCTGGCGACATTCTGGACCGTGGCGAGGGGGTCCGGGTGACCACCCAGCAGGTCATGCCGGTCCGTGGCGCCATTATGGACAGGAATGGCCGGTACCTGGCTATTTCGACCGTCTCCCACACCATCGTGGCCAATATGCTTCAGATCACGACCGACAAACAGGATGAGGTCGCGGGCAAGCTTTCTCCGCTCCTGGGCATGACCAAGGCCGACATACTGGCCAAGTTTCGGGCCAACCCCGATTCCGGCTATGTGCCGCTGAAGGACGGGCTCGATCTGGACAGCGCCACGAAGGTGCAGGACCTGGGTATCAACGGCATCAGCCTGGTGCAGCACACCAACCGCACCTACCCACAGGGCTTCACCGCCAACCAGGTGGTTGGCTATATCGATGAGAAGGGCCACGGTCAGTATGGTCTGGAGGGCTACTACGACAAGCAGTTAAGCGGCCAGCCCGGCACCATGACCGCGGAGTTTACCAGCAGCGGCACGCCGATCGAGAATACCATTCGAGCGACCACCCCTTCGGTGCCGGGCGCCAACCTGGTGCTCTCCATCGACGCCGCATTGCAGACCCAGGTCGAGCAGAAGCTCGCTCAGGTTGTCAAAGATTACGATGCGAAACGGGCCCTGGTGATGGCCATGGACGTCCATACCGGCGAGTTGCTGGTGATGGCCATGAGCCCCGGCGCCAACCCCGGCGACCGCTCTACATGGGGAAACCCGGTGGATTGGGGGCGAGTGAACAACTGGGCCATCAGCGATCCGCTCTCCCCGGGTTCGATTTTCAAGACCATCACGACGTCCATTGCGCTGGAAGAGCATACCATTACGCCCAGCACCTCGTTTATGGATTCCGGCTGGCTGGTGCGTGATGGCCGCCGCATCGCCAACTGGGACGGCTATGTCCCCCCGAAGCCGACGCCGTCGACCATAGCCGAACTGCTCCAGCGCTCCAGCAATGTGGGCCTGATTCAGGTGGGCGAAACGATTCCCCATGAGGCCTGGATCAAGTATATGCAGGCATACGGCTTCATGGATAAGACGGGCGTTGACCTCTCCGCCGAGAATACATCCTTCTTTGGCACGCCCTTCAGCGAGAAGAAAGTGATCGACTGGGCCAACATGTATATCGGCCAGCACCTGATGGTCACTCCGCTGCAGATGATCACCGCCGAGTGCGCCATTGCCAACGGCGGCTATCTCGTTCAGCCCCACTTGGTGCGGCAGATTCAGGACCCTACCGGTAAGGTAGTCTGGACGGCGCCCACGACCCCCAAGCGGCAGGTGATCAGCACGCTCACGACGCAGGAGGAGCGTCCCTTGCTCCAGAGCGTCATCTACCAGGGCACGGCAACTTCGGCGCAGGTACCGGGCTACACCATCGCCGGCAAGACCGGTACGGCCCAGAAATTCGACGACCAGGGCAATATGAAGGACCGCATGCTGGCCGACTTTATCGGCATGGTGCCTGCCCAGAACCCGCAGATTGTCGTCCTCGTCATGGTGGATGAGCCCAAAGGCGACGGTTACGGCGGTGTGGTGGCGGCCCCAATCTTCCACGACCTGCTGCCCAGCATCATGCGGTCGATCAATATCATGCCCGACTCGCCGGCAGCCCTGGGACAGGAGAAGGCCCCGCCCAAGGTGACGGCCGGGGTGATGCCCAACGTGGTCTGGCAGCCCGCCGCCCGGGCGCAGAGCAACCTGGTCCAGGCTGGTTACGTGGTTCGCACCACGGGGCAGGGGGATCTGGTGGCCAGCCAGTCGGTCAAAGCCGGCAGCCTGACAAAACCAGGCACCACCGTCGAGTTGACCCTGACCCCCAAGCCCGCTCCAGGCGCCAAAGTTCACGTCCCGGACTTCACCGGCTTCTCCCTGGCCGAAGCGGGCCAACTGGCCGATGAGATCGGCTTGACCCTCAAGGCCGGCGGCACCGGTTTCGTAGCCGCTCAGGACACTCCCCCCGGCACCGAGGTGCCAGCCCGCAGCGTACTCTCTGTGCGACTGGCTCCACCCAGCACAGCGCCTCCCAATACAGCGAAGTCGCCGTAAGGTCAGAGCAGGCACCCCACACGGGGTGCCCTGCTCTTCTTGACATACGCCCCCTCCGGCCCTTACACTGGGTATGAATCTCCGATAAGTACACTCGGAATTAGGGGGGGCCAGGGCGCATGAAATTGTCCACCAAAGGTCGCTACGGCGTGAAAGCCCTGCTCGATCTGGCCATGCAGGAAGGCACGGGGCCGGTATCGCTCAAGTCGGTTGCGGAGCGGCAGGGGCTTTCGGAGCACTATCTGGAGCAGCTGGCGGCACCCCTGCGCAAGGGCGGCCTCATTGTCAGCGTCCGCGGCGCCCAGGGTGGATACGCCCTCTCCCGCCCCGCCCGCGAGATCGCCATTGCCGACATTGTGCGCGTCATGGAAGGGCCGATCTGCTTTGCCGACAGTGAAGGGGAATCCTCCACCGATCGGGCGACCGATCTGGTCCTGAACGGTCTCTGGAACAGGGTGACCGATCAGATCACCCGGGTGATGGAGGCCATTACGCTCCAGGACCTGGCCGACCAGGTGACTGCGGAGCAGGGCAAAGCGAATTTCATGTATCAGATCTAGAAGCTGGCAACAGCATGGGAAGTGAAATAGGCATGCGGAAGGTATACTGTGACCATTCAGCCACGACCCGGTGCCATCCTGAGGTGGCCAAGGTCGTTTACGATTACCTGGTGAACGAGTATGGGAATCCGTCCTCGATCCACGCCTTTGGCCGCCGCGCTCGCAAGGGCGTTGAAGAGGCGCGGGCACAGGTGGCTGATCTCATTGGCGCCAGGGCCGCCGAGATCTTCTTCACCAGCGGCGGCACCGAGGCCGACAACTGGGCTCTGCGCGGCACCTTGTACGCCAATCAGGCCAACGGCAAACACTTCATTCTGGCCCCCTACGAGCACCACGCGGTATTGGATCAGGCCGAGGCCCTGGTCAAGGAGGGCTTCGAGGTCACCTATCTCCCGCTGGAACCGGAGACCGGCATCATTCGTGCCGAGGAGCTCGTCGCGGCCATCCGGCCGGACACGGTCATGGTCTCGGTCATGTTTGTGAACAACGAGATCGGTACCGTGCAGGATATCCAGGGGCTCTGCGCAGCAGCCAAGGCCAAGAAGCCCGACATCGTCTTCCACACGGACGCCGTCCAGGCGCTGGGCAGCGTGCCCATCAGTGTGAAAGAACTGGGTGTCGACCTCATGACCGTATCCAGCC
>JBLNEM010000272.1:0-7676 GCA_050262655.1 Mycobacterium leprae | reverse complement strand
CTGACGCTGGACGTGCTGCGGCGCCTGCCCAACCATATGGGGTACTCGATCCTGATGGGTCTGACCACCCTCTTCTTCTTCCTGGGGACCTACTTCGTCCGCAAGGTGAAGGGGGTCCGCTAGATGGGGCTCACCTTTCGGCCAGCGGCGGATGGGCGGTACAGCCTGGAAGGACTGCCCTATGCACTTCGGAACGTGACGGTGGGGGTGCGGCTCGGCCCTGATGGCAGGCGAGTGCAGCCCGGGCAGTGGGTTGCGGCGGCAGACGGGAGCGTGGAGGCAATGCTGCCGCAGGGACTCCGAGTGACGCTCTCTGCCCGGCCGGCCCCGCATGGCGATGGGACTCTGCTCTGCCTGAGCCTGCGCAACGATGGTGACCAGGCCATGCCGGTGCTCCAATTGGAGCCTCTGCTGTTTGGCGATGAGAGCGAACTGACGTGGGCAGGGGAGCAGTCCCGGCCGTGGCGAGTCTACAAACAGGGCTGGCAGTCGTGGAGTTTAGTCGGGTCGCGGGGCCTGACTGAGGCGGACGTGCTGCCCCGGTTCTTTCTGACCCGGCCGGCCCATGCCGATCCGGCCTGGGCACCGCCCAGGGGCCGCGGGCACTTCCAGAGCGAATCGATGCTGATGATGGGTGCCGGTGACGGCGGCCCGGTCTTGCTGGTCGGGTTCGTCAAGGGCGACCGGCAGTTTGGCCGCCTGGAACTGCGGGCCGACCAGGGGGCGCTGGCCTCCCTGGAGGCCTGGTGTGAGACCGATGGCTGCCTGCTGCAGCCCGGGGAGAGGCTCGAGGCGGAGCCGCTGCTGGTGACGATCGGACCGGAACGGGCAGCACTGGATGGCTACGCTGAGTCCTGCGGCCAACTGATGGCCGCTCGGGTCCCTCCTTGCAGCCCGGCGGTCTGGTGCTCCTGGTACTATCACTTCACCCGGGTGAAGGAGTCCGATTTGGTGGCAGCGGCGCAAGGGCTTGCAGCCATGCGGCAGACCCACCCGGTGGACGTGATCCAGTTGGATGACGGCTACCAGTCGGCGGTGGGCGACTGGCTCAGCGTGAATGAGAAGTTCCCCCACGGGCTGCCGTGGCTGGCGGAGCAGATTCGCGACGCCGGTTTCACAGCCGGGCTCTGGCTGGCGCCCTTCATCGCCCTGCGCAAGAGCCGGCTCTACCGGGAGCACCCCGACTGGTTTGTGCATGACGATGCGGGCCGCCCGGCCGATTGCGGCTGGAACCCGGCCTGGGGCGACCGGTACGTCGCACTGGACACCACCCATCCCGCGGTGGAGCAGTGGCTGACCGAACTGATCCGCACCCTCGTGGGGGCGGGCTTCCATTACCTGAAGCTGGACTTTCTCTACGGTGCAGCCGCACGGGGCATCCGCCACGACCGCTCCGTGACAAGGGCGGCAGCCCTGCGTCGGGGGCTCGAGATCATCCGCCGGGCGGCCGGAGAGGACGTCTTCCTGTTGGGCTGCGGTTCGCCCATGCTGCCGGCAGTGGGTTTCGTGGATGGCATGCGGGTGGGGCCCGATGTGGCGCCTTCCTGGGGCTTCAAGTTCATGGGCCTCCCGATTCTCCCCCGGGAGCCGGGCACCGCAGCGGCGAAGAATGCCCTGCGGGTTGCCCTGAACCGGCAGTGGATGCACCGGCGACTCTGGTTGAACGACCCGGACAGCCTGATTCTGCGGGCGCAGGAGAGCCAACTGACCCCCGATGAAGCCCGGACGCTGGCCTCGGTAGGCGGACTCTCCGATGGCATTCTCAGCTTCTCCGACCCGCCTGCACAGCTAAGTCCGGAGCGGATGGAGTGGCTCCGTAGGGTGCTGCCGCCGTCCGCGATCGGGGGTTTCCAGCCTGTCACGCTGCTGGCCGGTGAGTTCCCTTTCCTCTCCACGCTGCGGCATGGCACCTGGACCATCGTGCTGGCTGTTAACGCCGCATCGACTCCCCGACCGCTGCGGCTGGACTGGACCGAACTGGGTCTGGAACCGGGTAGGCGTTACCACCTGATGGACTGCTGGTCAGGGGAGTACCTGGGTTGCGTAGAGAGTGGTACCGGGGTTGGGGAGGTAGCGGTACACGGTTCCCGTGTGCTCGCACTGCGCCCCGCCGTCACCCACCCTTGTGTCATTGGCACCACCCTTCGCCTGGCGCCGCCTGCGGCGGTGATCGGGGAGGCGTGGGATGGCCATACCCTGAAGGTGGTACTGGCCGAGGGTATGCTGGGGCGGGGGCACCTGTTCGTAGCCATACCCCCGGATTGCACCGATGTTACCGTGCAGGTGGCAGGCACCCCGGTGGTGGCTGTTCGTCGGGAGCGGTCGGACCTGCTGGTGGTGGAAACTGGCGACATGCTGTAGGGAGGCGAATGCGTCAATGGTCTCGCGCAAGGCGGTGGATGAGTTTCTGTCGGGACGGCGGATCGCGGTGGCCGGGGTATCCCGGGACACCAAGGGGTTTGGTAACATGGTCTTTCGGGAGTTGAAGGCTCGGGGGTATCAGCCGATACCGGTCAACCCGAATGCCACCAACCTGGAGGGGGAGAGATGCTACCCCTCGGTCGGCAGCCTGCCGACGCCGGTGGACGGCGTGATCTTGATGCTGCCGCCCGATGCCGCCATCCAGGTAGTGAAAGAGGCGCAGGCGGCCGGAGTACGGCGTGTCTGGTTCCATCCCCGAGCCGTGTCGCCGGAGGGCGTGAAACTGGCCCGGGAGAGCGGCATGCTGGTGGTGGAGGGGGCCTGTCCCTTCATGTTCCTCGCCCCCGTTGGCTTCATTCATCGGTGCCATCGCTTCGTGACCAACCTGTCCGGCGCCATTGAAGCCTGACGCAGTTCCGCCCCGCCCGATTGGGTGGGGCGGAATCTTTACATTGGGGGGCGTAACCCTGGGGCGGGGGCGGTCGTTAATGAGGGCAGAACGGTGATTCACGAAAGGAGCGATCCGTGTGAAGAGGGTTCTTACCGCACTTATTGCTGTTCTGGTACTGGGGGTTGTTGCCGGCGTCGCGGTCGCTGCCCAGCGGCCCATCCCCGAACGTAACGCTGCCGTAGCCATTCAGGATACAACGGGCACCGGACTGCCGGGGGATCAGGCCGACCTGCAGAAGGCGCTTCAGGAGTCGTCCAAGGTCAAGTATCAGGTCCTGGTGATCGATACGACCGATGGCGAACCGCAGGAGGCATACCTGGACCGGCTGTTGGAGAAATGGGGCTGGCCGCAGGCCGATACGCTCCAGCTGGTGATCTACACGAAGGCCAACTATGATATGTACTTTGCCATGGGGGCCAACTTCCAGGCGCAGAAGGTGAGCATTCAGGAGATGCTCGACCTGCTGCACAACACCTACGTGCCCGAGGTGCGCAAGGGCGATCCGTCCCACGCACTGGCTCAGTTCATCCGGGCGATCAACCAGCGCATGGGCAGCGCCAATTAAGGGAAAGCACACCGGCGGGCGGTCAGACTTGAGTCTGGCCGCCCTCTTCTTGTTTTGGGCAGGAGTTGAGGATATCGACGTATAATTAGCGCCATTGAAACATTGAGTGACCTGCCTGCAGACTGGAGGTGCTCCCGTGATCAGGTGCATACGCGACCGGATGTGGCTCTTCCTGATCCTGCTGGTGCCGGTCCTGCTCCTCTTGTTGCTGGGCTGGCCGGGCAGGGTGTCGGCCAAGTCGTACACCATTCCGGCGGTGGCGATTGCCGTCACGGTTCAGCCCGACGGCTCCCTGCTGGTGGTGGAGGATCGAACGTTTGAGTACACCGGCGCCTTCTCCTGGGTGGAGCAGTCGATCCGGCTCACGAACATCGAGGAGATCGCCGTAGCCGAGGTCAGAGATGGCGCCCGACTTCCCTATTCGAACGACGCACCGGGCTATGCCGGCAGCTACGCCGTGCGGCAGGAGGCGGGAAAGAGCATCGTCCGGTGGTATTTCGCCGCACAGGACGAGCGGCGCACCTTTGAACTCTCCTACCGGGTGCCGGATGCGGTCCGGATTCATACCGACACGGCAGAACTCTACTGGCAGTTTATCGGCGATCAGTGGACGGTGGGCACGGGCCAGGCCGAGGTGTGGGTCGATCTGCCCGAGGGGGCCGGGACCGACGAGCTTCATGCCTGGGTGCACGGCCCACAGAATAGCACGGTCTCCATGCTGTCCGGCAGCGAGCTCCACTGGCAGGCCACCAGCCTGGCCCCTGGCACGATGCTGGAGGGCCGGGTCACTTTCCCCCTTCGACTCGTGCCCGAGGGCAGGCGGCAGACGGGTGCCCCGGGCCTCAGCGCCATTCTGGCGGAGGAGCAGGCGGCAGCCGACCGGGCCGTTCTGGCAAGGGTGCAGGGGCAGCCCGGCCCGGAGACGGTGCGCGGCGGGGGTCGGCCATACTCGATGCCGTATCCCCCGTGGCTTCAGCCACTGCTCTTTGTGCTGTCGCTGGGGGCAGGGGGCTGGCTGTTGACCCGGGCATACCGCCTGTACAGCCAGGACCCGGCGCCTGCGTTCAAGGAGCTGTACCTGGCGACCCCGCCTGGCGACTATCCGCCGGCCATCCTGGGGACGCTGCTGCGCCCCGGCGGGAAGCCCGGTGGTGCGGAACTGCAGGCCACGCTGCTGGACTTGAGCCGCAGGGGCTATCTGACGCTGACGACGGAGAGTGGGGGAGATCTGGTCGGCGATTTGCGTGTAGTTTGGCGCGGCGCGGAGCACGGGGCGCCTCCGATCGATTATCTGGCGCCACAGGAGAGGCTGCTGACCGACTTCCTCTTCGCCACGGTCGCGGGTGGGCAGGATCAGGTCCTGCTGTCACAGGTGAAGGCATACGCCAGCCAGAGCCTGACGGGCCGTGCAATGGCCGCGTTCCTGGAGCAGTGGCAGGCAGCGGTGCAGCAGGCGGCGGAACCGTTTGGCTTCTGGGACAAGGAGAGCCGGGACTGGCAGCCGGTCGGCTGCGTGTGCGGAGTGCTGGTCCTGCTTGGGGGGCTAGTGGCCTTTTTCACCATGCCCATGAAGCCGCTGGGTGTCCTGCTCTTCGTCCTGGCTGTTGCCACCCTACTGCTTGGGGCGACCGCAGGCCACCTAACGCCCCTCGGTGCGAACGAAAAGGCCCGGTGGGAGGCGTTTGGGCGCTACCTGACCGACTACACGCACCTGGAGGATGCCACCGTGACCGACCTGTCGGTCTGGGAGCGGTATATGGTCTACGCCACGGTGCTGGGGGTGGCCGAGAAAGTCCGGTGGCAACTGAAGGCGGTGCTCCCGCAACTTTCCGATCTGGAGCGCACGGATGAGACCGAGCGCTATCCCCATCTCCACGGGGTGCTGGCCGGTGATTGGGCGATCTACCTGGATGGTTTGGCGAACTGCTTCGAGAACCCGGTTACCAGTGACCCAAGCAGCAGCAGCAGCAGCAGCGACAGCAGCAGCTTCTCCGGCGGCGGTGGCGGCGGAGGCGGTGGCGGCGGAGACGGCGGGGGCGGCGGCTCCAGTGGTTAGGGCTTGACAAGGGACGGCTCCTCATGGTCTGATGGGTCCACCGGGTTGACAGAACCCCGAGGAGGCTTGTCATGCGCGTCGACTACCATACACACCACTATCGTTGTGGCCACGCCCGTGGGCAGATGGCGGAGTACATCGAGGCCGCGATTGCCGCCGGGCTGGGCGAAATCGGCCTCAGCGACCATGCACCGATCTATCACCTGGGGGACAACCCCCACGTGCGGCCTGAAACGGCGATGTCTCAGTGGGAACTGCCCCATTACGTGGCGGAGGTGCAGCGGCTGAAGGAGCGCTACGCCGGGCGGATCACGGTTCGGCTCGGGGTGGAGTCCGACTATGTACTGGGTTGGGACGCGCATTATCGCGGCCTGTGGCGCCAGTATCCGATGGATTACGTGATCGGCTCGGTCCACTGGCTGGATGACTGGTTGATCTTCTGGCGGGAGCTGCCCAAGGGGCGCACCGAGGCCGACATTTACGAGGAGTACCTGCGCACCACCCAGGCGGCGGCCCGCAGTGGCGCCTACGATGTGATCGGCCACGTGGACTGCATCAAGACCGAAGGGCATCTGCTCGATCGCAGCGTCACCCCGCTGCTGGAGGAGACGGTCCGGGTGCTGGCGGAGAGTGGCGTGGCCATCGAACTGAACACCTCCGGCTGGCGCAAGAGCATTGCCGAGTGTTATCCCCGCCTGGAACTGCTGGCCTGCTGCCAGCACTACGGCGTTCCGGTTACCCTTGGCTCGGACAGCCACCGACCCGATCAGGTCGGCCACAGCTTCGACCAGGCGGTGGCCCTGTTGAAGGAAGTGGGCTACACCGAACTGGCCACCTTCAATCAGCGCCGGCGGGTGATGGTGCCCCTGGACTAGAACAACGAAGCGCCCTCCCCAACATGACGGGGAGGGCGCCTTGTTTTCAGGTCTCCGCCTTACACCGTGACGCCGCGGCCGGCCGTCACCCACTGGGCAACCGTCGCCACCCGCTTGCCGAGATAACGGGCACCCTCCAGTTCCTGCTGGCTGATGCCGTGGTCGGTGCCAACTGCGCTGGCGCCGTACGGGTTGCCGCCGGCGGCGAAGACGACCTGATCCGTGTAGCCGGGCGCCACCACGATGCCGCCCCAGTGATAGAAGACGTGATGGAGCGAGAGGATGGTGGACTCGTTGCCGCCGTGGGGGTTGGAGGTGGAGACGAAGGCCGAGACCACCTTGTTGGCCAGTTTCCCCTGGAACCAGAGGCCGCCGGTCAGGTCGATGAACTGCTGCAACTGGGAGGCGATGGTGCCGAAGCGGGTGGGTGTGCCAAGGATGATCGCATCGGCCCACTCCAGGTCATCCATGGAGGCCTTGGGCTCGTTTTTGGTCGCCTCGTGGTGCGCCTTCCAGGCAGGATTCGAGTTGATCGCCGCTTCCGGGGCCAGTTCCTGGACCTTGTGCACCCGAACCTCGGCCCCCGCAGCCTTGGCGCCTTCGGCCACGGCCTGCGCCATCTGATGGGTATTGCCGGTGGAGCTATAGTAGATCACGGCCACTTTTGGGGCAGTCATGGGTCACCCTCCTTCTCTGGTGCAAGCATGAATCAGCCGCCGAACTGCCAGAGTGCGTGGCTCAGGCTGCCATAGCGGTAGCTCCGGTGAAGCTCCCGGGCGGTCCGCTGGTCGTCGGCGGCGCCCATGGCATAGAAGAGCGGCACAAAATGCTCGTTGCCATGGGGTGGGACGGCGATCTGCGCGTTCGGCGCGAATGAACCGTAGGCAAACAGCGACTCCAGATCCCACGCCGTTACTTTGCTCAGGACCCAGTCATCGAATGCAACGGCCCATGGCTCGGCGGTTGGTTCGTCGCGCCAATTCATGGTGGCGAAGTTGTGGACGGTGCCGCCGCTGCCAATGATCAGCACGTCGTCCCGCCGGAGATCGGCCAGGGCCCGGCCGACCTGGTACTGAGCCTGCGGGGAGAGGGCGGGATTGACGGACATGGCGACGACCGGCACCCCGGCCGCCGGGAAGAGCAGGCGCAGCACGACCCAGGCGCCATGGTTGAGCCCACGCACCGGGTCGTTGTGAAAGGGAATCCCAGCCCGGGTCAGCCGGTCACCTACCACCCCGACCGTTGCGCCGCCACCCGGCGCCGGGTACTCGATCTGGTAGAGCTCCGCGGGGAAGCCGCCGAAGTCGT
>JBLNEM010000271.1:0-4464 GCA_050262655.1 Mycobacterium leprae | reverse complement strand
CGGCTGGTGGAACCTCTACCGGTGGGAGCAGGGGACGGCGGTGCCGCTGCGCTCCATGGAGGCAGAGTTCGGCGAACCGCAGTGGGTCTTCGGCCGCTCCACCTACGGTTTCATGGCGGATGGGCGGATCATCTGCGCCTACACCGGTGCCGGCCTCTGGCATCTCGCCCTGATGGATCCGGCCAATAAGAAGAAGTTTCACACGCTGGATGTGGGCTGCACCGACATCTCCGCTGTAAAGGCGCTGGCCAGCGGTGCGCTCTTCGTAGGCGGCTCAGCCCATCGCTTCCCGGCGATCATGCGGTGGGACGCCAACACCGGCGCGTGCCAGGTGCTGCGGCGTGCTTCGGCGGTGCAGTTGGATCCGGGGTACCTGTCGCAGCCGGAGCCGGTGGAATTCCCCACCAACGGCGGTGTGACGGCCTTCGGCCTCTTCTATGAGCCCGAGAACAAGGATTTCACCGCACCGCTGGACGACCGGCCGCCGCTGATCGTGATCAGCCACGGCGGACCGACGGCGCAGGCATCCTCCAGCCTCAAGCTGACGATCCAGTACTGGACGAGCCGGGGTTTTGCGGTGCTGGACGTCAACTACGGCGGCAGTTCGGGCTACGGCCGGGCCTATCGGGAACGGCTGAACGGCCACTGGGGGATCGTGGACGTGAACGACTGTGTCAATGGCGCCCGCTACCTGGCCGAGAAGGGCCGGGTGGACGGAAACCGCATGTCGATCATGGGCGGCAGCGCTGGCGGCTACACCACCCTGGCGGCGCTTACCTTCCACGACATCTTCCGGGCAGGCGTCTCGTTCTTCGGGGTAAGCGATCTGGAGAGCCTGGCGCAGGATACCCACAAGTTCGAGTCCCGGTACCTGGACCGGCTGGTCGGACCCTACCCCGAGAGCCGTGAGCTCTACCGGAGCCGCTCGCCGATCCACTTCACCGACCGGCTCTCCTGCCCCGTCATCTTCTTCCAGGGGCTCGAAGACCGGGTCGTGCCGCCCAATCAGGCAGAGAAGATGGTCGAAACCCTGAGGGCCAAGGGGCTGCCCGTCGCCTATCTGCCCTTTGAGGGCGAGGGGCATGGCTTCCGCCGGGCCGAGAACAATAAGCGGGCGCTGGAAGCTCAGCTATACTTTTACGCCCGGCTCTACCGCCTGGCGGTGGCCGACGTGCTGGAGCCCGTAGCCATCGACAACCTCTAGCGTCAAAGGAGGCGCAGATCCATTGCATGGCGGTAAGTGGTTGCGTGCATCGTTGCTGCTTGTGATGTTGGTGCTGGCCGGCTGCAGCAGACCCACCAACGCCGATCCGAATGAAGTGACACAACTGAAGGCGGAGAACGAACACCTGAAAGGTCAGGTAGGTGCGCTGCAGAGCCAGCTTACCTCCCTGCAGGCCAAGGTCAAGGATCTGGAGGCTGCCCAGGGCGGTACGGTGGTGACCAACCTGGTGAATGCCAACTACCCGAAGGCCATACTGGGGCAAGATGGCTGGCAGTACGCCAAGATCGGCACGGCCGACCTGGATGGCGACGGCAAGGATGAGAAAGTGGTCCTGCTGGGCAACGTCCAGGGCAGCGAGTCAAAGGGCGGCTGGATGTGGGATGACGGTCACGCCTGGAGCGTCTATATCGAGGAGGCCGACGGCACCCGCACCTACGTCTACACCGGGTGGGTGCAGATGGGCGTTCTCCAGGGCTCCATCATCGAGGGGCTGAATGGTAAGGCCGATCTGCTGCTCTGGGCCGACGGCAACGGCATTCTCCTCTATCGCATCACCTACAGCGGTCCGCAGCAGGTCCAGGCGCGGCAGATCTTCTCGGCTCAGAAGCTCGGCAACGTCACCTTCACCGATCCCAAGTTCCTTCACTGGTAGGAGGGGTTGTCATGAAGCGTTACCTGATCCTGTTGCTGGCGACTCTGCTTCTGTTGACCGGCTGCAATCAAGGCAGCCAGGGTCCGCTCACTCCGGCCGATGCGCAGAAGGCGATTGCCAAACGGGCGCAGGAAGCGATCACCGCCATCGCCAACAAAGACATGGCCAAGCTTTCGGCCATGGCCCATCCGGAGCAGGGGATCCGCTTCTCGCCCTATGCCCATGTGCGGGCGGGTCAGAACGAGGATCTGCTCTTCACCGCCGCTCAGATCAAGGGTCTGATGCAGGAGCCCAAGCAGTACACCTGGGGCGTGTTCGACGGTTCGGGAGCGCCGATCCAACTCACCTTCCCGCTGTACTATGACCGCTTCATCTACGACCTGAAGTTCGCCGAGGCGCCTCAGATCTCGTACAACCAGCCCCTGGGGAAGGGGAACACGCCGGACAATGCGGCCGAGGTCTACCCGAACGCCATCATCGTCGAGTACCACTTCCCGCAGGTGGATCCGCAGTATCAGGGCATGGACTGGCGCAGCCTGCGCCTGGTCTTCCAGCAGTCCGGCCGAACCTGGTACCTGGTCGGCATCATCCACGCCCAGTGGACGATTTGACGTCCGTCACGACTGGCTGACAGAAGGAGAGGCCGGCAGGGGCAGCCCTGTCGGCCTTGTGCTATACTGGGAGGCAGACCAAGGTAAGGAGTGGCAACGCATGGCCAACAAGGGCGATCTGCCCGGCAACGCGGCAACGATTGCAGTACATGGCGACTCGAGCTACAAGTGGCTGGTGCTGGGCGTCGTAGGCGTCGGCACCTTCATGTCGGCCCTCGACGGCAACGTGGTCAATATCGTGATTCCCACGATTCAGCACCAGTTCCATGCTACCCTCGGTGGCGTCAGTTGGGTCTCCACGGCCTACCTGCTGGTGATCTGCTCGCTCCTGCTCACCTTCGGCCGGCTAGGCGACCTGATGGGCTACAAGAACGTCTATAGCACCGGCTATGCGATCTTCGGCCTGGGCTCCTTCCTGTGCGGCATGACCGGGAGCCTCACCGGGTTGGTAATGGCCCGCATCCTCCAGGGGATCGGCGCCGCCATTCTGATGGCGCTGGGTCCGGCTCTGATCACCACCAGCTTTCCGCCCACCGAGCGGGGGAAGGCGCTGGGCATGCAGGCGACCCTTACATACCTGGGCTTGACCATCGGTCCCAGCCTGGGTGGGATGATCAGCCAGAGGTTCGGCTGGCACTGGGTCTTCTGGATCAACGTCCCGGTCTCCATCGCCGGCGGGCTGCTGGCGCTTACGCTGCTGCGTCCGAACGCCGAGCGGAAGGAGCAGCAGTTCGATCTGGGCGGCGCCGCCGTCCTGGCTCTCGGGCTGACGGCCCTGTTGATGGCCCTCAGCCAGGCCGAAGACTGGGGCTGGGTCAGCCCGGTCACCATCAGCCTCTGGGTGGGCGGCCTGGCGGCCATGGTGCTCTTCGTCTGGCAGGAGACCCGTGTGCCCCAACCGATGATGCCGGTCTGGCTCCTGCGAACCCCAGCCATCGCAGCCGGGGTTCTGGCGGCCTTCCTGCAGTATGCTGTGGTCTTCATGCTGACGTTCCTTCTGCCTTTCTACCTGACCAACGTCCGGGGACTGGGGCCCGAGCAGGCCGGCCTGGTGATGACCGCACAGCCGCTGGTGATGGTGGCCGTCGCCGGTCTCTCCGGCGCCGTCTCGGACCGGATCGGCACCCGCTGGCCCGCCTCCTTCGGCATGGCCGTCCTGTCGGTGGGCCTCTTCCTGGTCTCCCGGGCCGGAGTCGACCACTCCCAGGCGGTCCTGATGCTCTCCCTGGCCCTCGTCGGCTTGGGTTCCGGCTTCTTCACGGCGCCCAACAACAGCTCCATCATGGGCGCCGCACCCCGGGGCCACCAGGGCGTTGCGTCAGGGCTGCTGGCCGTTGCAAGGAACGTAGGCATGGTGACCGGTATCGCCGTCAGCGGCAGCCTGGCCGCCTATCTCCAGGCGTCGCAGGAGGCGCGGGGAGTCGGCGCCGGACCGGCCTTCCTGGGAGCGTTCCAACGCACCCTGCTGATTGCGGCGGCGCTGGGAATCGTGGGCACCATCTTCTCCCTGGCCCGTACGCATGGGTCGAGGCGAGGGTAAAGCGAAGCCGGCAGGCAAACACCTGCCGGCTTTTTCTTATGGGCAGCCAATCGGCTCGGTCCAGGGCCTGAATTTGAAGGGCGCCGGCAGTTCATGCCACGGCACCCCGTCCGGGTAGCCGTGCTGTAGAAGCCGGGCGTAGATGGCGGCGCCTTCTGCCTGGGTCAGCAGATCGTCGCCCCGGAACCGGCCGCCACCCTTCAGCAGCCCAAGGGCGTTTAGGAAGTTGGCGGCGTTCCTCGCCTCGGGGGTAAGCCCGGCCAGATCCGTGTAGACCGGCAGCAGGACCAACGGGGAGCGAGCGAGGGGGCCGAGGCCCAGGGTTCGGGCGACCCAGGTGACAAACTCCGCCCGGGTCACCGGCTGCTCCGGGTTGGGCGGCGCAAGCCCTGGCATCTCCGGCGATGATTCGTAGGCGATCAGGAAGCGGTAGGCC
>JBLNEM010000270.1:0-6161 GCA_050262655.1 Mycobacterium leprae | reverse complement strand
CTGTCGGGACTGGACGCCACCGCCCTGCTTGCGGTTTCGCCCGACGGGCAGAGCGCCGTATCGGCGGGGGCAAGGGTCTACCTGGTCGGGGCGGATGGCGCTGCCAAGAACCAGATCGAACTGGCCGATTCGGCGCAGGCCCTCGCCTGGTCTGCCGACGACCGTCTGGCGGTCCTGCACGGCAGTAAAATGACCGTCTACCGGTCCGGCAAAGCAGCCTATGAGTTGCCGGCTGACTCTGGCGCCAGCATCGCTTTCGCCCCTGACGGCCGGCTCGCGGCACTGAATGGCAGCTCCCTTCGTCTGTACGGCGCCGACGGCAGCAAGTTGGCCGAGTCCAGCGTCGAGCGCAATTCCGGATCGATCCGCTTCATCGACGGCGGCAACGTGGTGCTGGCAGACGCCAACAACGTGTGGGCCGTGAATCCGGTCGACGGGAAGACGCTCTGGCGGGCCCGGTACGAGGGAGCGGAGGGTCTGAGTCAGGTCGTCGTCTCCCCAGATGGCACCCGCATTGCCGTCTTCACAGCCGCCTCGTCCACGCCAGCCCTCTGGGTGCTGGATCAGACCGGTGCTCAACTCCACGCAGAGTTGCTCCAGACCCTGCCCGACGCAGCAGTCTTCGCCGGCAATACCCAACTTCAGTTCGCTATCGGCGGCACGCTCCAACTGCATCCGGTCACTCCTTAAGACGCCAATGGGCCGCATGAGTGTAAACTCATGCGGCCCCTTTTTCATGTGGACTACCCTTGGAAAGAACGCATGGCAGCCCCAAAACGCTCGATCTCTTCCGGCAGGTTGTAGTGCACCAGGCTCACCCGCAGGGCTTCACCGCCATGCGAAGGGGCCAGGCGATTCATTTGCGGAATGGCCAGGAAGTGACCTACCCTGGCCTCGATCTTCTGGCTCATGAGGAACTGAGCGACGGCTTTCGGTTCTCGGCCCGACAGGTTGAAGCTGATGATCGGCACCTCGGGTGCGCCATACAGCACGACGTTCGGCAGATCCAGGATCGTCTTCCTGAGGGCCGCCGTCAGTTCGATTTCATACTGGTGGATGCTGTTCATGGCCGACGCCAGTTGCTCGCGCCGATTGGCACTTTGAGTTCCCTGCATCTGTGCGGCCTTCGTCCCCAGCATGGCCAGGTACTCCAGGGTGGCCGTAAAGCCGGCGACCCCTTCATGGTTTTGCGTCCCCAGTTCGAGCCGGGCCCCATAAGAGGAGCCGTAACCATAGTGCCCGGCCTCCTGGCTGATCAGCTCGCCGAGTTGCCAGCTGCCGAGACGGGCCGGGTTGATATAGCAGAAGCCCAGGTGCGGGCCGAAGATCTTGTAGGCTGAGCAGACCGCAAAGTCGATCTCCCAGTCCTCCACCGACATGAGGAGGTGCGGCGCACCGGCGGTGCAATCGGCGAAGAAGAGGGCGCCATGGGTATGTGCCAGCTTGGCCAGTAAAGAGAGATCGTTCGGCGTGCCCGTGGCGTTGCTGACCCAACCGCAGGCCACCACTTTCGGCTCTTGCGTCAGCAGCCGCTGGTATGCGCCCAGGTCGAGGGTTCCATCGGGGCTGATCGGGATCGATTCGACCCGAATCCCCTGGGTGCGCATCTCCTCCCAGGGACGGATGTTGGCCATATGGTCCAGCTCGGAAGTGAGAACCAGGTCACCTCGGTGCAGATCCCTTCCCAGCTGGTGCGCAATCAGGGCCGTCAGGCTGGTGGCATTCAGGCCGAGTGCTACCCGGGAAGAGTCCGTGCCCATCAGGTCGGCGCAAGCCGCCCGCAGGTCATAGATCCCCTGCTGCATGCTCTCTTCGCGAGCGAATACAGTGCCCTTCTGGGCATTGTGCCGTAACAGATGCGCCGTCACACGTTCGATCGCCATTCGGGGAAGTTGGGCGCCTGCTGCGTTGTCGAAGAGGATGTGCCCGTCGCAGTTCTCCGCTTCCAATGCCGGGAAGTGGCTATGCATCTCCAGAAACAGATCCTGCAGGCTCATGGTATCACCCCGTATCGTGATGAAAACCAAACCAGACATGAGTTTGCCATTTTGTATGTGAATTCCTGCGCAAACTGCAATTCGGCCTGCCCGGGTGTCATGTCCATGCCGAGCGTCCCCGAAGCCGGCGGGTCTGTGACGCCGTTCGGACGCCCTGAGGAGACCCGAAGGGGCGGCGAGGGTGTCATGTCCCATGCCGCGAAACGAAGCCGAGCGTCACCGCAGCCGGCGGGTCAGGGCTGCCGTTCGGGCGCCCGAGGAGACCCGAAGGGGCTCCGGAGGATAAGCGCCCGTGGCAGCACGGGCCCGACGGCGGAGGTTACTCCCGCGTAGTAACCCTCTTGCCATTCGGAGGGAGGTGGGCCACAATAGGAAAAGAGATTCCGTAACGCAGAGGAGGCTATATTCATGAACTTCTGGGCGGCAATTGGCGTCTACGTGTTGGCGTGTGTCGTGGTAGTGGGCGCGCTCTCGCTCAATCGGCACGATGGACAGGGCGCTGCCGGCGATGGTCACGGGCATGATGACCATGGGCATGGCGGCCACAGCCACTAGTCATCGATGACGGCTCCAAGCGGAACCCCTGCAGGAACGGTGTGCGCGAGCGCCGTCCATGGCAGGGGTTTCATTGCGCTGTGACGCGGCACACATGACAGCGCCGCCCCACAGGCGTATAATGATTCTCAATAAGGTCCGCAAGGAGGCCGCGGCATGGATGTACTCAAGATCACCCCGCGTGGATATTGTCACGGGGTGGTGGGCGCCATTCAGCTGGTGAAGCAGGTGGCAGCCGATCCAACTGTTCCCCGGCCCATCTATATACTCGGGTTGATTGTGCATAACCAGCACGTCGTGGATGAACTGAACCAGCTGGGTGTGATCACCCTGGAGGGGAACAACCGGCTCGAGCTGCTGGATCAGGTGGACCACGGCACCGTCATCATGACGGCCCACGGGGTCTCTCCGGCCGTGAAGGTCAAGGCCACGGAGAAGGGGCTCCACGTCGTGGATGCCACCTGTCCGGATGTGACCAAGACCCACGACCTGATCCGTCTGCTGACCGGCCAGGGATACGAGGTGATCTACATCGGCAAGAAGGGCCATCCCGAGCCGGAAGGGGCAGTGGGTGTGGCACCGGGAAAAGTGCATCTGGTCGAAACAACCGCCGACCTGGATCCGCTGCATTTCTCGCCGGACCAGAAGTTGGCCGTCACCAATCAGACGACCCTCTCGCAGTGGGATACCCGAGCGCTGATGCTGGAAGTCCAGAAACGCTTCCCCACGGTTGAGGTCTACAACGAGATCTGCCTTGCGACCCAACTGCGGCAGGAAGCCGTGGCCAAACTGGCACCCGAGGCCGACGTGGTCATCGTAGTTGGCGACAAGCGCTCCAATAACTCGAACCGCCTGGCGCAGGTGGCTCGGGAACTGGCCGGCCGCGAGGCGCATCTGGTCGACACGGCCGATGAGATTGATCCGGAATGGCTGAAGGGAAAGAAGAGGGTGGCGGTCACTTCGGGTGCATCGACCCCCACCCAGATTACCCGGGAGGTCATCAAGCACCTCGAGAACCTGGGTGCCAAGGTGGAGTAAAAGAACCGGGACAAAAAGACGGCGTTAAGCCGTCTTTTTTTGTGTCCTGAGGGGGCTATTGCGAAGGATTTAGCGCGCCTTTATGAGAAATCAATCAAGAAAATTGACAGATGAGCGTGTAGCTTGGTAAAATTTAGGGTACTTAAGGGACTGCGGCTTTCTCTCTGAAGGAAGGCGGGGGATCAACTTGATGCAGCACCGGGAAATGAATCGGACGGGGGCGCTCGGAAGGCATGATCAGGCAGTCTTGTGCCGGATGCCGGAGAGCGTCCTGCAGTCGGACGAGGTCGTGCCGGTGGTCCTTGAGTTTGTTCAGCCTCCAGTAGCGGTCTATGTCCGGCAAAACCCCCAGGCTAATGCGGCAGCATACGAAGCAGGGTTGGAAGAGACACACAAGCAATTCCTCGCCCAAATGGCGACGCTGGGCCTGGACGTACAACTGGGCAAGTCACGGAGCCTGATTGCCGGGCCAGACGGGGATTCGATTCTTGATCTGCCCCACGACTTTACCCATGTGTTCAATGGCCTCGGTGTATTGATGCCAGGCAAAGCCGTGCAGAAGGTCTCGGTCATGGGCGGCATCCGCACGATCACCCTGAACGAAGAGCGGGTCTATCTTTCGCTGGCGGAGAGCGTCCCATTCCTTGGCGCACCCAAGGTGTGGGATCAGGTGGATGCAGCCGGTCGCCGCATTCGGGGCGAAGGGGTGACGGTCGCGGTCATTGACACCGGCATCGACTGGAACCATCCAGAGTTCGGCGGCTATGCAACGGTTCCGAATGAGAAAGTCACGCACGCGATTTCGCTGACGTCAGAGGGCCCCAAGGACAGCTTCGGCCACGGCACACACGTCTCTTGCATCATTGCCGGCGATGCGGACTACAAGGCGACCCCGCGCGGGGATGCCCGCTATAACGGCGTGGCTCCCAAGGCGAAGTTGATGGGCTACAAGGTTCTGACCGCCTCGGGCACCGGGTCGGCGACGAACATCATCCTCGCCATGGAAGACGCTGTGAAGCGGGGCGCTCAGGTGATGAACCTTTCGCTGGGCGACTCACTGGGTGATCCCTCGAGCCCGGAAAGTTCTGCCGCCAACAATGCCATGTTGGCCGGCGTCATCGTCTGTCTGGCTGCCGGTAACTCAGGCCCCGAGCCCTATACCATCGGCGCCCCCGGCGCCGCACACCATGTGCTAACCGTAGGGGCCAGTACCGACGATGGTGTCACCGAACTGGTGGCTCAATTGGTGCAGCCCAGCGGTGAGATGCGCAGCGTGGGCATGCGCCTGATGGAGAGTTCTACTCTGCTGCCCAGCCCTGCCCTTGAACTGGGATATGTGCTCTGTGGTATGGGCCAGGCGGCATCCGACTTTCCGGCTCAGGTGAAGGGGAACGTGGCGCTGGTGGAGCGGGGCGAAGTAACCTTCCGGGAGAAAGCCGTGGCGGCTCAGGCGGCCGGGGCTGCAGCCTGTGTGATCTACAACAACCAGACGGGCAACTTCTATGGGAGCCTGGGTGATGAGAAGCCCGTTCCTACCATTCCGACCGTCTCCATCAGCATGGAAGACGGCCAGATGATGAAGCAGGCCCTCGCCGGGGCTCCGGGGTTGTCAGAGGCCAAACTGCGGCTCAACCCCGAGGAGATTCCACAGCCGAATCGGATGGCGGAGTTCAGCTCCCGGGGTCCGAACAAGGATGGTTGGATCAAACCGGAACTGACCGCCCCCGGGGTCAACATCACCTCGGCCACGGTGACAGAGGCCGGAATCCCGGGCGGCGGCATGCCGGACCCCAGCGGCTACATCAGCGCCAGTGGCACCTCCATGGCCACGCCGCATGTGGCTGGCATCGCTGCCCTCATGCGGCAGGCTCATCCTGATTGGACGGCGGTTCAGATCAAGGCGGCCCTTGTGAATACGGCCCAGTTCATGGCTGGTCAGGGGGGCGTCATGGACCAGGGCAATGGTGCGATCAGCCTGGCACGGGCAATCGCCGGTCGAGCCATTCTGGTCACGGCTACCGACCCGCCCAGCCCCACTTACTCCTTCGGTACGGTGGTGAACGGCGCGAAGGAGCACCGGAGCACACTGCCGCTGACGATCGTGCCGCTCTCGACCTCGACGCAGTCCACACCGGTCGACTACAAGATCTCGGCCGTGCTGAACGGGGAAGTGGAGGGGCTGAAGGCGGAAGTCTCGCCGATGACCACACCGAGTGGCCCCGGACGGGACGCCGGGTTTGAGCTGGTAGTCACCGCAGACGGCAGCAAGTTGGCCGATGGCGCCTACTATGGTTGGGTGGTGGTGGAGGCCGACTGGGGCACCCTGCGCCTGCCCTTCTGGTACGAGGCGGCCCGGCAGCCGCAGTCCACGCCGCCCACACCGGAGCATCGGGAGTCGCTGGCCGCGCAGCCTGTGCGGCCGGTGCCCGGGGCCATTCCTTGGAGGTAGCTCGGGCTGCCACGGGAGACTAGCGAACGGCCGGGTGGGGCACCCCCATCGTGTGGCTCGGGCTGCCAACGTAAGGCTAGCTAACGGCCGGGTGGGGCACCCCCATCGTGTGGCTCGGGCTG
>JBLNEM010000269.1:0-12692 GCA_050262655.1 Mycobacterium leprae | reverse complement strand
CGTTGGGGGGCGCCGGTTTTTTAACAAGCCAGAGCATGCCAACGGCCCCTCCGCGGGGGCGGCGGCCCTTCACTATTTGTCCCGTTCCTTTCGTGCCACATAGGCAGCCACTTGGGCCCGTGACCGCAGGTCGAGCTTCTGCAAAATACTGGAGACATAGTTCCGGACCGTGCCCTGGCTGAGGGCGAAGTGCTCGGCGATCTCCTTGTTGGTGCGCCCTTCGGCCACCTCCACCAGAATGCGCTGCTCCTGCGGCGTCAGGGATGGCTCCCGTTCGACCGGTTGCCGCTCGGCGGTTGTGTAACGTTCCGGCGGCTTCTCGCTGGCTGCCAGAGCGCGCAGCTCACCCAGAACCTGGGCCGTGATCTTCGGGTCCAACAGGCTTTCGCCTCTGGCGACCCGGGCGATCGAATCGAGGAGGAGGGTACCATTGGCCTGCTTCAGCAGGTAACCGGCGGCGCCGGCCATGACCGAGGCCAGCACGGCGTCTCGATCCGGGTACGAAGTCAGCATCAGGACCCGGGTGCCGGGGTAGTTGGCAATGATCTCCCGGCAGGCATCAATACCGCTGCCGTCCGGCAGGCGCACATCCAGCACCACGACGTCGGGGCGATGAGTCTCTACTTTGGCGAGGCATTCCGCCACGCTGCCCGCTTCGCCGACCACCTGGTATGCCGGGCTGCGGGCGACCAGACCGCTCAGGCCAAGCCGCACCACTTCGTGGTCATCCACGATCAGTACCTTGATCATCAGTCGCTGCCTCCTATGGGGATTTCCAGTGTGATGGCGGTTCCTTTTTGCGGGGCGCTCTGCACCGTGAGGTTGCCACTGAGCAGTTCGGCCCGGTGCCTCAGGTTGCGCAGGCCGTGATGCTCCGCCCCCGGCGTGGCGGGCGGCAGACCTATACCGTCATCTTGTACCGATAGCTTCAGACCTGTTGTGCTGCCAGCCAGGGCGATGGTGATCTCTCTGGCATGGCTGTGCTTGACTGCGTTGGCCAACAGTTCCCTGGCGATGATCGCCAGTTGTGCGACTCGCTCCGATGAGACCGGTGGCTGGTTGCCGGCCACCTCCAGGCGAATCCGGGCCGAGCCCAGGCCCGCAAACTCGTTAACAAGCCCCTGCAGTCGGTCCGCCAGTGAATCTTGGTCCTGCTCGGGCGCCGAGAGTTGCAGAATGTAGCTGCGGATCTCCTCGGTGGTGCGGTTGAGCCGGCGCACCACATCTTCGAGGGAGTGAGCGGTGGCCGCATCCTGCTCTGCCACGGCATAGGCCGTATTCTCCAACAGCAGGGAGCAGCCGTAAATCGATTGAATGACACCGTCGTGCAGATCGCGACCGACCCGTTCTCGCTCCTCTGCCAGCAACCGCTGCTGCTCGGCTTCAGCCAACCGTCGCCGGTTTTCCAGCCGGAAGATCCCCAGCGAGCGGACCATGAAGTACGTAATCGCCATCACGCAGGCCACGCGGAGCAGGGTCACCGAGACACCCGTCCATGCTTCAAACAGGTCGGTGTTCAGCCATCGCCCCGGCGGGAAGTCGACGGGCGGCACTACCAGACCGCCAAAAATCGCATGCAGCACGAAGAAGATGGCGGCCCAATTCAGGTCCAACTCCAGCGCCCGGCTGCCCAGGCTCCGGGCAAAGGGCGCTTGTTGGTGCAGTGCCAGGGCGGTGAGCACGCCCGCCGGGAAGACCAGCAGGTAGCGTGCCCAGGCCTCGCTCACCGCCAGCCACTTGAGCCACGGCCCAGGTTCACTGGTGCCGATGGGCATGCTGGACAGATAGATCATGAGACAGAGGCCGCCCAGCGCCAGATGCACCTGTCGGAGGATCTCGCCCGGTTCGGTCTCGGCGGCGATCAGCGAGGCGCTGAATGTAAGCAGGCTGGAAAAGGCGGTAGCCGTCAGAGCGGTCTCAACGGCTGCCAGGGCGATCATGGAGGGATGAGACTGGCTGGTCCCGCTGGGGGCCAGGAGGGGAAGCCATTCCACAATGGCAAGGATCAGGTTGAAAAGCGCCAGCAACGGTAGTCGGCGTGCCAGGCGGAAGCTGCTGGTCGGATCGCTGCCGACCAGAAGGGCAAGGCCGGTGGTGAAGAACGCAAGGCCGGCCGTAAAGGAAAGCAGATATCCCGGGACGACCCACACGCTGACACACCTCCCCCGCGATCCGGCCATCTCTCACCTATCTTGCATAAGCGATGCCACATTTTATCACCGACAGCCGCGGGGGTCCATCAGGCGTAAGCCCATGGTCTCCCTCATGTTATTATTTCATGCTAGAATGTTCATCGTACCGAGAGCATTGGGCGCTCGATCGGTTGGAATCTCCGCCGGGGAGGAACTCGTTTTGGAGCCAGTTGCCCCTATCGCCCTGCCCCTGGATCGCTCGCACATTCGTCGGCAGCTTTTTCATCTGGCCTGGCCGGTCATCGCAGAGCAGTTGCTCGGGACCCTCTCAAATATGGTGGATACCATTCTGGTGGGGCGCCTGGGGGCCGTTGCAGTAGCCGCCGCCGGCCTGACCCAGCAGCCGCATTGGTTGATGGTTGGTCTGTTTATGGGGCTGGGGGTGGGCGTGAACGCGCTGGTCGCCCGGTTTCAGGGAGCCGGGGAGACCGGCCGGATTGAGGCGGCGACCCGTTCCGGCTTTTGGCTGGGGCTGGGCGCCAGCACGCTGATGGGCATCCTGCTCTACCGCTTTGCCCCGTGGATCTTGCAGGTACTCGGGGCACCGCCCGATGTGGCGCCCGTGGGGGCCACCCTCCTGCGCCTGTTGGTGCCCGGCATGGTCGCCCTGTTCTGGATGATGGTGATGACAGCCGCACTGCGGGCGACCGGCGACACACGGACCTCCATGGTGGTCAACCTCAGCATTAACGTCCTGAACGCAACCCTTGGCTATTCGCTGATCTACGGCCACTTCGGCGCACCGGCTCTGGGCATTCGGGGCGCAGGCATCGCCACATCGACCGCCCGAATTCTGGGCGCTTCGGTACTGTTGGTCATCCTGCTCCGCCGCCGCAGCGGCGCCCGCCTTGACTGGCGCCGCCTGCTGCATCTGGATGTCGGGCTGTTGGGGCGCATTCTGCGGGTGGGGTATGTCTCCTCCTCGGAGCGCATGTTCAGCACCGCAATCTACATGGCGTATGCCCGGATGGTGGCAACGCTGGGCACGCTCCCCCTGGCCGCACACACGATCACCGTGGCGGCGGAGAACATCTCCTGGATGCTCGGCTCTGGTTTCTCCATGGCCGCTGCCGCCATGGTGGGCCAGCGGCTGGGCGCCAGTCGGACCGATGAGGCCGAGGCGGTGACTCGGGAGGCCACCCGGCTGGGCGTGTTGGCCCTGGGGCTGTTGGGTCTCTTCTTCATCCTCGTGCCGGGACCTTACGTTGGCATCTTCACCGGGGATCATGGCGTCCAGGTCCTGGGGGCGTCAGCCCTAAGGGTGGCCGGTTTTGCCGAAGTAGCAACCGGCATTGTGTTGGTGCTCAGTGGTGCGCTGTCTGGCGCCGGCGATACCCGGCCCCTCTTCCTGGTGACTATGGGCGGCGGGGTGGTCCGCCTCTCCCTGGCCGCGGTGATGCTGTTCGGGCTTCGCTGGGGCCTCCAGGGCGCCTGGCTGGCCGCCTCTGTCGACTGGTGGGTGAGAGCAGGGCTGATCAGCTTGCGATACCGTTCCGGCAAGTGGAAATCGGTCACGGTGTAGGGAGGGTGAACGACATGGCAGTGGTGGTGATCACCGGAGCCTCCAGCGGTATCGGCGAGGCGACCGCCCGGGAACTGGCTCGGCGGGGCCACAAGGTGGTGCTGGCGGCCCGCCGGGTGCAGCGGTTGGATGCGCTGGCAGCGGCGCTCTCTCCGGCTGAAGTGTTGGTGGTGCCCACCGACGTAACGGTCAGTGGCGACCTGGAGCAGCTCGCCAGGCTCACCATGGAGCGTTTTGGCGCCATTGACGTCTGGATCAACAACGCCGGTATGGGGGGAGGAGTTCCCTGGTACGAGCAATCCCCTGAGCATATCGGGCAGGTGGTGGGCGTCAATCTGACGGCGGCCCTGCTGGGCGTCCGGGCGGCATTGCCTTACATGAGGCAGCAGAACCGGGGGCTGTTCATCAACATCGGCTCCGTCTCCGGCTCCATCGGCACGGTCGGCCTCTATTCGGCGACCAAGTTCGGCATCCGTGGCCTTAGCGAGTCGCTGCGCCGGGAACTGGCTCCCTTCGGCGTTCGCGTCTCACTGGTTTCGCCTGGCTTCGTGCGGACGGAGATGACGCAGGGCGTCAACTTCCCCATGCCGAGCCCCGATACGGTAGCCCGGGCGATCGCCCGGTTGATCCGCCACCCCCGGCGGGAGGTGGTAGTGCCGGGTTACTACCGGGTAGCCACGGCGCTCAACCGGCTCTGCCCTGCGCTGGTGGATCGCATCATCGCCCGGTGGGCCAGGAGTCGCCTGCTGGGTCGGTAATCAGAGCGAAAGGCCCGGTCGCCGGTGGCGGTCGGGCCTCTTTATGTAGAAAGCTCCAGCCCTGTGTGGCACAAACCCATGCTACAATGCCTGGTGAAAGCGAGGAGGTTCGCACGAAAAAAGCTATAGTGGGCGCCTGTCTTCTGGCAGGCCTCATGCTTTCGCTCACGTTGGCCGGCTGCGGCCTGAAGGCCAAGCCTGCCGCTACACCGGCGCCTGCAGTACCCAAGGTTACGGACCGCACCGGCTGGCCCGTGGTCGTGGCCTTCGGCGACAGCCTCACCGCCGGATATGGTGTGCCATCCGATCGGAACTACCCCAGCCAGCTGCAGGCCGAACTGGACCGCCTCGGCTACCGCTACCGGGTCGTGAACGCCGGCCTCTCCGGCGATACGACCAAAGGCGGGCTGAGTCGGGTTTCCGGCGTGATCAACCAACACCCGGCGATGGTGATTCTGGAGTTAGGCGCTAACGACGGACTTCAGGGCCTGCCGGTCGAGCAGATGAAGCAGAACCTGGGGCAGTTGATCACGCAACTGCAGAAGGCGGGCGCTCAAGTGATTCTGGCCGGCATGGAACTGCCGCCAGGCAATGGGCCGGATTACACCAACAGCTTTGACCGGGCCTTTCCGGCTCTGGCTGCTCAGTATAGAGTGCCCCTGATTCCGTTCTTTCTGGACGGCGTGGGCGGGCACCCGAATCTGAACCTGCCGGACGGGCTGCATCCCACCGGGGAAGGATATGTTTATGTGGTGAAGAACGTGCTCGCCGTGCTGCGACCCCTGCTGAAGTGAACTTCAGGGGAGCCCATGGGCGGAAACCGTCAGGAGCACAGTGTTGCCCTGCACCTGCATCTGCTTCACGGTCAGACCACGGTTCAGCGCGGCGATCACCAGATCGTCCATGGGCAGGAGCAGCGCTGGTTCATTCGGGTCAAGCTCCGGCACCTGACCGGCGAACGTTTTGCCCAGCAGGCGGATGACCCCGGGTGACACCGGTATGCGCCCGATGGCGGCGTGCAGAATGCGGAACCGGGGTGGACCGTTGGGCGGGACGGAAGGCGAAAGGTCCAGGGTCAGTCCGACCGCTCGAATGAGTCGCCAGGGCTGGTCCATCTGGTCCAGAGGCACAATGGCCTCCAGCCGGATGTTGTCGTCCACCAGGCGGGTGCGCAGCCGCGGTTGGGGGATCGGGCCTTCCCAGTCGGACAGCACCGCCGACGAGACCAGGCCACTGAACTCTTCTTCAGTCAGGCGCAGTTGCACGGGATTCCCCCGGGCGACGCTGACCGCCTGTGAGGTCAACTGCCGCAGGAGGCTGATGTACGCGACCTCACCGCCGGGCCCCTGCTGAAAGGAGAGAGTCGGCCGGAGGAGGTAAGGGAGCGTCAGCACCAGAGCCAACAGAATACCCAGCAACCAGACGATGGTTCGGAAGAGCCGGCGCATTGGGAACCCCTCCTGTCCTGTTTCTCTCTGCCCTGGTAGGGAAAACCTGCTTGGGATAGATGAAAGACACTCTATTCTGGCTAATATAGATCTCATAGAGCCTAACCGAGGGGGGAATCCACATGTCCAGACAGCGGCTTCTTCTCTGGGCGATGGTGGCCTTCTGCCTGCTGGCCTTCAGCACAGGTGCCCTCGCCCATGGCATGGTGAGTCATGACATGGCGGATGGGTGTCCGGCCATCCGACCGCATGATGGGAACCGCTGACGCTGGGAACGAGACCCCGATTTGGGGTCTCGTTTTCTACTTGTCTGGATCTTTGATCCGGAGTAAAGTCTTGGGTATCAGACGGAAGCGGAGGAGAACACAGCTTGGTCGGTACAACGGCGACACTCTACGTATTCTTCCTATCGATCCTGGCGGGTGTGCTCGGTTCCATGCTCGGATTGGGCGGCGGCATCATCATTGTGCCGGTACTCACGTTGCTATTTAAAGTCGATATGCGGACTGCTGTGGCTGCCAGTACCGTTTCGGTGATCGCTACATCAACGGGGGCGGCCGTGGCCTACCTGCGGGACCATCTGACCAACACCCGGGTCGCGATGTGGCTGGAGATGGGGACTTCGACCGGCGCCATGACGGGAGCGCTGGTGGCCGGCTTTCTTGCCCCCCGTTACCTCTTCATCCTGTTCGGACTCTTGATGGGCTACTCGGCCTACTCCATGTTCCGGGCCCGGAAGAGCGAACTCCCCACGGGGGTCGAGCCCGATGCGGTCTCCCGGTGGCTGCGCCTGGAGGGCTCCTATTACGACAAGGCGCTGGGCAGGCAGGTGGATTATCAGGTCACCCGGTCGATCCCGTCCCTGATCATCATGTACTTCTCTGGCGCGGCCGCCGGACTGCTGGGGATTGGCGCCGGCATCTTCAAGGTGTTGGCGATGGATCAGGTGATGCGGATGCCGATGAAGGCCTCTACTGCAACCTCGAATTTCATGATCGGTGTTACCGCTGCATCTGGCGCGGTGGTCTACTTCGTCCGTGGTGACGTGAAGCCCCTGATTGCCGGACCGGTCGCCCTGGGCGTACTGCTGGGGGCACTGGTGGGAACCCGCATTATGGTGCGCCTCAAAGGGACAACCCTGCGGAAGCTCTTTATCCCGATCCTCGCCTTTGTCGCCGTGCAGATGATCTGGAAGGGAGTCATGTAGCGGTGGATGTCACACAGGTCAAAAGCGAAAAGGTCCTCTCGGTCGAACTGGTATTGGCCCGGCTCCTGCGAGTAGGATCTGTGCTTGCAGCGGTGCTCGTCGGTGCCGGTATTCTCTTTCTCATGACGGGCGTTCAGGCTGCCCTGGGCGGTCGCCTGATCACGGCGGGCCTGCTGGTGTTGGTTTCTACGCCGGTGATGCGGGTGGCAGCGGCCCTGGTGGTCTTCCTCCGGGAAAAGGACTACGCCTTCGCCCTCTTCTGCACGCTGGTCCTGCTGGCCATCAGCGTCGGTGTCGTGGTTGGTCATATGGAATAAGCAGTGTCAAGCGATAGATAGATTGCAGCGGAGCCCCCGGTCTTTGGACCGGGGGTTTTCGCTTACCCACAATTCCCATTGCATTGTACATCATTGCAGGAAATATGTACCGCATTGCGAAACGTATCGCAACAAAATAACGTCTAACCTGTGACAGATCGTACCGGGAGTGAAGGGCTTGAAACGCATCGCCACCATGGCATTGATCATGACGCTGATGGCTGCTACGCCTTGCCAGGCAGCCTCTTTACAACCTCTTGATCAGGACGGACTCAACCTGCGTGCCGGGCCCGGCACAAGTTACGCCGTAGTGGGCGTGATGCCCGCCGGTCAGAACGCCACCGTCCTGGAGCAGCAGGGGGACTGGTGGAAGATCCGGACCACCTCGGGCAAAGAGGCCTGGGTGGCGGGGTGGGTCAGCCGCATTGGCTTCCTGGACGAAAAGGTGTACGCCGCAGTCGACACCGACGTTCTCAACCTGCGCAAAGGGCCGGGAACTACGTTCGCGGTTCTGACCACGCTGAAGCAGAATGATCAGGTGCGCCTGCTGGAGATGGCCGGAGACTGGTGGCACGTGCAGACAGCGGCCGGCACCGATGGCTGGGTGGCCGCCAAGTACATGAAGCGCCTCGCCACTGGACCTCAGCCTACACCGGCACCTGCGCCAACACCGACGCCAACGCCAGCACCGACGCCAACGCCAGCACCGGCGCCAACGCCTACACCGGCACCTGCGCCGCTGCCGGCGCCAACGCCAACGCCATTACCAACCCCGCTGCCGACGTTGCCTACCACGGTGGATCCATTTGCGCCGCCCGCGCCGGCCTGGACCGTCCCCGTTCTGGCGCCCATTGTGCTGCCTGCTCCCCCTGTCGCTAATCGACAGGCGCAAGCCCTGGTGGCAGCCGGCGTTTACCAGGGGCGGGATACCGAGGCATTTGACCGCTATGACACTCTGCGGGTCGGCGAATCCGTGACCCTGCTAGACGCCGCCGAAGGTTGGTGGAAGGTACGGACGCCCCGTGGTGCGACCGGGTGGGTCGAGGGTAACACGCTGAAGGTGACCGAGGGGCCCGTCCGCTATGAGACCACCGAAACCCAGTGGTCAGCCGCCTATGTCAATCAACCGGTGGGAACGGCGGCCCCGAAGACCGCGTGGCGGACCGATCTACAGGCCATCAGTCCGGGGGTGCTCAGGCTCACCGTGCAGTCCACGGACCAGCGACTCGGCGACCCGGTGGCGGAGAAGGGCAGGCTGCGCGTTCCGTTCGCCACCGGCCAGACTGCCGGGAGCGTTCTGCCGATCGCCAGCCTGGGGGTGGAGTCACTTACCACGGACGCGGCGGGCATTGGTCTGCTCTTTTCCAGCCTCCCATCGTGGCAGGTGCGGGAACGGAGCGCCAACCGTCTGGTAGTTGAACTGCGGCCTATGGTTCGCAGCGCTGATGTGCGGACGCTCTCCGACCGCACGGTCTATACCCTCGGCATCGACGGGAGTGTGGTGCCTCGCACAGCAGCGGCCGGACCGGAAGTCACGATTACACTCCCCGGCGCCCGCCTGGGCGGCGTCACCTTTCCACCCGGCCTGAAGGCCACCGAGACGGACGCAGGGGTCACCCTCACGCTGGTCACGCGCAACCCGTATGCCCTCAAGCAGGTGGGCAACGTACTGTCGATTCACGTCTACCAGCCGGGCCTGGCGGGCAAGGTGATCCTCCTGGATCCGGGGCACGGTGGACCCGATGGCGGAGCCAACAACGCCCTGCTTGGTGTGCGGGAGAAGGAGGTGAACCTGCAGGTGGCACTCCGCCTGCGGGCCATTCTGGCGGCAAAGGGAGCCACCGTCTACATGACCAGGGCTACTGACGCCTGGTCGGCGCCGCCGGACGTCAGGGCGGCAGGGGGTGCCGACGACCTGCAGCACGTCGATCTGGCTTATCGGGTTCGCCTGGCCAATGAACTGAACGTCGATCTGTTCCTCTCCATTCACCACAACGCCGGCGGCGGCAGTGGCACCGAAACGTATTACACCGTCAGCACGCTGAACGGCGAGCGAAGCCAGGCACTGGCCCGCCTGTTGCAGAGCAAGGTGTCAGCAGGCTTGAGCCAGGTTGACCGTGGCGCCCGCCCGGATCTGATGTATGTGACACGCAACACCA
The DNA here is from genome assembly GCA_050262655.1 of Mycobacterium leprae. Lineage (GTDB taxonomy): Bacteria > Bacillota > Sulfobacillia > Symbiobacteriales > Symbiobacteriaceae > DASXVX01. The sequence continues at coordinate 3,089 of JBLNEM010000269.1, read as the reverse complement.
ATGCCCCCTCGGCCCTGGTAGAGGTGGGGTTCCTCACCAATCTCATCGAGGGGAGGGCGGCCAAAACCCCAGCCTACCAGGACAAGGCTGCCAAGGCCATGCTGCAGGCGCTGGAGGCATTCTACGCCGCACGGACCGACTGAAAACGCATCTCCCTGGCCCCCTCGCCCGTTCCTGTCCGGGGGCGGGCCTTTTCATGCAAACTATGCATGATGGAGATGCAGGTGATGGTACCTCGGGTGTTGAATCCCTTTTGGCTCCCTACATACGTGTGGATGGGCCACTTGCCGGGACGGTTCATTCTCACGCCTCTGTTGCCGGCCGTCACGTTGCTTGCAGGCAGGGGGACAGAGGTTCTATACTGGAATGAAGCTCATCCGCAGGTCTATTAATGCAAGGTTCGTGGAAAGGAGCCTCCCGCATGCACCTCTCTGCGCGGGCTCGGGCGATTGCCCCGAGTCCAACGATCGCAATCGATACGAAAACGAAACAGTTGATTGCCGAAGGCATCGACGTAGTGAACTTCTCGGTCGGCGAACCGGATTTTGACACGCCAGAGCAGATCAAGCAGGCCGGCATACAGGCGATTTCGGCTGGGCACACCAAATACACGCCGGCTTCCGGCACGGTGGAACTGCGCAAGGCCATCTGCCAGAAGCTCCTGACGGACAACGGGCTCGAGTACAAGCCTGAACAGATCGTCGTCTCCAACGGCGGCAAGCAGTCGATCTTCAATGCCCTCATGGTCATCGTGGACCCGGGGGACGAGGTCCTCATCCCGGCACCGTACTGGGTTAGCTATCCCGAAATGGTGAAACTGGCCGGCGGCGTGCCGGTCATCGTCTCGGCCGATGATACCACCGGCTTCAAGGTGACGGCTGAGATGTTAAGGGAGCGGATCACCCCGAGGACCCGGGCGATCATCCTGAACAGCCCGTCCAACCCTACCGGTGCGGTCTATACCAGGGCAGAACTGATGGCCATCGCCGAAGTAGTCCTGGCGCATGACCTTTACGTCATTACCGATGAAATCTACGAGAAATTGGTGTACGGTGGCGCCCGGCACTATTCCATTGCCTCGTTTGGCGCCGACATCAAGCAGCGGACGATCACGGTGAACGGCATGTCCAAGGCCTATGCCATGACCGGCTGGCGGATGGGGTACACTGCTTCCGAGACGGCTTTCGCCAAGGTCATGGGTGATCTGCAATCCCAGACTACCTCGGGGCCCTCTTCCATCTCGCAGAAGGCCTCGCTCCAGGCGCTGACCGGCAGCCAGGAGCCGATCGAGACGATGCGTCAGGAATTCGACCGCCGGCGCCTCTATACGGTGGAGCGGCTGAAGGCGATGCCCGGCCTCTCCGTGCGAGTGGTGCCCGAAGGCGCATTCTACGTGCTGCCGAACGTGAAGGCCCTGTTTGGCGCCCGCATTCGGGGTCAGCAGATCAACAACGCCGATGACCTTGGGCAGCTGATCCTGACCGAGGGCAAGGTTGGCCTGGTGCCCGGTACTGGCTTTGGTGCACCCAACTATATTCGCATTTCGTACGCTACATCGATGGAGCGCATTACTGAGGGGCTGAACCGCATTGAAGCCCTCCTGCGTGAAGCGGAGTAGCGACTCTAGCGGCTAATCACCCGGTGGGGCCTCCCCATCGGGTTATTTCCTGAAACGGAGGGACCCGGCGTGCAGTTGAACGAAAAACGTGCGGTTGTGGTGGGCGTTGGCGTATCCAACATGCCCTTGATTCGCTATTTACTCCGCAAGGGGATCGCGGTGACAGCGTGTGACCGGAAGAGCGCGGCGGATTTGGGTGAGCGGGCCGCCGAACTGGCCGGCCTGGGCGTAAAGCTCTCCACCGGCGCCGACTATCTGGCGCCCCTGGCTGATCATGACCTGATCTTCCTGACCCCCGGCATCCCGAAGCACCTGCCCGAAATCGCGGCGGCCCGGGAGCGCGGCGCAACCATCGCCGGTGAGATCGGTCTGGTCCTCTCCGCCTGCAATGCGCCGGTCATCGGCATTACCGGCAGCGCCGGCAAGACCACGACCACCACCCTGGTGGGTGAGATCATGAAGGCCGCCGGCAGGCAGGTCTATGTGGGCGGCAACATCGGCCGTCCCCTGATCGAAGAGGTCGAATCGATTTCCGCCGACTCGGCGGTGGTGTTGGAACTCTCCAGCTTCCAGCTCCAACTGGCTGGTAGCCGCAGCCCCAATATCAGCGTCATCACCAATATTACGCCTAACCACCTGGACGTCCACGCATCCATGGAAGAGTACGTAGCGGCCAAGCAGAACATCTATCGGCACCAGGGCCCCACCGACACCGTGGTGCTGAACTACGATGACGAACGGGTGCGGGGCTTCGCCGCCGGTGCGCCGGGACGGGTCGTCCTCTTCAGCCGTCAGCAGGACCCCGGTACCGATCACTGTGCGTTCATCAGGGGCGAGGACCTGATCTGGCGGTATAACGGCCAGGAGTATCCCACCCTGAAGAGCACGGAGATCAAGCTGTTGGGCCTGCACAACCAGGAAAACGTGCTGGCCGCCATGGCAGCCACTTACCTGGCGGGCGCCTCGATGCAAGCGATTCGCTCCGTGCTGACCACCTTCACGGGGGTCGAGCACCGGCTGGAGCCGGTGCGGGAACTGGGTGGAGCCAAGTGGTACAACGACTCGAAAGCAACGTCGCCGGCTGAATCGGTGGCCTGTCTCACAACGCTGGCCGCACCGATCGTCCTGATCGCCGGCGGTTCGGACAAGGGCATCCCCTTCGACCCCATGGCTCCGCTGGTGGCCGAGAAGGTGAAGGCCCTGATCCTCACCGGTCCAACCGCCCCTCGCATCGAGGAAGCCGTACGCCGGGCCGGCTACAGCAAGTCGATCCAGCACGCCGGGGATATGGCTGAAGCCGTACAGATGGCCCGCAAGGCTGCTGCTGCGGGCGACAACGTAGTGCTCTCCCCTGCCTGCGCCAGCTTCGACGCCTATCGCAACTTCGAGGAACGTGGCCGTCACTTCAAGAGCCTGGTCAACGACCTCGCCTGATTCAGCGCAAACGTCGCCCCCCGGCTGCCAATGCCGG
>JBLNEM010000268.1:0-4154 GCA_050262655.1 Mycobacterium leprae | reverse complement strand
CAGCCCGGCTCCACCTGGAAGATGCTCACCTCCTACGCCGCCCTGTCCAACGGGGTGGTGTCGACGACGGATAAGGTCTTCAGCGGCCGGGTCTACGAGCCCACCGGTCAGCACGACTGGGTCGAAAGCGGCTGGGGTTGGGTGGACGTGCGCAACGCCCTCCGCTACTCCAGCGACATCTTCTTCTACGAAATGGGCCGGCGGCTGGGGATCGACCGGCTGGTGGCGGCGGCCAAAGAGTTCGGCTTCGGCCAGAAGACCGGCATCGACCTGGGCGGCGAAACCCCGGGCATGCTGCCCGATCAGCCGACCCGCACCAAACTCTTCGATTCGGCCGGCAACCCCTGGACGCTGGGCGACACCTGTTCGGCGGCCATCGGCCAGATCCTGACCGTAACGCCGCTGCAGCTTTGCCGCTATGCGGCCACCCTGGGCAACGGCGGCAAGGTGATGAAACCGTACCTGGTCCAGCGGGTGATTGACCCCCAGGGCAAGACGATCAAGGAGTTCGGCCCGCAGCAGATGGGTCAGGTCAACATCGCACCGCAGTTCCTCCAGGCCATCCACGACGGCATGCACATGGTCGACATGGCCGGCGGCACGTCCGATTACGCCATCTACCCGCTGCCCGGCGTCTACACCGGCGGCAAGACCGGGTCAGCCCAGTACCCGCCGCAGGATGACTACGGCTTCTTCGTCTCCCTAGTACCCCTGGACAACCCGCAGATCGCCGTGGCGGTTGCGATCGAGCAGGCCGAACACGGCTCCAACACCTCGGCGGTGGCCCGGGCGATCGAGGCGGCCTACCTGAAGATCCAGCTGCCCAGGCACGACCCGGCGGTGATTCCCCCCGGTTTCCCCACCGACATGACGGCGACCCGGCAGATGTACCGGATCGTCGGGAACGGGCAATAACGCAACAAGGAGCGGCTGCATTTCTGCAGCCGCTCCTGTCTCTCCCCTGAGGCCGTGCCTAACCGCAGCAACTCCCGCCGGCCGGCTTCGCAGCCACCTGCTCGGCGCCGCAGCAAGCCGACTCCTTCACGGCGTCGGCGGAACCACAGCAAGCGGACTCGCTGGCGGCCGTCGTGGCGGCGTCACAACAGGTGGAAGCGTTCACGGCACCAGTCCCGCCACAGCAACCGGAACCGCCGGTGGGCAAGCCCACAGCCTTCTTCACCAGGTTCACGAAAACGCCGTTCTTCTGCTCAGTCATGGATCGGACCTCCTTGTAGTAGCCTGAGGCATCTGCCTGACCTCATATTACTACAAGTTTTTTTGTATAGTCAACACCCGATACAACTTTTTTTGTAGAAAGATAGCCCTCATGCAGACGCATGCCACTCCATGCTGTACCCGGTCCCCGTCTCGGCCGTGATCACAAACCCTAGCCGCCGGTACAGGTGCTGCGCCGGATTATCTCCCCACACGTTCAGGCAGAGCCCACTGCCGCTCGCCGCCGCTTCCCGCTGTAGTTCGGTCAGCAGGCTGTTGCCGATGCCGCGATCACGCCACTGGGGCAGCAGGGCAATGTCCACAATGCGGGTCATGCCCTCCATGCGATAGAGGATGAGCCGTCCCACCCGCTCTCCCTGCTCCAGGCTGATGATGTACTCCTCGGCGCCGGGAAACTGCAGCGCATAGGCCCGCCGCTGCATCTCGAACTGCATGCGCAGGAACATTGCCTGTTGGACGGGATCGAGGCCCCAGGCCGCTACCTCGTCCTGCCGGGTCCCGGCGTAAACCTGATACAGGAACTCCGTATCGCCCGCTTCAGCCGGACTGAGCTGAGGGATCACGCTTCATACCCCCCCATCACACCAGTTCCACCGAGAACCCCACTTCGGCACCGCCGGACGGGCGATTCTCCGCCATGACACTGCCCCCGTGGGCCTCTGCCACGGCACGCACAATGGCCAACCCCAGTCCGGTTCCCCGTGACCCCTCCCCCCGCACAAAGGGCTCAAACAGATGGGGGAGGAGCGCGTCAGAAATCCCCGGCCCGCAGTCGGCCACCGCAATCTGTGCGGCCTTGCCCTTCACCCGCACGGATACGGTGACGGTGCTGCCGACTGGCGAAAAGCGCAGCGCATTCTGGAGCAGGTTGTCGATCGCCTGGCCCAGTCGGTGCGCATCGGCCACGGCTACCACCGGCAGCGCCGGCGTCGCCAGTTCCAGCTGAAGCCCTCGCTGCTCGGCCACTGGTGCAATCGCGGCCACGGCATTGCGGGCAAGCGCCACCAGGTCGGTCTCCGTTAAATCGAGCGCCTGTGCGTCCGCCTCGAGTCTGGCCAGTTCCAACAGGGAATGCGTCAGGTATTCCAGCCGTGCGACCTGGCCGGCGCCTCGTTCCAGCAATTCCTGGCGGGTCTTGACGTTCTCCTGCTCGCCGGCCAGCAGCAGCTCATGGTATGTACGGAGGGACGTGATCGGCGTTTTCAACTCATGCGCCACCTCGGCCACCAGTTGCAGCAGCCGCCGCCGGTCATCCCGCACCCGGCCGAACTCGGTGCCCAGCTTCCCCGCCATGGTCTGGAATGACTGGGCAAGCTGCTGGATCTCCTCGGGGCCGCCGGCAGGGATGGGCGTCTCCCACTCGCCCTCGGCCAGCAGCTCTGCCGCCTGCGTCATCCGACTCAGGGGGGCGGTCATGCTCCGGCTGATCCCGTAGGCCAGCAGGATGGCTACCACCAACCCCAGGAGCCCGGCGCCGGCAAGCGACCAGCCCAGGGTACTGTTGCGCACTGTCTGCGGACTATCCAGGGAGACCCGCAAGGCGTATTGGTTCCCCGGTTCATGCACGGTGATGATCCGCTCCCGGTTTGATTCCGAAGCCGGGAAGATCCCGACAACCTGGGCCTCGGCGCCTCCCCGCACGAACATGCCGGAGGTGCTGACACCCAGATCCCCGCTGCCGATGCCGGCGTCCGTCAACTTCACTCCGGCAAAGGCCTCGCTCAGCACGCGCCGGAGCTGATCCCGGGGGATATCCGGAACGTTTGCGACGATCACGCCGGCCACCCGCGTCGCTTCTTCGAGATGAGCCATGCCGATCACCTGATCCTGTTGCTGCAGATAGCGGTAGAGCACACTGCCGGCGATCGTGCCGGTGGCCAGGAGGACCGTGACCGCTACCAGCAGGTTGCTCACCAGCAGGCGAGTAGCCAACCGCCTCATCCCTGCACCTCCCTGAGCTTGTACCCGGCGCCCCGCACCGTCAGCACCAGCGTCGGACGGTTCGGGTCGGCCTCAAGCTTCTCCCGGAGGTTGCGCAGGTGAACGTTCACCACGTGGTCCACCACGAACTGGCCGTTTCCCTCCCACACCGCTTCCAGCAGTTGCTCCCGGGAGAAGACCTTCCCGGGCCGCCGGGCCAGCTGCAGCAGGATATTGAACTCGGTGTTGGTCAGGTAGACCTCCTGCCCGCCCCGCAAGACCTTGCGCCGCTCCGGGTACAGGACCAGGTCGTGGACGCGGATGCTGCGCTCCTCGCTCTGCACCTGGCCGGACGCGCGCCGGTGCAGCGCCCTGACCCGGGCGATCAACTCCCGCAGGCTGAACGGCTTGGTAAGGTAGTCATCGCCTCCCAGTTCCAGCCCCAGGACCCGATCCAGTTCATCCGATCGGGCCGTCAGGAAGAGAATGGGGACGCTGCTGCTCCGCCGCAGTTCCCGGCAGAGCGCGAACCCGTCCAATTCCGGCAAACCCACGTCCAGGATCAGCACGTCCGGCTGAATGGCCAGCGCCTGCTGGAGGCCGACCCGCCCGTTCTCGGCGCAGTGGACCTCCCAGCCTTCCCGCTCCAGGGCAATACGCACGCCAAAGGCCAGATCCTGGTCATCTTCCACCAGCAAAAGGGTCGCGGCCACGCCCGTCACCCCAATCAAGCACTCCCTGTTGCAGTAATTTTACATATCGCGGAATTAACCTGCTGGTTGGGGATGAAGGCTTCCTTCCGTCAACCGGACCACCCGCTCGAAGCTCCTGGCCAGGCCCATGTCATGGGTCACCAGCAGCAGCGTCTGGCCAAATTCGGCGGCGAGGCGGCGGATGAGCCGCAGCACTTCGGCGGCCGACTCCTCATCCAGGTTTCCGGTCGGCTCGTCCGCCAGCAGCAGGGAGGGCCGGTTCATCAGGGCCCGGGCAATGCAGAC
>JBLNEM010000267.1:0-10931 GCA_050262655.1 Mycobacterium leprae | reverse complement strand
GATGGCAAGGACCCGGACGAGTATATCCGTGCGCATGGGCCAGAAGGCTTTCTGCGGTGTGTTGACGAAGCTATTCCTCTGGTGGACTTCAAATTGCGTCAGGCCCTGGGCGAGAACCCGGGGGGCTCACCGGAATCGAAGGCCAAAGCCGTGGAGGCCGTGGCTCGCTTTTTGCTCGACCTGAAGAACGATGTACTGAAGGAAGAGTACACCCAGCGGGTGGCCGACGAGCTGGCTTCAACGCCCATGGATGTCCCGGAGATGAAAAAGGCGATTGCCAGGCAGATGAACCGCCTTCTGCACCAAGGCTTCCAGCATAACCAGCCAAATCCCAGGAATAATATAAGAGACTCACAGCCATTGGTAGGCACAGCCAGTGCTGCGGGAGAGGCTACGGGCCGGCTCGGAGTGCTTCAGCCGTTTCGCAAGGCGGACCCAAATGATCCGCTATGGACGGCAGAGCGGGCTCTGATCCTGGTGGCACTGCAGAATCCGGAACTGCTTCAACGCATTGGCGTCGCTCTGGGCGACAAGCCATTTCATGACCCGCTTCTTGCCGCTCTTTATGAAGCGGCTACGACTGTTGCCCTACAGGGAGACCGGTCAGCTGACTCCTTTTTCGCTCGGGTGTTGGACCTACTGGATGCTGATCTGCGCGCCATTGTGGCGGAGATGGTAGCTATTCCGGTCGTTTCAGCAAGTCCCGAACAGGAGGTCGGTCAGTGTATCGAGAAGATAGAGAAGTACAGAGAAGATCAAAGGCGCGAGGAATTGAACAACCTGATTAAGGCTAAGCAAGCGGCGGGGGAGCAGGTGGAGAATGCCATTCTCCAGGAATACATGCAGCTGATCAAACAGCGGAAGACGTCTAAATCCTAGAAGGGCGCGGAAGGGGGGTAGTCATCGTGGAACCCAAAGAGGTCAAATTAGAAAACGCCAAGGACCTGGTCAAGGACCTTGTTCTGAAAGGCAAGCGCAAGGGTCAGTTGAGCTATGCAGAAGTAGCCGACTCGTTGCAGGGCCTTGAACTTGGTACGGACCAGATGGATGAGATTTACGAAGTATTGGGCGACGCCGGCATTGAAATTGTGGGCGAGCGCGGCGAAACCGCGGCCGAAGAGGATGAGGGCACTTCCAGCATCGGTGAGGGAGACGGCGACGATCCCGATCCCGGCCTGGAAGACGAAGTAGAGATCGACCTTTCCGTGCCGGAAGGGATAGCCATTGATGACCCGGTCCGCATGTACCTGAAGGAGATCGGACGGGTCCCCCTGTTGTCGGCTGAAGAAGAGGTCGAACTGGCCAAGCGGATCGAGCAGGGCGACGAGGAGGCCAAGCGCCGTCTGGCTGAGGCAAACCTGCGCCTGGTGGTCAGCATTGCCAAGCGTTATGTGGGCCGCGGCATGCTGTTCCTTGACCTGATCCAGGAAGGCAACCTTGGCCTGATCAAGGCCGTTGAGAAATTTGACTACCGCAAGGGGTACAAGTTCTCCACATATGCGACCTGGTGGATTCGCCAGGCTATTACCCGTGCGATTGCTGACCAGGCCCGTACCATCCGCATCCCTGTACACATGGTTGAGACCATCAACAAGCTGATCCGGGTCACTCGACAGCTGGTGCAGGAACTCGGTCGCGAGCCGGCGCCAGAGGAGATTGCGGAGCAGATGGAAGTCTCGGTCGACCGCGTCCGGGAGATTCAGAAGATCTCTCAGGAACCGGTCTCCCTGGAGACGCCGATTGGCGAAGAAGAGGATTCGCACCTGGGCGATTTCATTGAAGACCAGGAGGCGCCCGCACCGGCTGAAGCCGCTTCGTTCCGGCTGCTGAAGGAGCAGTTGGAGGAAGTGCTGGAGACGCTGACGCCGCGTGAGGAGAAGGTGCTCCGTCTGCGCTTCGGCCTGGACGACGGCAGGGCCCGGACGCTAGAAGAGGTGGGCCATGTCTTTGGCGTCACCCGTGAGCGTATTCGGCAGATTGAGGCAAAGGCGCTGCGTAAGCTCCGCCACCCCAGCCGGTCCAAGAAGCTGAAGGATTACCTCGACTAATACCAAAGGCCGGGTCATGGCGACCCGGCCTTGTTTTTTCTGCCTGAAGCGAATAGAAAGGAGCCCGGAGCATTTGATGCTCCGGGCTCCGCTTTAGTGGCGCAGTCGTTTGCCTTCGGTGTAGACCACCAGGTGCTTCGGACTACGGGCGTAACCTACGAGGTCGATCCCCAGGTGCAGCGCCAGCCGGACGGCCTGGTCGGTGGCGGCGGTGAGGGAGGCCCCTACGCCGATGCCGGCCCGGGCCAGCTTCGTTGCCGCCTCATAGGAGATCCGGCCTGAGGTGACGGCGACTACCTGGCTGAAGGACCAGCCGGACCGGAAGGCGGCGCCGATGGCCTTGTCCAGGGCGTTGTGGCGGCCGATATCCTCCCGCACGATCAGTTCCCCGGTGTCGACCCGTTTCAGCCCGGATGCATGGACGCCGCCGGTCTCGGCGTAGAGCGGGCAGTTCGCCTGCATCTCCTTCACCCATTCCAGCAGGTCGGCGGTGGGCACGGAAAGGGCGTGGGCGACCGGCTTGAGCAGCATGGCATCCTTCAGCGAAGAGAAGGTGACGCCCTTGCCGCAGCCGGCGGTCAGGTAACGCTGTCTGCCGCCGAGGGAGTCTTTGCCGGCCACCGCCGGCAGGTCCACCCAGACCATACCATGATCCTCGTCCACCGAGAGGCGGCCGACTTCGCTCATGCTTCGGATGAAGCCTTCGCCAAAGAGGAAGCCCACAGCCCAGTCATCCAGGTTGTTTGGGGTGGTCTGTAAAGTGACCAGTTCTTCGTCGTTGAGATAGAGCGTCGTGGGGCGTTCCACCGGCATGACGGGTGTAGACATTTGCTTTTCGACACTCCTTGGTCTAGATGGAGGGCTTCATCAGTGCCAGGGTGGCCGACAGCGCCTCACGCAGGACGGCGCCAGGCCGGTCCCGCAGGCCACGCTGACAGGTCCCCAGCAAATCGGCGGTGCCTATGCCATGATGCTTCCTGGGTTTCGGCAGCGTAGCGACAATCTCCTCTGCCCGCTGGCCCAGGAGTCCCAGCAGGGCGGACTCGCCCCCGTCCAGTAGGCTGCCCAGCCCCTCACGATGGGCAATGGCGGCGAGTGGGTCGGCAACGGGGGGCAAGAGACCGGCTGCGCTGCAGTGTGCCAGCAGCAGCTCCAAACGACCGGCAGCAAAAGCGTCCAGGCCCAGGGCACCGGCCCGGTCGACGGTGGAGGCGGCTGGTTTGTGGCAGCCGAACGTGCAGGTCGCACAGTCGGAACAGCGGGCAGTCATGCCCGAGCGGTCCTCAACCACGATCGCCTTCAGCCGCATAGCACCCAGCATGGCCCCGATGCCGCTGTTGCCGCCGCCGGCATAGTGCCCTTCATGGGCTACGGTGGCGAAAGGTACCAGGTTCTCGCCAGCGGGGCCGAGTACCAAGGTGGCATGGTTTGCGCCGTAACGCCGTCGGATGATCGCTTCCGTCGCCGGCACTTCCATCCCCCACAGATCGTCAGCCGGCAGTAGTTGAACCCCCTGTGGGCCAACCGTCAGATAACCCGGATTCGGCAACTGCCCCGTGATCACCACGGCGTCATAGCCGGCACTTTTCAGGGCGGCAGCCATTCGACCGCCGAGGTTGGTCATGCTCATCGTGTTCCCGGCCGCGGGGCGGCTGCCTATGGCCAGTCGACCCGCCTCTTCGTCCGAGAGGGGCCCCGCCGCCATGGCCACTGCCGCGGTGTCTGGCCCCACGTCCGCCAGCAGCCGGGCCACAAAGCCCGCACCACCGATGAACGCCCGCTTCAACCCCAGGGGCGTGGGCAGGGCCAGGGTAGTCTGCTGGCTCAGGTCCACGTGCAGAATCTGTTCAGCATACTCCCACTGCCCCACTGGAATCCCCTCCTCGACGTAAGGTTATGTACCCCACCGGCTATAGAGACGAGCTGGTGGGAAAGAAGGCCGGGCGGCCCGTGGGGCACCCGGCCTTCGCTGCATCAACTAGTCGTCAGCCGCAACCACATGCCCCACGGACTCCTCGTAGACCGGCTTCTCGCCGAGCATCCCGGGGAGGAACTCGGCAAACAGGGTGAAGAGCCCCACGATGCCGGCGGTCCAACCGACGCTGAAGAGGAACTCCGTGAAACTGGGGACGTAGCTGGACTTCATATCCGCCGCCATGCCGGTCAGCGCCACGTTCATGCGGAAGAGGGCGGCGCCGAAGGCGACGGAGGCCGCAGCGCCCACCAGCCACTTCGCATTGTTGCGGAGCTTCTTCTGCCAGAGCACGATCAGCGGCAGCACATAGAGCGTGATGTTCTCCAGCCACCAGAGGAGTGCGTTGGCCGAAGCCTTGAAGGCGCCCCCAATGGAGCCGTCGGCGATCATGCTGCCGATCCGCCAGACGAAGGCGACCGACAGGGCGGCGGCGATGGCCACGCCCAGGTTGGCCAGCAGGCCGGTCTCAAACTTCGTCTTGTAGTACTTGGCGGTGAAGGCCTCGATCAGGATCGTGAAGGAGAGGCCCATCGCAACGGCGGTCAGCAGGAAGATATAGTTCAGCCAGGGGTGGTACCAGAGCGGATCGATTCGCTTGCCCACGGCCAGGTAGAGGCTGCCCAGGCTGGACTGGTGCATGCTGGAGAGCAGGATGCCGGCGAGGGCGAACCAGGGGACGATGCTGTGGTGCAGCTTGTGGGACCAGTAGGCAGCCTTTTCGCCGGGGAACCGCTCGGTGAGCCGGGGCAGGTTCTCGAAGAAGAGGACGATCAGGTACAGGAAGACGCACCAGGCCACCTCAAACAGCGGCGAGTGGATGTTCCCCCAGAAGACCAGGGGGTAGACGATCCGGAACGGATGGCCGAGGTCGATCATGAGGCGGGCGCCCATGGAGATGTAGCAGAGGGCGGCCCAGATCACAGAACGGCGCTCAATCATCTCGTAACGGGCGTCATTCGCCCAGTAGCGCACGAAGGCCATGGTGAAGCCGGCGGCGCCCATCGGCACGACCACGATGACGTCCCAGGCCTTCCAGAGGCCGAAGGGGGTCTGGTCATCGATATTGGAGAAGGCGGACAGCGGCACGAAGAGACGGTAGACCGAGATGGCGATGGCGACGAGGAACAGCACCAACAGCCCGCTCTTGAACGCATCGGGCTTCCAACGTCCCAGTTTCATCGTGACTCCTCCTTCGTAGCCACCGCTTCCTCTTCGATCTTGGCGCGGCGGTTGGAGTAAGCACGGAGACCCAGGGAGACGGCACCGACGGCACCCAGCAGGAAGGGCAGCTGCTTCATCGCCTTCCAGGTGTAGCTGGGGACCTCATCGGTGGTGACCTTGGTGTTCAGGGCGGTCAGTTCCAGTGGCGCACCGGAGATATAGAGCACTGCGGTGCCGCCCGCTTCCTGTTCGCCGTAGACGTGGTCAACGTACTTGCCGTTCCCCTTCTTAATCCGGGCCTTGGCCGTCTTCAGCAGTTCGTCCCGATCGCCGAAGAGGATCGCCTCGTTCGGGCAGGTGGCGGCGCAGGCCGGCTGCATGCCCGCCGAAATGCGGTCGTAGCACATGGTGCACTTCTGCATCTTCGGGAAGAGCTTGTCGTACTCGTACTTCGGCACGTGGAACGGGCAGGCCACCATGCAGTACCGGCAGCCGATGCACTTGTCGTGGTTGACCACGACAGCGCCAGTGGCTTCGTCCCGGGTGATCGCCTTGGCGATGCAGGCGGACTCGCAGCCCGGCTCCAGGCAATGCATGCACTGGGTCTTGGTGAAGGTCGAGACCGGCTTGCCGTCACGCTCCGTGGTGTGGAACTCCACCAGTGTCCAGGTGTACGCCGAGCGGTTCTGCGGATTGGTGAACTCGGTATCATACTCGGTCTTTTCGGCGGGCAGGTCGTTCCACTGTTTGCAGGCAACCTGGCAGCCGCGGCAGCCGATGCACTTGGTCAAGTCAATCAGCATTCCCTTGCTCATGCGATCACCCCCTCACTGGGCCAGAGCCGCCGGCCCGCGTTACGTTGCACAGGAAAGCCTTGTATTCCGGGATGTTGGTGTTGGCGTCGCCCACATGCGGCGTCAGCACGTTGGCCGAGTTGCCGGTGAACATGCCACGGTAACCCCAGTGCCACGGCATACCGACCACTTCAGTCAACACACCGTTGATCATCATGGGCTTGATGCGGGGCGTCACGTTGGCCGGGGCGAGCAGTTCGCCGCGGGCGGTTGTGACCTTCACCTGATCGCCGTTCTTCACACCCAGCTGCTTGGCCAGGCTTACGGAGATCTCCACGAACATGTCGGGCATCATCTCGCCCAGCCACGGCGTGTTGCGGGTCATGGCGCCCGACTGCCAGTGCTCGGTGAGCCGGTAGGTGGTGGCGACGTACGGGAAGTTCTTGTCGCCAGTGGCGGCAAACTTGCCGAAATCGCCCTTGCCGGAGATGGTGATCGCCGGGTTGAACTGCTTCTTGCCGAACTTGTTGACGGTGGGCGACTCCACGGGCTCATAGTGCTCTGGAATAGGCCCTTCCTTCATGGTAGAGGACCAGAGCAGGCCCACACCGTCGGCGTTCATGATATAGGGGTTGGCTGCCGAAGTGGTCGGCGGGATCATCGAACCGTCGGCATTCTTGAAGCCGAAGTCCGGCACATCCTGGTTGACCCACTTGCTGCCGTCCCAGGCGATCAAGGGCCGCTTGGGATCCCAGGGGTTGCCCTTCGGGTCCGCGGCGCAGCGGTTGTACACGATACGCCGGTTGGCGGGCCAGGCCCAGGACCAACCGAGGTTCGAGCCCAGGCCGCCTTCCTTCTCCTTCACCCGTGCCTTTGTGGCCGGCTTCTCGAGGTCGGCGTAGTAGCCGGAGAAGATCCAGTTGCCGCAGGCGGTGGTGCCGGTGTCGGTGAGGGCGCTGAACATGGGGACCGGCTTGCCGTCGGCCGTGGTGTAACCGTTGATCTCAACGGCCACCTTGACGATATCCGGCTCGTGGTCGCCGTAGTTCCAATCCAACTTCAGGATCGGATCGGTGAAGACGCCGCCGTTCTTGGTGTATTCCTCCCGGATCGCCTTGAAGAGCCGGTCGGTGATCCACAGGTCGTCCTTGGCATCGCCCAGGGGCTCGACCGCCTTCCAGCGCCACTGAATCCAGCGGCCGGAGTTGGCGATGGAACCTTCCTTCTCGAAGGAGGCAGCGGCCGGGAGGAGGAAGACTTCGGTCTTGATGTCGGCCGGCTTGGCGCCGGGCCGGCGCCAGAAGTTGGCGGTTTCGGTGTCGAACATGTCGGCCACCACCAGCCACTCCAGCTTGTCCAGCGCGCTCCGCTCCTGGTTGACGTTCGGGCCGCCCACGGCCACATTCTGACCCCAGGCGAACATGCCCTTGACCTCGCCCTTGCCCATCGCTTCGAAGATCGACATATGGGTGTGGTCCCGGGCGTCCAGCTTGGGCAGCCAGTCGTAGCAGAAGTCGTTCTCCTTGGTGGCGTACTTGCCCCACATCGCCTTCAGATAGCTGGCGATGAACTTCGGCCGGTTGGTCCAGTAGCCCGCCTTCGGCGTCGTCTCGTTGTACTTCGCCAGGGTCGGGTGGGCCGCCGCGGTCGGATAGGGCAGGTAGCCCGGCAGGTTGTTGTACAGCATGGCAAAGTCGGTCGAACCCTGCACGTTGGACTCGCCGCGCTGGGCGTTCACGCCGCCGCCAGGGATACCGATGTTGCCCAGCAGGAGCTGGAGCACGGCGATTGCCCGGACGTTCTGCGACCCGTGGGTCGACTGGGTGATGCCCATGGCGTACAGGATCATGCCGGCCTTGTCGGGCTGGCCCGTGGAGCCGAACAGCTCGGCCAGATCCATGAAGTCCTTCACGGACATGCCGCAGGTGTCGGAGACCATCTTGGGCGTGTAGCGGCTATAGTGCTGCTTCATCAGCTGATAAACCGACTGCGGATGCTTGAGGGTCGGGTCGGTCTTGGTCTTGCCGGCCTCGTCCTTCTGGTAGTTCCAGGTCTTGGCATCATACTTCACCTGGCCATCGGCACCAGGGGTCGAACCCGAGAAGAGGCCATCCTCAAACTTGTAGCCCGGGTCGATCAGGTACGAAGCGTTGGTGTAGGCAACGACATAATCCTTGAAGGCCTTGTCGTTGGCGAGCACGTAGTTGATCAGACCACCCAGCAGGGCAATATCCGTACCGGGCCGGATGGGGATATACATATCGGCCACGGCTGCGGTGCGGCTGAACTTCGGGTCGATGGCGATCAGCTTGGCGCCCCGCTCTTCCCGGGCCCGGTTGATCCACTTCATGGCCATGGGATGGTTTTCCGCCGGGTTGCCGCCGATGGCGATGATCACGTCAGAGTTCTTGTAGTCGATCCAGTGGTTCGTCATGGCACCCCGTCCAAAAGTTGCGGCCAGACCGGCCACGGTGGAGGAGTGTCAGAGACGAGCGTGATGCTCAAGCCGCACCACGCCAAGGGCCCGCTGCATCTTCTGCAGCAGATAGTTCTCTTCGTTGTCCAGCGCCGCGCTGCCCAGGTGGGCAATGGCGAAGGTGCGATTTACGGCGACACCGGTGCTGTCCTTCTGCTCGAAGGAAGCATCGCGGGTCTTGCGCACCCGCTGGGCAATCTGGGTCATCGCCCAGTCCCAGTCCTTCTCCACGAACTCGGTGGCGCCCGGGGCCCGGTACTTCACCTTGGTGACCCGGTTCGGATTCGGCGTCCACTTGCCGTCCTTATCGTTGATCAGGCGGAGGCCCATCACCGACGCACCCTTGGGGCACAGCGAGCCCTCGTTGATCGGGTGGTCCGGATCGCCCTGGGCGGTGATAATCTCGCCATCCTTCACGAAGAGGCTGATACCACATCCGACGCCACAGTAAGGACAGATTGTCTTGATCTCCTTGGCACCGGCGAGTTTGTTCGCACCGGGTTCGGCTGCTTGCGCAGTCTTACCGGTTTCGAGTTCGCCCAGTCCGAGGAGGGTGCCGGCCACGACCGATCCTTTGAGCAGATCGCGCCTGGTCAGTGCCATGAAACCACCCCCAAATGATTGCGAGACTGATGCAGAGAAGTATTAGAGAAACGTATACCCAGCATTTATTAATGGTATGGGCCTGTAACATAAGATAATCCGGTCTATGCGTATAGGGAAATAGACCTGTCTATCCCATGTCCCATTAGTACTAACGCGTTATCGACCTGAATGTGAGGCGGTTCACAAATTGTTACGACCTTGTGACATACTTCACATTTCCTTAACATATAGCTATAAAGCACTACCACAAGAAAAAGACCCCTCCTTTCGGAGGGGTGCTTAAGTTCATATGTCGTCCGTTCGCCGCTGAAGGGGCAGAGGGCGGCTATTCTGTTATGCTATCCTTAGATCCAGCCCCGTTCGGTCGCCCGAATGGCGGCTTCTACCCGGTTCTTTGCCTCGAGCTTGTGGAGAATCTCGCCAACATGGCCCTTGACCGTGTTCTCACTGAGGCCGACCTGGTCGGCGATCTCGCGGTTCGAGTGCCCCTGGGCGACCAGCTTGAGGATGGCGAGCTGCTGCGGTGACAGGGGGGCTTCCGTACTCTCCTGGGCCGGCGCACCGCCACGGACCCGGTTCAGCAGGACACCGGCCACTTTCGGGTCGATGACCGCCTCGCCCCGCAGGACGGCGCGGACATGGCGTTTCAACTCGGCCCGGTCCACATCCTTGATCACATAGCCATGGAAGCCGGCCCGCAGGCATTCGGTCACCAGCCGGTCGTCGGCGAAGGTGGTCAGGGCCACAATGCGGACGGCGGGCTGCTCGGCCAGGATCGCCTTGGTCGCTTCAATGCCGCCCATGCCAGGCATCTGCAGATCCATCAGGATCACATCCGGCTGCTTGCGGCGGGCGATCTCAACCGCTTCCCGGCCGTTGGCGGCTTCACCGACTACGACGAACTCTTCGCCGGTGAACACGGCCTTCAGCCCCTCGCGGACGATGGAATGATCGTCACAAATGACGATCCGAATCGGTTCAGGCATTACGGATTGCTCCTTTCGATCTGATCGAAGGGTTTCAGCGGAATCATGGCTGTCACGATCAGCCCGCATTCGTCGCCGGGCGCTAGCGTCACCGTACCGCCGAGCCTTTGGGCCCGGCTTTCCATACCCAGCAGGCCCAGATGGGCGCCGCTCTTTTGGTAGGTTTCGGCCACAATCGGGGGCAAGCCCCGGCCGTCATCTTGTACAACGGTGGTCACCTGGTCCGGGTTCACACGAATGGCTACCAGCACACTCTCGGCGCCGGAGTGCCGCCGCACGTTGACCAGGGCCTCGCGGATGATCTGGTAAAGGGCGTCGGTTACGTCTGGGGTCAAGAGGGCGAGGTCGCCCTGGGTCCGGAGCTTGCCGGCGATGCCGGCCCCTTCCAGATCATTCAACAGGCTCTGAACGGCGGCTGTCAGTTGTTGGGCTTCCACGGGTCCGGAGGAGAGGGCGAAGATGGACTCCCGCACTTGCCTCAGACCGGTGGCGGCCATCTGCTTCAACCGCCCCAGGTCAGGCCGCAGTTGCTCGTCCTTGTCCACATGGGTGAGAATCCAGTCGGCAGTCAGGCCCAGGCCAAACAGAGTCTGCGCCACTCGATCGTGCAGGTCCTGCCCGATCCGGAGTCGCTCCTGGGCCACCCATTCGCTGCGGGCGGTACTGTTGAAATCGCGGTTCAACTGGTCGAGCCGGGAGAGGACGGACGCCTGATCACGGACGGCCTCCTCGACCCGAAGCGCCTGAGTTAGCAGGGCGCCGGCGACTGCCGCATAAGCGGTGAGTTCCGGAGCCGCCGCCAGTTCGGCCGGCTGGACGGCCAGAGCCCAGGACTGGTTGAGCGGCAGCAGACCCTGCGCCTCGGGGTTGGCTGGTACTACAGTG
>JBLNEM010000266.1:0-12951 GCA_050262655.1 Mycobacterium leprae | reverse complement strand
TCACACCTCCTGAGCAGGGAGGCCTGCAGGGCCGAAAAAGACCTGCAGGGCTTGGTAGACTTCAGTCTTGTCCTTGATCACCACGGAGGCGAAGCGAGGATGGTCGATCTCTCGCTTGTAGAGCCCGTTTAGTGTGCTTGCATGGTAGTAGGACTGGCTGCCGGCGGTGGCATCGATCTCGCCGTACCCGAACATATTGCAGACCGCCAATAGCTGCATCACGAGTTCAACCGCCCGTTGGTTGTCGGAAGACAGGTTATCCCCGTCACTGAAATGGAAGGGATAAAGGTTGTACAGGGAAGGGGGATACCGTTCCTGGATGATCCGTAAGGCGAGATCGTAGACCGACGAGCAGCGGGTGCCGCCGCTTTCACCTTTGGTAAAGAACTCTTCCTCTGTGACCTCCTTGGCCTCGGTGGAGTGGGCCAGAAAGTGAATGATGACGTTGTCATACTTGGTGCGGAGGAAGCGCACCATCCAGAAAAAGAACCCCCGGGCAATATACTTCTCGAACTCGCCCATGGAACCGGAAGTGTCCATCATGGCCAGAACAACGGCGCTAGTTTGCGGCTCGTACTTCTCCTCCCAGACGCGATAGCGCATATCCTGCCGCTTGAAGCCCTGCAGGGGCGGTCTGCCAGCCAACAGGTTGCGTTTCATTGCCTCCATGATCGTTCGCTTCTTATCGATGTTGGAGCGCAACCCGGTCTTGCGGACGTCCTCCCACTCGTACCGTTTCGCCGTCATGTCCGGCTGTTTTCGGGGGTCCAGGCGCGGTAAGCATAGGTCTTCGAAGATCAAGTCGCCGAGGTTGTCGATCGTCACGTCGGTTTCGTAGTAATCTTCGCCCTCCTGATCGCCAGCGCCATCCCCCTTGCCGGGGGATCGCTGACCAGGGCCGCTGCCGCCGGCGACCACTTCACCCACCTGACTGCTGCCGGGACCCTGACCAGCTTGCTGCCGCTTGTTCCAGTCATAGCGGAAGCGGTATTCGTTCAGGCTGCGGATGGGGACGCGGACCGTACGGTTGCCGTCACCGGTAATAATCGCCTCCTCGCTGATGATGTCGGCGAGGTTTTTTTTGATGGCTTCACGGACCTTGGCGAGATGGCGCTCCTGGTCCATCTGCCCCTGCCTGTGCAGGGACCAGTCCTCTCTGGCCACATGGAAAGGGGATGACATTTCGTTTCCCTCCCGCGACTCAGGCAGAGGGGCGGGGGGCCGTGTGAGCCTTCCCGCCCCAGACAACTCGCTAACGGTTGAGTAGAGAGCCGGTGTAGCGTAAGAGCTCGTTGGCACAGGAGGCACAGTACCCATGCTCCCTGATCAGGCTCTCCACAACGGCATTGATGCGGCGAAGCTGCTCGCTGTCCGGGTTCTTGGCAGAGGTGGTGATCTTGACCACGTCCTTCAGGTCAGCAAATAGCTTCTTCTCGATGGCCTCCTTGAGACGTTCATGGCTGTTGTAGTCAAAGGTCAGACCACGCCGGGCGTAACTGGAGATGCGAATCATGATCTCTTCGCGGAACGCCTTCTTGGCGTTGTCGGAGACGCCGATCTGCTCTTCGATGGAGCGCATGAGGCGCTCATCGGGCTCATGCAGTTCCTCGGTGATCGGATCCCGGATCGAACTCCCGTTACAGAAGGCCTCAACGTTATCCAGGTAGTTGTTCAGGAGGTTCCGGGCGCTCTCTTCGTAGGAGTAAACGAAGACCTTCTGGACTTCCGTTTTAGCCACTTCGTCATATTCCTGACGGGCCAGGGCGATCAAGGTCAGCAGCCGCTCTTTCTCTTCGGCGGTGATCGACGGGTGCTGATCCAGGCCGTCCTTGAGGGACCGCAGAACATCCAGTGCGGTAATGCAGGCCTTCTCGGCGTTTTCGCCCTTCTGGATCAGGGCAGAGGAGATGCGGTTGATCACATACCTCGGATCGACGCCGGCCATGCCTTCCACGCCTTCAAACTCCTGCTGCAGTTCCACGACATCTTTCAGCTTAAAGCCTTCAACTTCAAGGCCGTCATAAAGCTTCATCTTCTTGACCGGGTCCATGCCTGCTTTTTTTGACTCCTTCAGACGGCTCAGCACCGAGAACACAGAGGCGGCCCAGAGTGCGTGGGGAGCGATATGTACGTGTTTGGAGTCGGCCTGGCGGATCAACTTTTCGTAGATCCTGACCTCTTCACTAACTTTCAGGTTGTAAGGGACCGGCATGACAATGATCCGGCTCTGCAAAGCCTCGTTCTTCTTGTTGGCAATGAACGACCGGTACTCGCTTTCATTCGTGTGCGCCACGACCATCTCATCGGCGGAGATCAGGGCGAAGCGGCCAGCCTTGAAGTTTCCTTCCTGGCTAAGGCTCAGGAGGTTCCATAGGAACTTCTCGTCGAGCTTCAGCATCTCCTGAAACTCCATGATGCCGCGGTTTGCTTTGTTCAGTTCACCGTCAAAGCGATAGGCCCGGGGGTCAGATTCCGAACCATACTCGGCGATGGTAGAGAAGTCGATGGAGCCGGTGAGGTCGGCAATGTCCTGAGACTTTGGATCTGACGGACTGAACGTACCAATGCCGATTCGTTCCGACTCGGAGAGAATGATGCGCTCCACCGGGACGCGCTCCACGTCGTCCCCATAGTGCTCCCGAACCATCAGGCGGCAGGACGGGCAGAGTTCCCCCTCGATCACAATGCCCAGTTCGTCCTCCACTTCGGCGCGGAGCTCCCGAGGAATGAGATGGAGCGGCTCTTCGTGCATGGGGCAGCCTTTGATCGCATAGAGAGCCCCAGCATCGGTCCGGCTGTATTCCTCGAGACCACGCTTTAGCAGGGTCACCAACGTGGACTTGCCCCCGCTGACCGGCCCCATCAGCAGCAAGATGCGCTTGCGCACATCCAGGCGGCGGGCGCTCGGGTGGAAATACTCCTCCACGAGCCGCTCCAGGGCCCGATCCAAGCCAAAGAGCTCCTGCTCGAAAAAGCGATAGCGGCGAACGCCGTTCACTTCCTTAACCCCGGCTGACACGATCATCTGGTAGATACGGGCATGAGCAAACTGCGCTATGGCTGGGTTTTTTCCCACCAGGTCGAGGTAGTCAGCGAAGGTTCCCGCCCAGCTGAGCTTACTTTGCTGAAGCCGGTGCTCTTCCAGGCGTTTTAGCAGGTTGGCCATAAGCACACCTCCTTGAGAACGCACCGTCGCGTCTTTGTTTAGGGGCAACGTTTGATCGACCGAATGACAATCTTTTCCTACTCACATATACGAAGCCATGAAGCATAAGTTCGGTAGGTCCGGCGGGACGGCGAAAAAATCTTAGGTGGAATAAGCATCCATTAGGGGCATAGGATTGGACAGGTCTCGCGCTCTTGTACAAACGGAGTTACGGGGGAGGCGATGGGGCTATGGAGAGTAAGGGCCTCCGCAACGAGCCGCAGTTACAGGCCTCTGGCAGCGGCGTTCGCCCAGAGGAAGTAGCCCGGCACAGCCTGATGCTGATGAACCGGGAGCAGATTGCGGTGCAGGGCGTTCTTGCTGTCGACAGCTTCAATGATGGGCACATCGTCCTGGAGACCGTCATGGGGACGATGACCCTGCGGGGTGAAGGCCTGCACATCAAGCAGTTGGATCTGGAGTCCGGCCGGTTCGGGGCCGAGGGTTACTTCAATAGCTGCACCTATGCCGCCCGACGGGAACCCAGAGGACGGGGAGCACGGGGACGGAGCTTGCTCGAGCGCTTGCTGAAGTGATTCTGGCTGAAGGAATCGCGAATGCGTGGCGCGAAGAATTGAGGGCCAGGGAGGGGCAATCCTTTGCAGCGGCTAGATCTGCAGTTTTACGCCTTCTCAATGGTGGTCCTGTGCGGCATTCTGCTAGGGTTGCTCTTCGACGTACTGCGGGCGGTAGGGCGGGCCGGTAAGTTCAACCGCTGGGCGACTCTCGCGGCCGACCTGGCTTTCTGGTCTGTATGCACCGTCGCTCTTTCGGGCGCCTTGTTTTACGGCAACTGGGGCGAATTGCGGCTGTACGTGTTGGTGGGGCTTCTCCTAGGGCTTGGGCTCTATTACTGGCTGGCCAGTCCCGTGGTCCTAGCAACGATCGACCTCATGATTCGGGTCCTGGTTTGGCTGGTCGACTTGTTGGTCAAGTTGTGGCTACGCGTTGTTTGGTGGCCCCTTTTGGCCTTCCTGGGCCTGCTGCAGGCAGTGGGGCGCACCCTGTGGGGTTGGATGCGGACACTGAGCGACATCGTGTCCGAAGGCCTACAGTCGATCCTGGCGTGGCTTTTCCGCCCGTTACGGGGACCCTACCGGTACCTGAAACTGCGCTACTTATTGGCTTGGCGACGGTTAAGACGACGGTTGCGGCGGTGGCTCGGGTAGGGCCGACGGTTGCCGCAAGCGCGCATGGCTGTAGATTTTTTTGAACGCGTGAAGGATTTCTCGTACCCGCCACGAAACGTATAAAGGCCGTATCAATGCTGTACACAGTTTGTACTCATGTTGTACACAACATATCCACAGACTGTGCACAAGGCAAAGGCGGGTCGCAACTGTGAATATCGAAATTCGGGGGGCAGAGCGACTCAGCTTCCGTGAGCGGCAGGTCGTGGTGCTAAAGGAAATGGGCCAGAACAATGAGGCTGTAGCCAAGCGGCTCGGCCTGGCACCAGGCACTGTTGCCACGCTATACAACCGGGCAAAGTCGAAGGGCTATCAGGTCGTAATCATCCTCTCGGGTGACACGCTGGGTCTCTTTGATAGTGCCGACGGGGAGGAAGAAGAATGAGCGGCCCCAAACGTCGAGAATTGAGCAATGGCGCGCCCGTTCCAGTGCACCGGCCAAAGAATTGGCTGCGTAAACACTGGTTAACGGGCGCGCTACTTTTTGGTCTGGTGGGGTTCGCGGCACGAACCGGAGTGCATCTTTATCAGACCGAATTGCAGATTGAACAGGCCCGCACGGGCCGGCAGGATCTGGATTCCCAGGTCGAGCAGGCCCGGGAGGTAAAAGAATCGCTCGAGTCCCAGTGGAACCGGGTTACGAGCGACGCGTACCGCGAGGTCTTGGCCAAACAGTATGGGTATGTTCACCCCGGAGAGACCGTCTACCAAAAGGGGAAATAGCCATCGCGGCATGTCGGCGGGCGCTTCCAGCGCGCCCGCTTTTTGTGTCCTTGCAATTAGGCAGGGCAGCGGCTATCATTGGGATACTGAATATGCCCGAGTGGCGGAATGGCAGACGCACGGGACTTAAAATCCTGCGGTGGAAACATCGTGCCGGTTCGAGTCCGGCCTCGGGCACCATACAGCAAGAAGGGCACCAGGGAAATTCCCTGGCGCCCTTCTGGTTACTCAGTCACCGCTTGAGCCTTTACGGCTGATGTCGTAGAAACAGCCACAAGACTAGCGACTCAAGCCATTTGCATCGAGACTTCATGTAGTACCCCTGCCCTCCTGGCGCCGTCTGTGCTGATCATATCAACCCTGGAGACTCCTTCCATCGAGGGTTTTCCTGATCTTCGACCGACAAGGGCCTTGGCATGGATTAAGGGTTTTTACCTAGACATAGTACAGGCCCCCGGTTATCCGGGGGCCATCATGCGTTATTGGAAGAGCCCACGCCTGGCCGCGTAACCAACCAGCGCTGCGCGGTTGGAAACGCCAACCTTGTTGAAGATATTGCGTAGGTGTGACTGAACGGTCTTCACCGAGATAAACAGGGCGGCGGCGATCTCCTTGTCCCGCAGACCCTCTCCCACCAGCCGGACCACTTCGGCCTCCCGCTCTGTGAGGCCATTCGGAAGGGGCGGTGGCTTCTGACGCTGAGTCGCCATGAGTGCTTCCGCCTGGGCCAGCACTGGGGCCGCACCCAGTCGGGCAAAGACGGCACAGGCCTCCGCCAGGCCTGCCCAGACACCATTTGCTTCTGGTAAACTCTCGGCCATGGCAAGTTGAGTTAGGGCGAGCTCATAAGGGAAGCGACACCGGGCTGCCAGATCAATGGCAGCTACGAAGTGGAGCTGGGCCTCCTCAACGGCCCCCCGCCGGGCATCCAACTGGCCCAGGAGCCGTTCGGCCTCAACGACGTGCCAGCAGTCATGGCTCTCCCGGGCCTGTGCCAGTGCAGCGAAGGCCCGTTCTCGGGCTTCCGCCTGGCAGTTGCTCAGAATATGCAGTTCGGCCCACCGCAGCCAGACCTCTGCTCTCATGCCGACGAGTTCTCGCTCTTCCAGGTGGCGGTCTGCCGCTTCGAGCCACGCACGAGCCTTCGCCAAATCGCCACGGGCCAAGCAGATGCGGGCCCGCATACTGTGGCAGTAGACCGAGATGCGCTCAAAGCCAATCTCTTGGTGAGGCTCCAGGGGTACAACCGGCGCCATGATGGAATCGGCCCGGTCTGGCTCTCCCTGTGCGAGACAGAGCAGACCAGCGTACCACCGCCACCAGGTCCGGTCGTACACGTCGGGTGCGGCATCGATGTAATCGATCAGGTTGTGACGTGCATTGATCCAGTCGCCTCGAAAGAATTGCAGGAAGCCGATGGAGCAATAGCCTTCCGGCATCCATCGTTGTCCCGACCGCTCGGCCGCTGTCTTCTCCAATCGGACCACATCGATCGCCACCGCGTCCAGGTCGGTCGGTCGATCGGCAGCGGCGAAGAGCATCGCCATCAACTGCGACCACTTGTTCAGGAAGGCCATGCGGTAGTTGATTCGCTGAACCTCAACCGTCGAGGCCTCTTCATACCAGGCGATGGCGGAAGCTGCTCGACCGGCGTACATGGCCACGTTGGCCTCGACGTAGCGAAGATCAACCTCATCGAAGGTGTCCATCGCCTCGGCCCGAATTTGCGCGACCAGTGCCTCTGCCTCCTGGAGGCGCCCACTCAGTGCGAGGCCTGACGCATGGGTAATGGCGAGGGGCGGATAATCGGACACATGCCCCCGCAGGTCCATCTGCAGTTCCCGATAGCGGGGATCCTCTAGCAGCGTTGCCTCGTCCGTTTGAACCCGGGCCATAAGATCCAGTGCGTTGCCCTGTCGCATGAAGTAGGCCCAGGTTGCGAGGTAGTGACGTGCCCAGGTCGCCACCGCCCGGTCACCGTGAGTCGATGCCGCCTGAACCGCCAGCTCCCAGTAAGGCTTCGCACGGCTGTCGTGACCGAAGCGATGCGCCACACCCACCTTGAGCAGCGCCTCGGGGCGGCGCGGGTCAATCTCATCCATCTGCGCCAGCGCCTGCTCTCCCAGTCGAGCGGCCTGTGTCATGGCGCCGAGTCGCAAAGCCCGGTTCATGGCCGCGAGCCACTCGGCCACGGCGCGGGGATCACCGGCCTGGCTAAGATGCGAGGCCAACACTTCTGGGTCTGTGCCTGGTGTCGTTTGCAGCGCCTGAGCGATGGACAGATGCAACCGCCGGCGGCGCGGCCCGATGACTCCGGCCAACAGCACCTCGCGCATGAGCCCATGATCGAAGGCGAAGCGATCGCAGGCCTCTCCATCTTCATGGATGATGCGCAGAGCGATGGCGGCTTCCAAGGAGGCCAGTAGGTGCTCCTCGTCATCTGGCACAATCTGTGAGAGGAGATTGTAGCTGAAACGCTCTCCGATGACCGCGGCCGCTCGCAGGATGATCAAAGCCTCCTGCCCAAGGCTTGACAGCCGCTGTTCCAGCGCCTGCTGCACTGTCTCTGGCAGGGGCAGGGTGTCCCGGTTGGCGCCACCGCTGCGCAAGGCCAGGGTCAGCATTGCGCATACAAATAGCGGGTGCCCGCCTGTGCGTTGATGGAGGCAGAGGGCCTGTTCATCGGCCCTGGCCGCGTCCGGTAGGACCACTCGAACCAGTTCTCGAACCGCGGTCATGTCCAGCCGTTCCAGGGTGAGCCGGAGGGCCCCCGCCCGCTGCAAATCGGGCAAGAGTGCCCCTAGATCGGTCTGCGGATCCGCCAGGTCGCTCCGATAGGTGGCAATAATCAAGAGTGGGGCGTTAGCCAGGCGGGGGAGCATGAAGCGCAGGAGTTTCAAGCTCAGTGCATCCGCCCAGTGGATGTCCTCCAAGACGATCACAAGCGCCCCATTGCCGGCCGGGGTGGCATCCGTGAGCCAGGCCAGCAGCTGATCTGCCAGGGTGTAGACAGGAGAAGAGCCGGGTGCCCGCCCAAAGGGCTCAGGCAGCTCGGCTGTTCCCCGCCCCGAGAGACCCCGCAGAGCGGCCACGACATCCAGCCAGGGGCCGTATGGAGGTGTCTCTACCGCGCCCGGACACCAGCCTTTCAAGATGGCTGGAAAACCGGTTTCGTGGATGAAATGGTCGATCAGGGCGGTCTTGCCGATACCGGTCTCGCCGCCCAGGAGGACGAGTGCGCCGTGGCCCTGGTCTGCTGCTGCTTTGGTCTGGGCTAGAATCGCTTGCTCCTGTGCTCTGCCAACGATGGGAAACTGCATATCGTTTGTCACCAGGGCTTCCGTAACAGTCTGACAAGGTGTTCTGACAACACCTTAACATATCTACGTCATTCTCAAAAGGCACCCGCCAGTTTGATGCATCTGGCGGCTGCATCGTTCGGGAGCAGTAGACTGACCCAGGCGTGCCTGGCTGGCGACCTGACCGATAGTACGTTCCTGGTCGCCCACGAAGAGGAACCCCTTGCGCCGGCTGTCGTCTGCGCCCATTCTCGTATGGCCTAAGACAAACGTTAGCACAAAATTTCACGACATGCCGATCGGCGGACCTTCCAGTTTGAACGAAGATGATCGTTGACAAGTAACGCGAACAATGGAATGATACCTGCGTGGCTGAGTGTTCTTCCCATTCAAGGCGGAACCGGCCTTCATTTTTGGATCAATACATCGACCGGGCAAGGTATAGGCGGATTGATGTATACGGACGGGAAGGTATCGACCCGTGGGAGAAATCAGTAATGCCCACTCCGGAAAACCTGCACCGGGAAATGGATCGACACCTCGTCGAAGACTGAGTCTACACCCTGGCGGGAACCGCAAGGGTTCTTTTCTAGACGCCAGAGGGCAAGGAGGAATGGCGGTTGCCGACTTACACCGACCCCGCACACTGGGCATCTCTGGTGAAAATGAGCCTGTCGCGGTTCTTTGTGCTGCATGCGCTTCACCGACACCCGATGCACGGTTATGAACTGAGCCGCGTGATTGCGGATATCACACATGGCTGTTGCGCCCCCAGTGAGGGAGCCCTGTACCCCATGCTCAAAGAACTGGAGCAGACGGGGTGTCTCAGCAGCCATGCCGAGATCGTGGGCGGCCGGGAACGAAAATGCTATACCCTGACCCCGGACGGCGAACGGGCATACAAGGAGGCCGCACAGGCCTGGTCGTCTGCAGCCCACCTGATTCTGGTGGCGACCGGGCATACCCGCTAGGGTTCGTCAGACGGGCGCGTTGGCGATAAACGGCATAAAAGTCGAGATCATGGGTGACATACAAAAACGCCTTCCTGACGGGAGACGGGAGGAACCGTTGATCCGACCTGATACCGTGAGGTGGTAGAGGTAGCGGGTATGCGAGTACCGGTTCTCTCCCACGAATATGAGCATGGTGCCTACCGGATCACGGGCAGAGCGGAGAAGGCTGCTCTACTGGCAGAGTACATAACGAAATCGGGTGTGAGGGGGGCAAACGTTCCCACCGGCTGAGACCAAGTGATACAGATCCCCGGCGCGCCGGCCTATGGCCGAAGAGGAACTCCGTGATCATGCGTGTACCACGTCGCCGTGAAGGAGAGGAGAACTCATTGCTGACACTACGACCTACCACTGAAGCAGATCTCGCTTTTGTCCTGTCAGCCGAGCAAGACCCGGCCAATCGTCCCTACGTTGGCCAATGGACGAAAGAGCAGCACCTGACCGCAATGTCTGATTCGGACATGGCCCATCTGATCGCTAGGCAGGACGCTGATGGGCGACCCGTAGGGTATGCCATCCTGGCCGGGCTACGACAGGGCTCCGCCAGTGTCGAACTCAAGCGGCTCGTCGCCACCGAAAAGGGGCGGGGCGTCGGCCGCACGATGCTGCAGATCATCAAGCGGTCCGCGTTTGACGTCCGTCATGCTCACCGGCTTTGGCTCGACGTTCGGGAGCACAACCTCCGGGCCCAGCACCTATACGCCAGTGAGGGCTTCACCGCCGAAGGACGACTGCGGGAGTGCGTAATGGTGGACGGGCGATACGAATCGCTGATCGTGATGTCGATCCTCGAACAGGAGTATCGGTGCTGAATGAAAGTCAGTCGCACTGCACGCTCGGTATGCGCTGGTGGAGCGGACGTCGAACGGTTGGGCGGTCGAACTTTTGGCCGTGCCGTACCCATGGTGGGAAGCAGCCGCTGTCGCAATGGGCCGCGGCGCGCAGAGCGTGCCCGTTGAATCGCAACCGGCCGTACCTGATCAGAGTACCGAGGTTGCTTACCAGGTACCATTGGCAGACGAGGAGGTACCACCATGCCCATCCTGAATCCCGAGAAGGCGTATACGGAGTATGTTCCCACGATCTCCCCCGAGGAGCGGTTTCTGACTCACCACATCAAGGTGCGCGCAGGCGAACTGAGCCGGTATTGCTTGATCCCGGGGTCGCACCTGCGGGGGCGGAAGATCGCCGAGCGGCTGGACGAATGTCGGGTGGTCTCGGCTACCCGCGGGTATTACATATACAGCGGTTACGCCGACGGTGTACTCCTGTCCGTCTGCTCGACGGGAATGGGCGGGCCTCAGGCGGCCATCGCGCTGGAGGAGCTTGGCAAGTTGGGGGTCGACACGTTCCTGCGGGTGGGGTCGGCCGGTGCCGTTCAGGATTACCTGGGTGCGGGCGATATTGTCCTCTCCACGGGCGTCGTCCGGGGTGGCGGCACTTCCTACAGCTATCTGCCGGCTGCCTTCCCGGCTATACCGGACTTCGGGCTGACACAAGACTTGCAGCAGGCCGCCGCGGAAAGCGGTGTGCCGGTCCGGCTGGGGCTTACCAGTGCGGGGGACGCGTTCTATGCGCCCAAGGATGAGGGGCAGAGCGAATTAGCCAAGAAGGCGGGGGTGCTGGCCATCGAAATGGAGGCGGACACGGCGTTCATCATGAGTCAATACCACGGGTGGCGTTGCGCCGCCGGGTTTGTGCTGGACGGCGGCAATGCGAAACCCATCGAACACTCTTCGGCGGTGGGGCTGGAGATCGCCAACCATGCCGATAACCGAGACTTCATCAGAGGTGAGGACGAACTCATCCGGATTGCGCTCATGGCCATGGTCCGTTGTGCCACGCGGGACCGAAAGAACGCCGCCGGGGCTTGACGGATCCTGCACGCACCTATAGACTTGGGAAAACGTCTCATGGCCCAACTCCAGCGGCCGACGATACGGCGCCACTGGAGTTGTTTTTTTGCAGTCATACACGAAGAGCCATTCGCAAGGAGGGGCCGTGGTTGGGGGTCAGCAACACAGCAGTAGACCAGCGCGATCAATCGCAAGCACCCAAGAGTGGGGTCACCAGCCGGGGACAGGCAGCCGGGGGCCTGCTCATGGTACTCTCCGCCCTGGGGTTTGCCACGAATCCGATTCTCGGTAAGTTCGCCTACCAGGCCGGGGCCAATGCGATCACGCTGGGCATGGTCCGCTTTTCAACGGCGGCGACGGTGCTCGTACTCTATCTCGCCATACAGGGCAGGTTGGGCGGTCTCACCGTGGCCAAACGGCTCAAGCTGATGATCCTCGGGGCTGGCGGCGTTGCCATGGTCGCTCTGCTCTATTTCACGGCTCTGATGCACATCAATGCCAGTTTGGCCACCGGCCTCTTCTACTGCTATCCGGCAATGGTGGCAGTGGCCGGGCTGTTCCGAGGGGAGGCCCTTACCTCAAGCAAGCTGGCGGGTCTGGCGTTGACTATCGCGGGGACCTGGCTCTTGCTTGGGGATGACCTTGGCGGGTTTTCGTGGCAGGGGGTCTTCTTGATCCTGGCCTCCGCCGTTGTCTATACCGGGTATCTGCTGATGAGCGATCGCTGGGCCGACAATGTGGCGCCCGACGTGGCGTCGGCGCATGTCATCACCGGTGCCGCGATTGTCTATCTGGTCCTGGAAGCCAGCCTTCGATCTCCATTGCCGCATCTTCAGGCCTACTTTTCCGGCGCCGGCTTGGCGTTCAGCTCTACGATCCTGGCGCTCATCACCCTGTACGCGGGGATGGCTCGGGTGGGTCCGACCAGAGCGGCGATCATCAGCACGCTGGAGCCGGTTTTCACAGCAATCATGGCCCTGTTGCTCCTCGGTGAACGGCTGGGGGTTCTTCAGGTGGTCGGCATCGCTCTGGTGGTGTTCGGTGCCGTCGCGGCCCAGTGGCGGCCTGAGAGCAGATAAAAAAGATCCCCCACCAACTGTGGTGCAGTTGGCGGGGGATTTTTCTCATGGCGATCAGACCGGGACCACATCGGCCGCGACGTGGATGTGTAACGGGCCGTCTGGGGTCTCGAGCGGGATTACGAAGCGGGGCAGCCCCAGGGTCGAAATTCTGGCCCTTTGACCGATCATGATGGTCGGAGGGGTAATGTCGCAGGTAAAGCCCACACGCTCCAGCTCAATCATCGCCCGACCGGCTGTCTGGTTGCCCAGTTCGGCCAGGGCGGAGAATCCCATCTCCGTGAGTTCAGGCAGGGATTCACCCATCATCGTAGACGCGATGCGTCGGGCGGTTTCCGTGGGCATTCCCACGAGCACCACGCCACGGAGGCCCCCGACGAGGGCGATATAAACCGTTACTTCGTCATGAATCTGATCGCTGCCATCGAGGTTGAGGCCAGTGCGCTGAACGGGGCCTTTGGTTTCGGCCGACAGCGTGTGCATGGCGCCCAACAGAAAGGCATTAAGTATATCAGCTCTCATGCGCTCTCATACCCACCTATTCTGCGATACCCAAGTTGCTCGGCGTCGCTCCATTATTCGTCAG